>SYAZ01000021.1 GCA_005788815.1 Actinomycetota bacterium | reverse complement strand
TTTCGCCGATCACAAGACACAAAGACGCGTCGATAACTGTTTTCTGCCAATTAGGGTAATTATGACCCACCCCTTTGGTATCTTGTAGATATGTCCTTAATCGGAGGACATACTTACAAGGAGACACAATGGCCCCATCAATAGAAAACAACACCCACATCGTGGTACTCATTGACCGTTCAGGTTCAATGGCAACCATCGCATCAGACGTCATCGGAGGGTTCAACACCTTTGTCGATGACCAACGGAGCAATGGAAACGATGCACGCATGTCCATCATCCAGTTCGACTCACAAGATCCTCAAGACGTCACCGTCTGGGGAGCTCCGTTGGCAGAGATCACCCACCTCACCGGTCAAACCTTTCAACCGCGCGGCGGCACTCCCCTGCTCGACGCAACGGGATTAGCGATCGGTCGTGCAAAGGTGGACGGTGAGGCACGCGTAGCTGCGGGGCTTGCACCACAAGACGTCATCTTTGTGGCAATCACCGACGGTGAAGAGAACCAGAGTCGTGAGTTCACGCTTGAACAGATTCGTCAACTCATCGCAGAACGCACTGAGGCAGGTTGGAACTTCATCTACCTTTCAGCAGGTCTTGACGCATACAACGATGCAGAGCGCATGGGTATTCACGCAGGAGACACCCAGCAGTGGAAACGCGACGGCGCAAACGCTCGTCTTGCGTTCACCAGCACGTCTACTGCAATCAAGAACATGCGTGAAAAGAAGCGTCGCTTTGAAGAGACTCAACGCGGCAGTGCGTTCGAGACCGGCAAAGACGCAGAGGAACAGGAATAATCATCCCCTCAGCAATGCTGAGGAACAACGCTTAGTCCACTTGCGGACGAGGCTTGTTCGGGTCGGGCTCCTTCGGGAGCCCGAGTACCCGTTCTCCCACAATGTTGCGCTGCACTTGGGCTGTACCACCCCAGATTGTCGATGATCGATGCTGGAACATCGAACCAATCCAGCGATCCACTTCGTACTTGCCGTCTTTGTCGTTCTCAATCAGAAGCGAATCGGCTCCACGAGCATTCACCATGAACGTGCTGAACTTTTGCGCGTACTCTGACCAAAACATTTTGTTGATAGACGCAGCTGGTCCCGGTTCTTTGCGTGCAATAACTTCAGACAACAGCTTCAAACCCTGGAAACGCATGATCTCTACGTGGGTGAACGCCCATGCAAGTTGCTGACGAACGACGGGATCTGCGGTCTTGCCCGACTGTTTGAGAAGCTCTACACCGTCCCAGAATTGACGCGTGAACTCCACATGTTGCGTGGTGGCATTTCCACCACGCTCGTTACCAAGTGTTGTCATGGTGACGCGCCAGCCATTGTTCATGCCGCCAATGATGTTTGCAACTGGCGCACGTGATTCTGTGAGAAATGTTTCTGTGAAGTGCGAAGCGCCATGTGGTTGCTGAATGGGGCGTAACTCAACACCATTTGATGACTTGTCATCATGGAACATCGGCAAGAGAACATATGAGATTCCCTGGTGCTTCGGTACGTCGAAATCTGTGCGACACAGACAGAACATCATGTTTGCTTCGGTAGCACCCGATGTCCACACTTTTTGTCCGGTGATTACCACCTCTTCACCGTCAATGACGCCGCGCGTTTTCAAGGCAGCAAGGTCAGAACCTGCGTCTGGCTCGGAGAATCCCTGGCAATAACGATCTGTACCGTCAATGATGCGCGGCAGGAATCTCTTCTTTTGTTCTTCTGTTCCCCACACAATGATGGATGGGCCAACGAGCCACTCACCCATACCGCGAGTGATGCGCGGAACGTTTGCACGAGCGAATTCTTCGTTCATCACGGCTACTTCGAGTCCACTGAGACCACGGCCGCCATATTCTTTTGGCCAAGACACACACATGTACTTGTTGTCGGAGAGTTTCTTCACCCATTCACGCGCAGCAGGAGTCATTTTTCCTCGTGCAAGTGCATCTGCAGAAACACCAATTAGTTCTGCTGGCTTATTGGCTTCAAGCCATTCACGTAGTTCTGCACGAAAGGCCTGGGCTGCAGGTCCGAAATCTAGTTCTAACGGCATAGTTCCCCCTGATGGTTGAGAACCATAGTCTTTCAGTTACGCGAGCGACCCTAAGAATTGGAGGATTGCGGCGTTCACGGGCTCGGCATGAGTCATGTTTGCAGCATGTGGACCACCCTCGATAGCAACAAGAGTCGTGGGGCCGGCAAGAGAGTCACGCAGAACTTCAGCTTTGTCCATTCCAATAGCAACGTCTGCAGTTCCGTGAACAATCAGGGAAGGACAAGAAATCTCAGGCAATCGACTGGTGATGTCGTCGCGATGCATGAGGCAGTTGAACGCCTTTGTGAACTGGTTGGGCTCCATGGCACCCCACTTAGCGAACCATTCGCTCCACTCACCTGGGCCAAGGATGATTCCAGCAATGATGTCTTGTACAGCAACTGCGCCATGTTCCACCCATGCAGCATGAAGTTGGTTATACGGCTCGATCGTTGCAGGGTCTTCTGTGCCTGCTTGTGTGTCGAGCAAGATAAGTGCTTTCACACGCTCGGGGGCCGTGAGAGCTACGCGTAAAGACAAGAAGCCTCCTTGCGACATTCCACCCACAACAGCGGAGGCGATATTCAGATGATCCATGAGTGCTAACACGTCATTGGCGGAATCCCAATACGTGAAATCGGCGTCTGCGCGAGTTTCGCCAAAACCTCTTTCGTCCCAAGTGATAACGCGGTACGAATTCTTGAGTGCGGCTACTTGAGCATCAAACATGGAGTGGTCCATGAGAAAGCCGTGGCTCAAGATGACGACGGGACCAGAGCCGCCCGAGTCTTCAAACGCGAGTGTTATTCCATTGACATTTGCTGTTTTCATAGTCACACCTTAGACGCAAAGCAGGTGTACCTAAATCAGCAGGATGACTGCCCCACTCGGCGCCACAGCACCCTGTTGATAGATGTTTCGCGACCGACAATCTCCCACTCCCCGTCCACCGGCATACGGTCGTTATAGCCATAGAGACAAGAGAATGAATCTGGGATTCGAATCTCAGACCGAGTATCCACCCACACAATAAGTGAGGGATGGGAGGCATATCGCAAGGTGTAATAGTTGCGGTCTTGCGGCTTCAAACCGTCATAAGCAACGCGAGATGCATCTGAGTGATTCACGCCCTGCAGAGCGATCCCTACGCCTTTGTCTGGTGACGACCTGTTCACCATTGTTGACAATGTTGTCCATCCAGATGAAAGAACTAATAGCCCTATCAGCACGACCACACCGGCATCTTGCTTGCGCTTATACAAATACATAATGAAAATGCTGATGCCACACACAATCGGCGTCATGGTCAGCAGTCCGGGGTGACGAACCGCGTGACTTAAAGCATCAATAGCCAACACATTGGCTGTGCGCATCGGGCCATCAATAGACACAGCACGCCACACTACGTCTGCTCTTTCCAACGCCACATACACAACAGTCAGCGAAGCGTAAAAAACAATCGCTCGTTTCCACAAGCGAAGCATGGATGACTGCGCACGCACCAGATAAACCGTCGCCACAACAAACAAAGCAGGAACACACATCTCTACGTATCGACCGTAAATGAAATGGTCGGCCCTCTTGCCTAATGCCAATTGGAGTGCGCCAAGCATGATCAAAAGGAAAAAGGTCATCAAGATAAATGCATACGAAAATCGTTCAACTGAGTGATCGGTGTTTCTCGAACCATCTGGCGCATTCTGAACAATCACGCGAACCATCACCACCACAGCAACTACACCCAAACATGCAGTAGCAGCAGATACATACCAAACTTGACCAGCCACCTCTCGAATCACCTCGGGCCACAAATGCACTGTGAGAGCACGATCTAAAATTCGACTCTCGCCAGATGGCCTTCCGAAATACAACACGTCACGAACAACAGAGTTCAAGATGCGAGTGATGACATAGCCCACAAGGATCGAAACAGCACCGAATAGAACGAGTGAGCGATTCAAAACCCGTTTCCATAAAAGGAGCACCAACAGCACTGCCGCACTGATAGTGATTGCCACCAATCGGCCTGAAAAAACTGGTGCTACGCCACTGAGTGCACCAAACATGACTACAAGAAAAACTTGAGGTTCAGACACCAAGCGCGCTACCAGCACCACAAGGAGCATGAAGACCACTTTGCAGAGAGTTTCTGGTAACGAAAAGAGTGACCCAGCCAGTGTTCCCGGCGATGCGATAACGAGAGCAGCAATCAGATACCCGGTAGTGCGACTCGCATGTAACGTGCGCACTGCAAAGGAGAAAACTAAAGAACCGAGCACTGCAATCAGGGCAATGTTTGTAAACAGAGTGAGACGAAAAGCAGTCTGCAATGACCCACTTATCCATGCCCAAGCGCCAGTGACGACACCAAAACCTGCTGGATACATCTCGGAGAACGGCAGACGCACTTCTTCGTGCCCAAGCAATACCTGACCGTTCAGCAGATAGCCCCATTCGTCTGGACGAATGGATGGGCCCGTGATTCGCACCGCTGCTACAAGAGCAAGAGCAAAAGAGACAGCCATACAAAGGATGGCTAGAGCCGTTACACGGCGCGGCGAAGTCACAAGCCGAGGTCTGGCATATCGGTCGAGACCTGCATCTGCCATTTCGGTGTTCTCTTTTCAAAGAACGCACGAACTCCTTCGCCAGAGTCGGGTGCCTTGATGAGGCCTGGCAACAATCGTCCCTCGGCTGCGATCATTTCGTCGATACCTACAGTGAGGCCATTCCACATCAGTTGTTTTGCAAGAGCCGCTGACACAGGTGCCACATTTTCTGCGATATCGCGAGCAATTGTCATCGCGGCCGGTAAAACCTCTTCGGTGGGAAGAGCTTGTGAAGCTAATCCCATCTCTGCCGCTTCTGTGCCCATGATGAGTCGACCGGTGAGCAACAAGTCTGCGGCACGCGAAAATCCAATAACGCGAGGCAGAAGAACATGCGAACCTAATTCAGGCAAAATGCCGCGACGCACCATGGCGTATTGAATCTTTGCTGACTCGGAAACAATTCGGATGTCGCACAGCATGGGATATGTAATGCCAACTCCGACCGCGTGCCCGTTGATGGCTGCGATGACTGGCTTACGCACTTTGTACGGCATGCAACGTGGACCTTCGCGACGGCTTTGCTGGCCCGCCCTAAAACCCTCTTCACCATCACTGAGGTCTGCGCCTACGCAAAATGCTTTTCCTGCACCTGTGAGTACTACTGCGCGCACATCGTCGTTTGCATCAGCGGCACCCATGGCCAAAGACAACTCGTCGCTCAATTGTGGAGTCCAGGCATTCATTGCTTGAGGACGATTGAGAGTGATTGTGGCAACGCCGTCGGCTACCTCATACAAAACAGTTTCAAAATCCATGTGACCTCGGTTCCTACAGAACCGTACCCCATTCCTTTTTCATTATCGGAACTATGGCTTCGATGTACTCAGCCAAAATTTCTTGATTCCATGGCGGACGAATTGCGATATTGATGAGTTGTGCGCCCGCCTCTACGAACGGCGCGATTTGCTCCATGGCATCTTCGGGGCGACCTAGTAGCGAGCCAGCGATGATTCGTTCTGATGCTGCACCCCACTGGACGTGCAACTGCTGAGTGACAACGCCAATGTCTTCTGTGCTCAGACCGAAAGACAGATTGATGCTGCGTTCAACATCTGTAGGTGCGCGCCCCGCTTTTACGCACCAATCATCCAAGATGCCATTCAATTCTTTGTATTGAGTGGGGCTCGCATACGCAGCATTCCAGCCGTTTGCATATGCACCTGCCATACGCAATGTTTGCTTTGGACCAAGGCCGCCGAGCCACAACGGCAATGCACCCATCGCAGAAGGCACCATCGATGCGTCACGTAGTTCGACGCCGGGAGAACTTTGCGTGACGCGCTCACCATTTCGCCATTTATTGATTGCTTGCAATTGGCCTTCAAGAACTTTGAATCGATCGCCTTGCGATGGAAAATCAATTCCAAATGCGGTTGCTTCTTGGTCGTGCCAACCGCTTCCCATTCCCAGTTCAAAACGACCGCCAGATAGATGGTCGACCGAGATTGCACCCTTCATGAGAACACCGATGTTGCGATACTGCGAACAAAACACCAGGCAACCAAGTCGTGCATGTGTTGTGTCAGCGGCTAGCGCTCCCAACATGGAGAACGCCTCAAAGTGTGGCTGCGTGCCGCCGGCAGGCGGCGCCTCGTACAGATGATCCCACAGGGAAATCCAATCGACGCCCGAGGTGTCTAACCACTTCCACAGTGCGCGTAGATCTGCGACAGAAGCATTTTGCGCCCCCAGATGGACACCAAATTGGACAGCCATGTTGTACCCCCTCAGATACGACAAAGGCCCCCAAAATGGCTGGGGGCCAAATGTCTATTGGAGCGGACGACGAGATTCGAACTCGCGACCCTCACCTT
>SYAZ01000020.1 GCA_005788815.1 Actinomycetota bacterium | reverse complement strand
GGGCAAGTAGCCTAAAAGAATGAAAATTCGTCGAATTGCGCCGGTTCTTGTTCTTGCCCTTCTTCTCCCCGCTTGCTCGGGTAACGAGTCATCAGACCGAGTCGTAGTGACGCAACCTCCTGCGCCAGATGGGATAGATGAAGAGAACATGGCTGACCCATTTGCTAGCGATGAAGGTCTGCAAGCAGCTTTTGCGGCTTGCAAGGGCGGTACCGAGGTCAAGGGTCGAGCAGTGCGTGTTGCATCAACAGTGGCGCCAATTACCAACCTTGTGGGAATCATTGCGGCAGGCACAAACACCAAAGTGACAGGCATTGTCCCTGAAGGAACTAATTCGCATACCTTCGAACCGCCGCCAAGCGCAGCGCAGACTCTTGAAACATCAGACATTGTTTTCATGAATGGTTTGAGTTTGGAAGAGCCCACACGCGAGATGGCTGATGCCAATGCAAAGAATGCAGTTCTCTGCGAATTGGGCACCGCAACTCTTGCTCCATCGCTGTGGCTGTATGACTTCTCATTTCCAAAGGCTGGCGGAAAGCCAAACCCGCATTTGTGGACTAACCCACCGATGACAATGTCGTACGCGACCATTATTCGAGATGCGTTGGTCAATGCAGATCCGAGCAATGTGGATACATACGACAAAAACTATGAGGTACTTTCTTCGATTGGTATGCAACTGGATGAAGCGATGACTACAGCTTCGGCAACAGTGCCTGCTAACCAGCGGAAACTGCTCACGTATCACGATGCGTATGCGTACTTCGCCGCGAATTATCAATACTCAGTCATTGGCGCGATGCAGCCGCAGTCTTTCGAAGAACCAACTGCTAAAGACGTTGCAACTCTCATTGACCAAGTGAAGGAAGAACGCGTCAAAGCGATTTTTGGTAGTGAAGTATTTCCTTCACCGATTTTGGAACAAATTGGGAAAGAGACCGGCGTGCGCTATGTCGATTCACTTCGTGACGATGACTTGCCAGGAAAGCCTGGCGATGCCGACCATTCCTGGGCTGGTCTCATGAAATTCAACTTCATCACCATGGTGGAAGCACTTGGTGGAGACTCTGCGGCACTCAAAGCAGTCAAGATTGACGCAGGGGTAACCGATAAGGCCTTTTATCCTCAGTGAGTCCCGAAGTCCTCGTTGAGTGTGCGCACATCTCATGTGCGTACGACTCGGCATTTGTTGTCCATGATGTGCATTTCACTGTTCGAAAAGGTGACTTTGTAGGAATCGTTGGTCCATCTGGCTCGGGTAAGACCACCTTGCTGAAGGCTGTCCTGGGCGCTGTCAAGCCACAAAGTGGTCATGTGACTATGAAGCCTGGCCTACGCATGGGTTACGTGCCACAAGTGGAATCAGTTGATTGGAATTTCCCGGTCACGGTTCTTGAAGTCATGGTGATGACGCGCAGCAAAGTGGGGCGACGCCCACGTATTACTGCAGAAGAGCGAAGGGCGGCTTTAGAGGTTCTCGATCGACTTGGCCTTGGTGGCCTTCACGAGCGCCACATTCGCGAATTAAGTGGTGGGCAACAGCAACGAGTGTTTGTTGCGCGTGCGTTGTTTCACCAACCTGAGTTACTGATTCTTGATGAACCGACTTCTGGAGTAGACATTCGCACGCGTCATGAAGTGCTGCATCTTTTGGCCGACCTCCATGACGATGGTGTGTCGATTGTGTTGACGACACACGACCTGAATGGTTTGGCCGCACACCTTCCACGCATGGTGTGCCTCAATCGCGAAGTAATTGCCGATGGGGCGCCCATTGATGTGTTGACCTCGGAGGTTTTAGAGCAAACATATGGAGCGCCAATGGAAGTGTTGCTGCATGAAGGCATGCCAGTAGTACTCGATCACGGTGGCACCGATGTGGCAAAGCGGTTAGGGAAGTTGGTGTAATGATTTCTCTCGTTGGTGGCGTCTTCACGCCTTTCAATTATCAATTCTTTACGAACGGAATCATTGTTGCGACGATTGCCGGAGGCTTGTGTGGACTTCTTGGCGTCTTTGTTGTTCTGCGTGGCATGAGCTACATCGGTCACGGGTTGTCACACGCAGTTTTTGGTGGGGCAGCAGCGTCAGCAGTGATGGGCATCAATTACTTCGTTGGCGCTGGCGTGTGGGGAATCATCTCGGGTGTTCTGATTGGGCGAATTGCACGCAAACGTTTGATTGGGGCCGACGCCGCCATCGGTGTTGTGACTACTGCTTCATTCGCTCTCGGTCTGGCGCTTCTGAACAGATATGGACAGGCGCAGAAGAGTATTGAAGCAGTTCTCTTCGGCAGTGTCTTGGGCGTGAAGCCAATTGACATCTTGGCTGTCGTGCTGGCGACCGTATTTACAGTTGTGCTTATTCTCGCGTTCTATCGCGCACTGTTGTTTGCAACGTTTGACCCCGAAGTAGCGGAAGTATCCGGAGTTCGCGTTGCGTGGGTAGAGGCATTGCTCATGGCAATGTTGTCGCTCACCATTCTTGTCACCATGCGTGTCATCGGAACCCTGTTGATTTCTGCAATGTTGGTCATCCCTGCGTCCACTGCACGCATGCTCACCAATTCATTTGCCCGCATGTTGTGGATTTCGCCACTCATTGGGGCGGTGACTGCTGGTGTGGGAATGTACGCGTCGTACTTCCTTGACACGTCTGCAAGCGCAACCATTATTCTCACCGCAACCGTTGTGTTTATCGCGGTGTACGCGTTGGCTGGCATTCGTGGGCGATCACGGATCGCACACGTTCACCACGTGTAGAACTACTCATTCGGTAGAGACCACTCGGCGCCTTGTGGCGTATCGCGTACCTCAATGTTTAGTGACGCGAATGCGTCACGGATGATGTCGGAGAGATCGAATCGCTTTTCTGCACGAACAATTGCGCGCACAGCAAGCATTGCTTCTATGTATGGGGATACCACTTCGCGTGGGTCACGCACACCAGAGACTGCTGCATCGCCAAGTTGACTCATCATCGAGCGCAAAGCTGCTCGGCATCGGTCGGACACGTCGCCCTGCAAAGTGTCTGCTTTCCAATCAACCATTGCTTGTTCT
>SYAZ01000112.1 GCA_005788815.1 Actinomycetota bacterium | reverse complement strand
TTTGGTGGGCGGAAGTGTTGGCTATTTCATTGGTCACCGCATCAAGGACTCCATTCGCACCATTGTTGTGCAGGTCATTGGTCTTGCAACTCTTGTGATGGGCATCAGCAATGTGATGGACACGCACAATCTTGTGTTTCCACTCGTGGGCATGGTGCTCGGTGCAATCATCGGCGAATTACTGCGCATTGAAGACCGGTTAGAAGGTCTTGGTGAAATGCTGCGCAAAAGGTTTGCAAAGAATTCGGGCGAAGAGAGCACGTTTGTGCAGGGTTTCGTTACTGCAACGTTGCTGTTCTGCGTTGGCCCAATGACCATTCTGGGCGCCATTGAAGATGCCAGTGGTAAAACACCGCAGCTCTACATCATCAAGGGAACACTCGACGGCTTCATGAGCATCATCTTTGTAGCGGCATACGGTATTGGTGCAGCGTTTAGTGCTGTGAGTGTATTCATTGTGCAAGGCCTCCTCACGTTGGGTGGCACGGGTATTGACTCGCTCCTCGACGACCGTATGCGAACAGAAATGTTCGCGGCAGGCGGATTCACGGTGCTGGCCATTGGGCTGAACCTGTTAGAGATCAAGCGCATCAAGTTGGGCTCCCTGTTGCCTGGGCTCATTGTCACACCTGTGTTGGTGGCCATATTCGCCCGATAGGCCGGCAAATTCCCTTGTTCACCCCTGAAATGGCGAGTGTGACACTGGGCGACTAGGCATCATTCTGGCCATGCCGTAGGCTGTTTTTGTGATGTTTGGCCGAATTTCCCGTGGTATCTCGGCGGGCATCCTTGCCTTATCTATTAGTGCGGTTTTCCCTGTTTCAGCCAGTGCTAGCAATGCCGCCGATTATGTCATTGTCGGCCAAGACGGTTCGGTAGAGGTACAACGCCTCACAACCGCTCAAGCCATTGGCCTTGGTGCTGATAGCGATATTCGCATGGTTGCTCCCAACAGGTCGATTCAACTCAATGAGACTTCCACCGACAACGTTCTTGGCCTCGATGCGCCAGCAGGTTTACAGGTTGGCGATGTCATCCCAGATCGTTACATCGTGCAATTCACTTCGCGCACTGCATCAGCAGTTGCTGCAGCATCATTGGCAGAAAACGTTTCTGCTTTCTTCACAAATTCTGTTGACGGTTTCGTTGCAGATCTCAGCCCCGAAGAAGTTGCAGACCTGCGAGCCAATCCAAACGTTATTGAGATTGAGCCAGACCGTGTGGTGGGTGTTGATGCAGATCAAGCTGGAGCACCATGGGGACTCGACCGTATAGATCAACGCTTCAATCCCCGTGATGGTAAGTACACATACACCAATACTGGTGAAGCCGTTACTGCGTACATCATTGACTCGGGCATTATGTCTACGCACACAGAATTCACCGGGCGCGTCCGCAGCGGATTTACTGCAATCTCCGATGGTGCGGGCAGCAATGATTGCCACGGTCACGGTACTCATGTTGCAGGAACTGTTGGTGGCAGTACGTATGGTGTTGCAAAGTCTGCACAGCTTGTCCCTATTCGCGTGTTGTCATGTTCGGGTTCGGGTTCTGTATCCGGAGTTATCGCCGGTATTGAGTGGGCAATCACGAACCACGTTGCAGGAACACCAGCAGTTGCAAACATGAGTCTTGGTGGCGGATTTTCAAACTCACTGAACTCTGCAGTTGCTCGCGCAGTTGCCGACGGAATCACCATGGTGGTGGCTGCAGGAAATGACAACGGCAATGCATGCGCTGTCTCTCCAGCCAGCGAACCTTCAGCCATAACTGTTGGCGCAATAAATTCTGCAGATTCACGAGCTAGTTTTTCGAATTTCGGTTCCTGTGTCGACATCTTCGCTCCAGGCGTGTCAATTATGTCGTCATATATTCGAAGTACAAATGACCTCACGACTATGTCGGGCACGTCCATGGCATCGCCACATGTTGCTGGCGTTGCCGCTTTGTATCTCCAGACAAATCCAACTGCTACTCCAGCAACCGTGACATCCACGCTGTTGGCAGCATCTACTTCGAACGTAGTTCTAGACGCGGGAACGGCTTCACCGAACCGATTGATCTATTCCGGTTCTTTTGCGCCGGCTCCAGCAACAACACCTAGCGCACCATCAATCTCCTCAGCCCTATCTGGTAATGAGTCGGTGTCGCTTACATGGAAAGCACCAGTATCAAATGGTGGAGCAGCGATTACTTCGTACCTCGTTCAGTATTCAACTAATGGAACTGAGTGGCAGTCCGTTAGTACTTCTGGTACTTCGGTAGTTGTTTCATCACTGACAAACGGCACCTCGTATTCGTTCCGAGTATCTGCAATCAATTCGGTGGGCACAGGCACTGCGTCGGCAGTAGTCACTGCAATTCCTGCGTTACCTGGTGTTGCAACTGCGCCGCGTTCGCTCACTGGTTCTGTTGGACGTCAAACTGTATCGCTGTTGTGGCAGACACCGTTGTCCCCGGGTGGAAGTGCTATCACCGATTACACCGTTGAAGTTTCGGTAGATGCTGGCGCAACATGGTCAGTCTTGCCCGATGCGGTCTCCACATTGCGCACAGCAAGCTTCTCTGGACTGAGTGCAGGGGTTGCGTATCAGTTCCGCGTTCGTGCAGTCAATTCAGGTGGTGCAAGTGTTCCAAGCAATACGGTCACATTGACGCCATTGTCGTTTAACCCGCCATCGGTAGTGCGCTCCGTTGCTGCAACGGCACGACTATTAGGTGCTTTTGTGTATTGGTCAACACCAATTGATATGGGTGGCGGAACATTGCAGAGTTTCGTTGTTGATTATTCCGTCGATGGTGGCACTACGTACAGCGGCAGCGTTCGCGTGAGTGCGGCATGGCGAAGCACAACTCTGTCTGGTTTGATGGGCGGGGTCGAACACATCATTCGAGTTCGTGCGACGAACGAATACGGCACTGGTCCTGAAGCAACCGTACGTGTTACTCCTATTCCACTCGCAGTGCCGAGCGCTCCACGATCTTTGTATGTAAATGTGAACTACAACGCAGCGTCTCTGTATTGGTCAACTCCTAGCACCAATGGTGGAACTTCCATCACAGGGTATGTAGCCCAATACTCCACAGATTCAGGAGCAACATGGAATCGTGCGGCCACTATTTCTGCCTCAATTCGTTCATTTACTTTCACTGGTTTAATTGGCGGCACTTCACATATGTTCCGCGTGAGTGCACTAAATGCCATCGGTGAAAGCCAAGCTTCTGTTGCAGTAATTGCGACACCTCCTGCGCCGTCGGTTGCAAGCGCGCCTCGGAATATTTATGGGTTCATCTTTGGCAATACTGCATATCTTTCATGGAGTACGCCTGCATCGAATGGTGGAAGCGTTGTCACTAGTTACGTTCTTGAGTCTTCAACAGACGCCGGTGCAACATGGAATACGGCCGCAACCACCACGGCTACATATCGATCTTCCAAGATTGTGGGTCTTGCTGGTGGTGTGTCGTACTCGTTTAGGGCACGAGCCATAAATGCAGTGGGCTCCAGTGCGGCATCAAGCGTTGTGACATTGCAGCCCAAACTTGTGGGCATTCCAAATCCTCCGTCGTCGGTGAGCGCAACCGCGAACAACACCACTGTCAATGTTTCGTGGTCGCGAGTTACTAGCAGCTACGCAACAATTTCTGATTACATCGTTGAATACAGTGTGAACTCGTCATCAACATGGACAGTGTGGAATGACGGTGTCGGTGCAGCAACAACTGCTTCACTCACCAACATGACTCCCAATGTTCCAGTAGCTGTGCGCATTAAAGCAGTGAACTCATATGGAATTAGTCCTGCTTCTGCAACTGTCACCGTGACGCCCCGGGCGGTAGCAACTGCGCCGACCGAACCACTCAATGTTGTGGCAACTGCGGGCGATACTCGTGTAGCAGTGAGATGGTCCGCACCATCGTCAGATGGTGGATCTTCCATTACTTCATACAGAGTTGTCTCTTCGCCTGGTGCCTTCTCGTGCACTACAACCACGAATGCCTGTGTTGTAACTGGCCTTTCTAATGGTGCTGTGTACACATTCGTCGTTACGGCCACAAACGCAGTTGGCACAAGCCCAGCGTCGGCGTCATCAAATGAAGCCACACCAGTTGCTGTAGGTATTCCAGCAGTTACTGCGTCGTCATGGGGATTAGATCGCTCAGATCAACGTGCTCTTCCGCTTGATGGGCTAATTACTCGCGCGGGCACAGGCGTTGGAGTCTCTGCGTATGTCATCGATACCGGCGTGTCCGCAGCCCATTCTGAATTTACAGGCCGTGTTTCAAGTGGCTATTCGTCCATTGGCGATGGTCGCGGTTCTGCAGATTGTCATGGTCACGGAACTCATGTTGCGGGAACAGTTGCTGGTGCAAAATACGGATTCGCAGTTGAGGCAAACATTGTGCCAGTGCGTGTTCTTGATTGTTACGGAAGCGGTTCCACAGCTGGCGTCGTTGCAGGCATTAACTGGATGATTAATCACCATGTTGCCGGAGTTCCCGCGGTAGCCAACATGAGCCTTGGTGGCAGTTACGACCTCGCGATTAACGATGCTGTGGCGCGCGCAGTGGCTGATGGCATCACCATGGTGGTTGCGTCTGGCAACGAGTCAACAGATGCGTGTACAAAATCACCTGCAAGTGCACCTGCTGCAATCACTGTAGGTGCAACTGGAATCACAGATTCTCGTGCGTACTATTCAAATGTTGGTGCATGTGTAGATATTTTTGCGCCAGGTAGTTCCATTACGTCTGCGTCAATTTCTGGCAATAACGCAACTGCACTGATGTCGGGAACCTCTATGGCCTCGCCACATGTTGCCGGAGTTGCAGCACTGATTCTTGGTAATGCACGTTCTCTCACGCCTGCTCAAGTGGGTGCACAACTCAGTTCAGATGCAAGTGTCGGAGTTGTGTCAGGAATCGACTCTTCAACAGTGAACGCATTGTTGTACCAGCGCGTTAGTTCTGCATCTTCGGGTGCAGGAATTGATGTTCAAGATCCTGCGATTGGTCGGTCAGTGAATGTCGACGACGAGGACACTTCTTCTATTGATTATGGCAACGACCCTGAGCCGGTTGCGCCAGTGGCAGATACTCCAACTGCTCCAGTTGTTGGTACGCCACCGAGTGCAGCACCGCGAGTACCAGTCGCCGCTCCTGTTGTCGCGCCTGCCACGGTGGCAATTACCAAGGTGAAGCGAATTGGGAAAAAGTTCCAAGTCACAGTGTCTGCTCCTCGTGGTGCCGTCGTTGCCCTGTATCGCAACGGAAAACTTGTGAGCAAGGCTGCCAAATCCAAGTTTGTCGTCAGGTCTGCGAGGGGCAAAATCAATAAATTGCACGCAGTAGTGGTAATTGACGGCACAATTGTGTCATCTCAATCGGTCACTTTCTCTGTACGCGCCGCATCGCGTTAAGTCACGTTCATTCCCGCTCTGTGCTGGGAATTCTCTTGTGCGCTCTTGTTGCATCCGTTGCTGCGTGTTCCTCTGAGGAAATTTCGTCTGTTGCATCTGCGCCAGCATCAGATATCACATGGTTGCCCTGCGGTGCCATCGAGTGTGGTCAGATGCAAATTCCTGTTGATCACGCGACTGCATCTTCAGAGAATTTCACGTTAGGTCTCTATCGCCGCACGTCGAACGTCTCAGATGACGCTCGCACTCTTATTCTTGTGCCAGACAAGAAGTGGGGTACATCAGCACGCGACATGGTGGAACAAGCTGTGCTTACGTATGGCCCGCGCATCAACTCTTTCAATGTTGTTGCAGTGGCACCGCGCGGGTCTGCCGAGTCTGCGTTACCAACTGGTGCCGAACACAACGTAGGAACTCTGAACACAGTTGATGACCTTGACATGGTGCGTCGTGCGCTTGGGCAAAAGAAAGTCTCAGTGATTGGTTGGGGCACAGGCGCTACTGCGGTGACGGCATGGGTCATGCAGCGGCCGAACGATTTTTACTCCGTGGTTGTCGATTCTCCGATGGATCCATCGGTGTCACCAATGAAACAGGTGAGCAATAATATTGCTGCAAGTGAACTAGGTGTCCTGACAGCAGTGAAGTGGTGTGCTTCACATTTATCGTGCACGATTAACGCAAATGTGGCTACTGGTTTGAATCTGTTGAAAACAGATATGCGACTTGGTCGGGTACCTGCAGGTATCACGAATGAAGTGATTGCCCGTGCGGCTGAACACGCGTTAGCCGATGGGAATCCTGGGGTGTTCTTTAATGCGATCGATGAGGTGATGGTGGGTTCATCCGTGAGATTACAGGCTCTTGCCGGGGTGGCACCAGTACAAACAGATGCGTATTCGCAATGTGCAGATGCGTCGCAGGCCCACGCTGCCTCCATCGCGCAGGCATATGAGGCAATGAGCGACAAGTATTTTGGTTTTGGAAAAGGTGCCGTGGAATATGGCTTTTGTACCGCTTTGCCTGCTGCTGTGCGGCCACTAGGTGCAGTGAAAGCATCAGCAGATGCCTCTGAGGCAAATGTGTTGGTGACTATTGCGCGCGGAGATCAAGTGAGTGCGCCAGTGAATGCACGAGATATGGCCAAGAGACTGGGCTGGAAGTATCAGTCTGTATTTGCAAACCGACACTTGGTAGTGGGTTTTGACCGTGCTATGACGCAATCAGCAATGGATTTTCTCTCTGGCGAGCGATAACGCTCAAAAATTACAGATCAACGAAATCGCGGATTAACTCGGCGAGTTCTAATGGAGTGTCGCCTTGCACGCTGTGGCCAGCTTCTTCTATGTGTTCAACTCGCACACTGCCTGCACGTTTGCGCAGTTCAGCTTCGTCTTCATCTGTAACAACGGATTGTTTACGCATGCCACGCACAAACATGAGTGGCTTGCCATAATGCTGAATCGCTTCCCATAGAGATGCAGTGGATGGTCGCTTGTCGCCTTCGTCAACTGCTGACTTCATTTCGGGAAGTGGTGGTGCGTCGGCGCGGCGATAACGCCACACCCAACTGCCGTCGTCAAGTTGTAATGCGTTGTGCAAAATACCGCGACGCAGTGACTCCACAGTACGAGTGGGGTTGAACTCAATCGTGCGCTTCAACAGTTCTTCAAAAGAGGGAAATGTTGCAGGGCCGTTCACAAAATCGGTGATCTGTTTTGTCTTTTCTTGGTTCACGCCAGGAGTGATGTCGACCAACACCAATTTGCGAACAAGTTCTGCATGATCACGTGCAAGTGCGAGAGTAGTGAGACCACCAAGACTCATTCCCAC
>SYAZ01000019.1 GCA_005788815.1 Actinomycetota bacterium | reverse complement strand
GGTTGCGTGGGTTCTTGTAGTGATCGAGAATGATCTCGCGATATAGGTCTTCTAAGCCAGGCATTGGTATCTCCGCTTCACAGGTTAGAGGGTGAAGAAGTCTCCTGCCTCGGCTAATGCGTCACCGAGAGCATCCACTTCAGAAGGTGTGTTGTACAGGTAGAAGCTGGCACGAACAGTGGCGTTGGCGCCGAGGAGGCGCATGAGTGGCTTTGCGCAGTGGTGTCCGGCACGCACGCACACGTTGTGCTGGTCTAGTACTTGGCTGACGTCGTGAGGGTGCACATCGCGGAACGCAAAGCTGAGTGTGGCTCCACGAACTTCAACATTGCGACTGCCGTGGATGACAATGTCGTCGCCAAAACGTGCAGTCAGTGTGTCGAGTGCGTAACGAGTGATGTCACGTTCGTGTTGGCGAACGTTATGCATGCCAAGTGCGGAGAGGTAATCAACTGCAGCTCCAAGACCGATTGCTTCGATTGTTGGCTGAGTGCCTGCTTCAAACTTTGCAGGAAGTTCTGCGCATGCGAAGCCTTCAAGTTTGACATCGGAAATCATGTTGCCACCACCGAGAAATGGTGGAATGGCATCGAGGATCTTCTCGCGTCCCCACAAGATGCCGATACCAGACGGCCCCACCATTTTGTGGCTACTGAACACAACAAAATCTGCGTCCCACTCTTGAACATCGGTATGCATGTGCGGAACTGATTGGCAACCGTCGACAATGGCAATAGCGCCGTGTTTGTGAGCGCGCGCGCAGAGTTCCTTGACAGGGTTGATTGTGCCAAGCACGTTTGACATTGAAGTGAACGAAAACGCCTTCGCTCCGGTGAGGAGTGTGTCGAGTTCGGAGAGGTCGAGCAGCCCGTCCTGAGTGAGTGGCACCCAACGGATGGTGAAACCTTTTTCTGCGGCAAGCATTTGCCATGGAACAATGTTGGCGTGGTGTTCCATATGGGTGAGGACAACAACATCACCCTTATTGAGGTTTTGAGTGCCCCAAGTGCGAACGATGAGGTTCAGTGATTCTGTGGCGTTTTTGGTGAACACCACTTCATGAACTGCTGGCGCGTTGATGAAAGCAGCTACCTTGGCGCGTGCGCCTTCAAAAGCGTCGGTGGCGTCTGATGCAAGTTTGTAGGCGCTTCTGTTTGTAGGTCCATACGCGTGTTGCATGAAGGTTGTCATTGCGTTAATGACTGCGTTTGGTTTTTGAGACGTATTTGCAGAGTCGAGATACACCAACGGCTGTCCGTTGATGATTTCAGCCAGCACAGGAAAGTCGGCACGAATGTGTTGAACGTCGAAACTCATTGCTTATACCTTGTAGGCCTCGTAGCCGTTCTTTTCAAGTTCAGCAGCGACTTCCATGCCGCCGGACTTCACGATGCGGCCATCTACCATGATGTGCACAAAGTCTGGCTGTAGTTCGTCGAGGAGGCGTTGGTAGTGAGTGATGAGAAGGATGCCCATTGCAGGACGATCAACACGTACTTCACGAATACCTTTAGCAACAATGCGCAACGCGTCAATGTCGAGACCAGAGTCTGTTTCGTCGAGAACTGCGAAGTCTGGTTCAAGTAATGCCATCTGCATGATTTCGTTGCGCTTCTTTTCGCCACCAGAGAAACCTTCGTTGAGGTAACGGTCAACGAAAGAAGAATCCATACCGAGGCGCTTCATCCAGTCCATTGCAGAGAGGCGAAGTTCGAGGACAGAAAGGTCGATTCCTTTTCGTGCAGATAAAGCCTGACGCAGGAACTGAATAACTGATACGCCAGCTATTTCTTGCGGATACTGAAAGGCGAGAAAGAGTCCGGCTTTGGCGCGAACGTCTGTTGTCCAGTCGGTGATGTTTTCACCTTTGAAGAAAATGTCGCCAGTGGTGACTTCGTACTCTGGCGATGCAAGAAGAGTGCTTGCCAGCGTGGACTTGCCACAACCATTTGGCCCCATGATTGCGTGTACTTCGCCGGCCTTGATGGTGAGCGCTAACCCACGCAAAATGTCGTCGGCGGTCTCTGAGTCGTCCGAAACGGGCCGGGCGTGGAGGTTGTCGATACGGAAGAGTTCGGTCACGCATTTAGTCTAGGCAAGGGTCTGCAATTACCACTACGGCCGTAGTGGAAACCCCGAGGCGGCCTTCCACAGCGCAACATATGAGCCGTATTCATAGGAGTTGTCGACGTACTGAGACTTCCGTAACAGGGCGTGGTACTTGGGGAGATGTCGAAAGGGAACCCCGGCGTCTACATGGTGTGCCAGATGAAAACCGATGTTGTACGGCACTAAATAGAAACGTGCGAAGGGGTGTTGCACCACGCTGTGTGTTGCTATGCGACGATCGTCGTCTGCGCGCAAACCACCATGCTCTGCAATGGAGCGAAGACGATTAATGACTCGCCACAATGTGAAGTACGGAAGCACAAACATTGTGAGATACAGCCACGGATGACCCGCTGTAAAAAATGCAGCAATCACAATGACTTGCACGAGAGTCATCTTCAACAAAGTACGTCGCACGCGAACATCTGGTGATCGAAACCCTCGAAGTTGATTACGGAAAAGTTTGATGCCGGTTTGTCCAGTGGCGTCGCGCACGAGTTTGCGGCGAAAGCTTTCTGCTGTAATCGGATAGTTCGCGTACAACGGAATGTCTGGTTCGTCCGGGCCGAATTCCTCACGATGATGCGCCATGTGAACACGACGGTATGCAGGTGTGCTGGTGATGACGGGGAACCCGAGCAACCAATTACCTACCCAATCGTTTGCACCACGATGCTTGAACAACAAACGGTGTGCGGCTTCGTGCATGAGCGAGGCAAATTGGGCATGCATGCGGCCCATGAGTAGAAACGCAATGAGCCACGTTGCAATGTGGTTGATATGAACTGCTGCGGCCAAGATAAGAATGTTTTGGCCGTAACACCACAACACGGACCAAGCGTTCAATAGTGAAGGAATGCGGCGCAACTCCGCACGAAGTTCAGGCACTGGACGGCCATCGGTGCCAATTGATGGATTATCAATGACGCGTGGAAGAGAATCAATTGTTGGAGCCATACCACCAAGCCGGAAACCTGATTCACCAGCCACGAGCGATCCATTCATTGAGATGTGGACGTTCTGCAGAAATAGTGGTGTCTACGCCATGGCCTGGCAGTACCACTGTGTTTCCGGGAAACGTGAGTAGTCGAGTGTCGAGAGATTCGATGATGGTGTCGAAACTGCTGCCAGGAAAATGGGTTGCACCAGGACCACCGGGGAATAGTGTGTCGCCTGTGAAAAGTAGTGGAGCATCAAGAATTTTGAATGACACGGAGCCGGCAGTGTGGCCAGGGTTATGGATTGTCTCCATGCGAAGTTTGCCCACTTCAATAATTTGCGTGTCCTCAATAAACACGTCGTATCCAACGTCTTTCAACATTCCTGCATCGGCATTTTGCACCGAAACTTCGTAACCCGCTTCACGCATGGCGGGGATTGCTTGAATGTGGTCATGATGGCCGTGAGTTTCAAGAACTTTTCGCACGCCCAATGCTTGGCATAACTCCAACAAACGTTCGTGTTCGTTGGCTGCGTCAATAAGTACGGCATCTCCCGTGTGTTTGCATTTCACAACAAAGACATTGTTGGCATACGGACCAACTACAACGCGGTGTACTTCAAGGCGATGATCAAAATAGTGAAGTGTTCCGAGCGGGCTTGCCATGTCTTTAGCCTGACACAACCTCGAACCCGAGCGATAGTGCAACGGGTATTTGGGAAGCATCAAATGTCACAAAGCGAATAGGCGCAGGTAGGCGAGTGGCTGCTGCCAAGTGCAGAGCAACAGAAACACCGACTGGTTGTTGTTGGCACAGGGACGTTGCTTCGTCTAATAGTGACTGGTCAATCGGTACTACATGAAGAAAGTCCCATGTGTGGCGCACCATGTCTTCTAGGTGGCGTGCGAGTACGGGTTCATCGGTGAGGCGTGACGCAGCAGCAATGGCTTCGCCCAATGCGATAGCGCAAGCAACCCACGTGGTGTCTGTCTCGAGAGCCTCGTTCACGATGTCGCGTTGCGCGCCATCTACATGCAGAGCGAGAAGCGCACTGGCGTCGAGCACAACAGTCATCTGCGCACCTCGTTCAACGCGCGGTCGATGCGTGAACCGGAATACAGCACCAATGGTTCTGCTGGAATCCAATCGCCTTTACGTCGAGGCGGGTGAACCACGCCGCGTGCAACCAGGTCGGCAATGTTGACGCCAGAGAAATCGGTGCTCATGGTGGACAGTTGAGCCACAGGTGCTCCGTCCACGGTGATCACCACTCGTTCACCCATTTGGGCGCGGCGCACAAATGTGGCAAGGCCTTGTCTGAACTCACGCATACCTATGGAAGCCATGGGCCAGATGCTATCGGAAATGCGTACACCTGTGTACACAAGTGGATTAGCGCCTGCCCTGGTTCAGGGCACAGAATGTGATCTATGAATTTTGCATTTAGTGAAGAACAAGAAGAACTCCGCAAGATGGTGCGCTCGTTCCTTGAGGCCAAGTCCTCAGAGACCGCAGTGCGCGAACAGATGGAGACAGAGAATGGCTACGACGCAGCAGTCTGGTCACAGATGGCAGGCGAGATGGCGTTGCAAGGTCTGGCAATCCCCGAAGAATTCGGTGGTCAAGGCTTTAGTTTCATCGAGCTCGGTGTAGTGCTTGAAGAAATGGGTCGCGCATTGTTGTGTGCTCCGTACTTCTCAAGCGTTGTGCTTGCAGCGAACGCATTGCTGCAGTCCGGTGACGAAGCAGCAAAGAAGGCATACCTTCCTGGCATCGCAAGCGGAGAAACACTCGCAACTCTCGCAACAACAGAGCCATCAGGCCGTTGGGACGAAGCAGGAATCACAATCGAAGCTAAGGGCTCTGGTTCAGATTTCACCATCACCGGAACAAAGAGTTTTGTTCTGGATGGACACACTGCAAGTTTGATCATTGTTGCTGCTCGCACAGCAAAGGGCGTCAGTCTCTTTGCAGTTGAAGGCAATGCAAAGGGTCTCACACGTACAGCTCTTTCCACCATGGACCAGACACGCAAGCAAGCAAAGCTTGAGTTCAACGGAACTCCTGCAAAGCTCATCGGTGCCGAAGGCGCTGGCGGTGCAATCTTGTCGAAGGTAAACGATCTTGCAGTTGTTGCACTTGCAGCAGAGCAAGTCGGCGGAGCACAGAAAGTGCTTGAAATGGCAGTGCAGTACGCAAAGGACCGCATTCAGTTCGGACGCCCAATTGGTTCGTTCCAGGCAATCAAGCACAAGTGTGCAGACATGTTGCTTGAAGTTGAATCAGCAAAGTCCGCTGCTTACTACGGCATGTGGTGTGCAGCAGAAATGAACGAAGAGCTTCCATCAGTTGCATCACTTGCAAAGGCATATTGCTCAGAGGC
>SYAZ01000111.1 GCA_005788815.1 Actinomycetota bacterium | reverse complement strand
CGCAACGGCGAAATCCGTAAGAACGTGCTGAAGTACGACGAGGTCATGAATGAGCAACGCAAAGTCATCTATATGCGTCGTGATCAAATTCTCTCGGGTGAAGATCTCAAATCTGCTGCCATGGAATATCTCGCTGAAGCTGTCGATTCCCTTATTGCTACGCATTGTGTTTCGGAAGCAAGTGATGAATGGGATGCAGACGGACTTGCGCTTGAGTTAAGCAGTTATTGGCCATCAACAATTAGTGCCGAGAGCATCGCTGCTTGCGACAGCACAGATGGCATTTACGATCTCGTGATGGCAGATGCCAATGCGCATTATCAGCAACGTGAAGAAGAATTGGGTTCGGACATGTTGCGCCAAATCGAGCGCCAAGTCATGTTGAGCATCATTGATCAGCGTTGGCGCGAGCATTTGGAAGAGATGGACTATTTGCAAGAAGGCATCAACCTTCGTGCGATGGGGCAAAAAGACCCGCTCACTGAATGGCAACGTGAGGGTTTCGAAATGTTCGGAACCATGATGACGGGCATCGCACAAGACTTCGTTCGATACGTCATGCATGTTCAGGTGGTCAACGAAGACCAACCTGCAGCACGCGTACAAAACATCACCGAGACAAGCAGCGACAATGTCGTAGACGATGGATTTACTGCTGCAGCGCTTGCCAGTGGCGATGTTGATCCAGAACTTCTCGCCCCCTCGCAAGAAGAAATACGCAAGCCGATTGTGAAAGATGCGAGCGATTGGTCGACAACGCCTCGTAATGCTCCATGTCCTTGTGGGTCTGGCAAAAAGTACAAAACGTGTCACGGCTCTGCCGCCTGACTGACCAATACAGAGCATTAATCCGCCATGCGTGACTTCACTTCAGACCTTCGCGAGTTATCGCAACGAATTACCGAAGCGCAGAGTTATCTGCGTATCGAGCAAACGCGTGCGCGCGTCAGTGAATTAGAAATTGAAGTCTCTCGTCCAGATTTGTGGGACGACCAAGAGGCTGCAAAGAAAGTAAACGCTGAATATGCGAATCTTCGTTCTGACCTTGACACTTATAACACAATGGTGTCCGAGTTGGACGACCTTGAAGTGCTTCACGAAATGGCCCGAGAAGTTGATGATGCATCTCAAGAAGAAGAGATTGCTGCCGGTATCTCGAAGCTTTCTTCGGGGCTATCAGAATTAGAGTTGCGCAGCCTTTTCACTGGCGAACACGATGGCTCTGACGCAATCGTGCAGATCAATGCCAAGGATGGCGGCGTTGATGCACAAGATTGGGCTGAATTGTTGTTGCGGATGTACACGCGATGGTCGGAACAACGCGGTTTCGACATCGAGATTGCTGACGTATCACCAGGCGCCGAAGCCGGAATCATGTCTGCAGAGTTTGTAATCAAGGGCCGTTATGCGTATGGTCTCATGACTTCTGAGCGGGGGACACATCGTCTGGTGCGCATTAGTCCGTTTGATAACCAGGGTCGCAGGCAAACAAGTTTTGCCACGGTTCAGGTATGGCCGGTGATGGATGCACCAGATCTTGAAGTGAACGAGTCTGAAATTCGTATGGAAGTGTTCCGCGCTTCAGGTGCAGGTGGGCAGCATGTGAACAAGACATCTTCTGCGGTTCGCCTCATTCACGAACCAACAGGTGCTGTGGCAAGCAGTCAAGAAGAGCGCAGCCAATTACAAAACCGTGAGAAAGCTCTCACTCGGTTAAAGGCAATGATTGTTGCAAAGATTGAAGAAGAACATCAGGCCGCACAAGATGCAATCGCTGGAAAGCCTGCACAAAGTGGGTGGGGAAGTCAGATTCGCTCCTACGTTCTTCAGCCGTACCAAATGGTGAAAGACGTGCGCACGGAAGTGGAATCGGGCAACGTTGCTGGCGTGCTTGATGGCGGACTGAATGAATTCATGGAGGGGTACCTGCGGTGGCGCAGGGCCCAATCTGAGTAATGGCAAGGGTTTTACAGGCGCACCATGTGGCGCGATACGCATTGCTAGGTTGTGTTACTTCATGATTCGTCTTGAGAATGTCTCCAAGATGTACGGCAATGAGACGCCAGCCGTACGTGACGCATCCTTCGATATTGCGAAGGGTGAGTTTGTGTTCCTCGTCGGGCCGTCTGGTTCTGGCAAATCCACACTGTTACGTCTCATCAATCGTCAGGAACGCCCCGAACGCGGCAACGTGTGGGTGGCCGGTAAGAACATTAACGAGATGGCCAACACGCAGATTCCTTTTTTGCGTCGCGGCATGGGAAATGTTTTTCAGGACTACAAATTGTTGCCCAATAAAACTGTGTTTGAAAACGTGGCGTTTGCCTTAGAAGTAATCGGTAAGCCAAAGCATGTGATTGGTCAGCAGGTTCCCCAAGTACTGGAACTTGTGGGGTTGTCGGGCAAAGAAGATCGTTTCCCTCATCAGCTCTCAGGTGGCGAACAGCAGCGTGTTTCTATTGCTCGGGCATTCGTCAATCGTCCGCTGATTTTGTTGGCCGATGAGCCCACCGGAAACCTTGACCCTGCCACTGGTGAGGGAATCATGGCGCTACTTGAGGCCATCAATAAGACCGGCACCACGGTTGTGATGGCAACACACGACCACAGAGTGGTGAACGCCATGCGTCGGCGCGTCATTCAGTTAGATCGCGGCGTGATCGTGCGCGACCAAGAGCGAGGGGTCTACGAATGATTCAGAGAATTTCGTATGCGTTTCGTGAAACTATTGCGAGCTTTCGCCGTAATGTCACGTTGTCTGTAGCGGCGATTATCACGTCGGCTGTGTCGTTGCTGCTCGTAGGGGCAACCTTTCTTATCCAGCGCGCATTCGACAACTTGTTGGTGCAATGGCGTGGCGACGTCGGAATGATTGTTTTTGTTCGACCCGATGTCACTCCTGAAGCCCTTACCTTCATTGAAGAGAATCTTAAATCTCAACCCAATGTCATTGACATTGGCAAGATTGCTTATCTCGACAAGGCTGGTAGCTACGAAGAGGCAAAGAGGGTATTTGCTGGAGACCCCACAACACTGAGTCTGTTGTCTGTGGAAACCATTCCGTCTCAATTCAAGGTTGTTCCTAAAACAACCGACCCTGAATTGGTACGCAGCTTGGCGACTCAGTATCGAACATTGCCCGGAGTCGCAGGAGTTTCTTTGGCCGAAGATGAATTCGATGTCATCTCCACGTTGTCTGGTTTTGTACGTACTGTCACCATTGTTATGTCGCTGATACTTCTGGCAGTTGCTGTGATTCTTATTTGGAACACCATTCGAACTGCCATCTTTGCGCGACGGCGAGAGATAGAAGTGATGAAACTTGTGGGCGCAACAGATTGGTTTATCCGTGTTCCATTTATTTTGGAAGGTCTTATTCAAGGTCTTGTTGGAGCAATCGTCTCTTGCGGTGGTCTATGGACCCTTAATCAAGCGTGGACGTCCGGAGTGGCTGGTTTCAAGGCGGGAACAGGTGTGAGTTCACTGGTAGTGCCAGATTCGTATGTCAATGGCGTCATGATTGCACTACTTCTCATTGGTGCTGTTGCCGGTGGAGTTGGCTCAGGAGTCGCTTCCAGTAAATTCCTCGACGTCTAGTCCAAAGAGACTCGCGCAACATGTGCTGACTAAGGTCATTGCATGGAATTTCAAGACATTTTGTATGACGTCAGCGAAGGCATCGCAACCATTACGTTGAATCGCCCAGACAAACTGAATGCGTTCACGGGTCGCATGATGCACGAAATCATTTCGGCTCTCGACATCACCGACGCAGATGACAACGTCAAGGTTGTTATCTTCACTGGTGCCGGTCGCGCCTATTGCGCGGGAGCAGATCTATCTTCTGGCGGGGACACCTTTGCAAAAGGTGGCAGCGATGTACAGACACAGCAAGGAGTTCCACGCGACGGCGGCGGGTTGGTTTCCTTACGAATCTTCAACAGCCAAAAGCCAGTGATTGGCGTCATCAACGGGCCTGCTGTTGGGGTCGGGGTCACCATGACTCTCCCAATGGATTTTCGTTTGGCAAGTGATACAGCAAAGTTTGGGTTCGTCTTTGCCAAACGCGGCATTGTCCCTGAAGCGTGCTCTTCATATTTCTTGCCTCGCCTTGTCGGTATCTCACAGGCAACCGAATGGGTGTACACAGGTCGTGTCTTTGGTGCTGATGAAGCGTTGTCTGGCGGACTCGTACGAAGCGTACATACGGGAGATGACCTCATGAAGACTGCGCGAGAAATTGCGCGCGAGATTGCAGATAACACTGCACCTGTATCAGTGGCCATGTCGCGACGCATGTTGTGGCAGATGCTTGGAGCATCGCATCCGATGGAAGCGCACCGTGCAGACTCTCGAGGAATCATGGAGCGCGGACGCAGCGCAGACTCGAAGGAGGGAGTGGTGAGCTTTCTTGAGAAAAGGCCAGCGGTGTACCCAGACAAAGTCAGTGATGGGTTGCCGAACATCTTTCCTCAGTGGCAAGAACCTGAATTTTTCTAACGCATGAGCAACGATGCGCGCAGCCAATCGGTTTTCGACATCGTCGGAGCAGATTTCTTTGTTCGATTGGTAGACGCGTTTTATGACGGAGTACAAAACGATCAAGTCTTGATACCTCTCTATCCAGAGGGAGAAGACACGGTCGGTGCTCGACGTCGATTGGCCCTCTTTCTTATTCAGTATTGG
This sequence comes from Actinomycetota bacterium, assembly GCA_005788815.1. Taxonomy (GTDB): domain Bacteria; phylum Actinomycetota; class Acidimicrobiia; order Acidimicrobiales; family Ilumatobacteraceae; genus UBA2093. Next base: position 504 of record SYAZ01000111.1, on the reverse strand, counting down.
GGCGGGCCCGATACATACATGGAAGAGCGCGGGCATCCACGGCTACGCATGCGCCATGCGCCTTATGTGATCGGCGAACTCGAACGTGATCATTGGTTGCTGCACATGGCCACCGCAATTGAATCAGTTATTGGTGATGTACCCGAATCAGATCGGGAATATGTGACGACAGAACTAGCTACCTACATGGTGAACGCTGCAGAAGCAATGCGCAATCACTAGAAATTATTGGCGGGCGTTTGGGCCAAGCATGTGAAGTGCAATAGCGGCTGCTGCACCCACATTAAGTGAATCAATCTCTGAGTGCATGGGGATGCGCACCATCTGTGTGGCGTTCGTCAATGTGTTTTCATCTAGTCCGTCACGTTCACTTCCCATTAACAGAGCCACTCGTTCCGATGGATTGTGTTGTATTTCTGCGATATCGCGTGCTGCATCATCTGGAGTGAGTGCATAAGAGGTAAAGCCGGCATCACTCAACAGCTGAGTGAGGTTGTGGTGAGG
>SYAZ01000110.1 GCA_005788815.1 Actinomycetota bacterium | reverse complement strand
ACGCCTCTGCCTGCTCCTCGAAGTCGTCGACCATGTCATTGACACTATTCGTTAGATACGGTCATAGGTGCATGAGCACGCATCATTCGCCCCAACCCAATGGTCAACGACCACTCGAAGGCATCCGTGTTCTCGATTTCACTCGTGTCCTTTCGGGGCCACATTGCACACGCATGCTCTCCGACCTCGGTGCCGATGTCATCAAGCTTGAACCACCCGAAGGTGACCTCACTCGTTTTGCATTTCCCCGCGTTGGTTCAATGTCTACTTATTTTGCACAGCAAAACATTGGCAAGAAAAACATCTCTATGGACCTCAAACAGCCAGAGGCCATTGCACTCATCAAGCAACTCGTCGAGCATTGCGACATTGTTGTTGAAAACTTTCGAGCCGGCGTCATGGACAAACTTGGCATCGGTTACGAGGTGTTGTCGGCAATCAACCCACGCATTATCTATGCAGCAATTAGTGGGTACGGAAACTCTGGTCCATGGATGCATCGCCGTGCATACGCATCTGTTGTGAATGCTGAAACTGGTCTGACTGGTTTACAAGCAAATGCACGTGGTGGTGATCTCTCTAATGATCCGCACAGCCATGCAGATGTGTACACCGGTATGGAGATGGCATTCGCGATTCTTGCTGCGTTGTATCAACGCACAAATACACACTCGGGCCAATACATCGACGTGTCAATGGCGCAAACCATGATGTATGTGAACGAACACGTACAAAATGAACTGTTCGATCGCCCTGTACCTGCTGGACAGATTCGCTCGTTTCAACCTGGTGATTACCCAGTGCTACAAACAGCCGACGGACGAAACGTTGTTGTGAGTGGTCACCCTGCAGAGCGAGGAACGTTTGACCTCTTTGTAACGGCAATGAATCGACCAGAACTATTGACTGATCCGCGATTTACTGATGTTGAAACTCGTTTGAAGAACTTTGAAGAGTTCAGCACCATCATTCGTGAATGGGCAGCAACAGTTCCAAACCCCGATGCACTTGAAAGCATCATGGAAGTTGCTGGTTTAGCAATGGGAACACTGCGCACTATGGACGAACTGTCTCACACCGACTGGGCTGCAGAACGAAACGTAATCATTGATGCCGACGATCGTTCAGGCTCAACCATTCGTGTTCCAAACTCACCATGGATGTTCTCAGGCTCCGATACATCGACGCGTGGAGTTCCGAAATTTCGTGGCGAAGACAACGCCGAAGTGTTCACCAGCGTGTTAGGGATTTCACCAAAAGAAGTAGAGCGCCTTACTCAGGCCGGCGTGCTCTCTATTCGGTTGCCGAAAACGAGTTAACGACCGGAGTGGCCAAAACCGCCACCGCGATTGTTTTCATCGAGACTCAATACTTCAGTCCACGTCACTTCTTCAACACGCTGAATCACAAGTTGTGCAATGCGGTCACCGCGATACACGTGATACGGACGAACTTGGTCGGTATTGAGGAGCACCACTTTTAGTTCGCCGCGATAATGAGAATCAATTAATCCAGGTGCATTCACCACGCTGATGCCGTGATTCAGTGCAAGGCCGCTGCGTGGCAATACAAACCCTGCATAACCAAGAGGTATTGCGATCGCAATTCCCGTTGCCACCAATACACGGCCACCATTGGGTGCGAGCACTGCGTCGTGAGCTGCATACAAATCAACGCCAGCATCACCCTCATGCGCTTGCTTTGGGAGTGGTAGCCCCTCATCTAGGCGCATGACTTGAATCTCTGGCATCTCTCCACGCTATGACCTCTCCACATACCTCCGCAATCGCAGCAGGCAATAGATTGGTGAAGTGCTGATTTGGATGGACCTCGAAATGACAGGGCTAGACCCCGAGACTGACGTCATTGTCGAGATAGCCACTCTTGTTACCGATGACGAGTTGAACATTGTGGCCGAAGGCCCAGAGTTAGTCATCTTTCAGCCAGACGATGTTCTTGCGCGTATGAATGATTTCGTCACCAAGATGCACACCACCTCTGGTCTTCTTGAACTCATCAAGGTGTCCACCGTGAGTGAAGCCGAAGCAATGCAACAAACACTCGACTTCATCAAAGTGCATAGTCCAGAGTCAGGAAAGTTCCCACTGTGTGGCAACAGCATTCGTACCGACCGCAGTTTCCTTGCAAAGTACATGCCCGAGATTGATAATTGGCTCCACTATCGATGCGTCGATGTATCAACAGTAAAAGAGCTCGTGCGTCGCTGGTACCCAGGTGTGGAACATTCTCGGCCTACAAGTGCTGGTCAGTCACATCGCGCGATGGACGACATTCGTGATTCTGTTGCCGAAATGGCTTACTACCGCGATCGCGTGTTTCGTACCGCAGTCGAAATGAAGAAGCCCGCTACATGAGCACCGATACACCTCGGCCCTTGAAGTCTGAGCAACTACAAGCCACAGATGAAATCGTTGAAGTAGCACCTGGAGTTCTACGTACTCAATTGCCCGCCAACATCACGGGCCTTGGCCACGTGAATATGTACGTGCTGGAAGACGAACGCGGTGTCGCAGTTGTAGATCCTGGACTTCCTGGAAAAGATTCGTGGAAAGCACTCACAAACAGACTTGCTCAGATAGGTGTGCCGCTCAAGCGCGTGCACTCTGTGATTGTCACCCATAGTCATCCAGACCATTACGGCGGCGCGGCGCAATTGCGCGCAGAGTCTGGTGCTGACATCATCACTCACCGACTGTTCCGCACGTTCTATGACCCCACTGAACCACCCGATGTAGATGCAGAAGAACTTGCACTCATGATGCGATCACCTTTTGAGGCGCCGCCATGGGGCGGGCCTGCAATGGATGTTCCTTGGAAGCGAAAGTTGCGTATGCGCACAGCACGAACTTTTCCACGACTCATGAAAGTGCCAACTCCATCTGTTCGTCTTCGTGAAACCGACCGCATGAAGTTTGCGAAACGCGACTGGGTGGCAGTGCATACGCCCGGACACACACACGACCATTTATGCCTATTTGACCCAGAAACAGGCACTTTATTGAGTGGTGACCATGTATTGCCATCTATTACCCCGCACATCAGCGGCCTCACTGCGCACGGTGACCCACTCACTTTGTTTTTCGACTCGCTTGACAAGATTGGCAATTTT
>SYAZ01000109.1 GCA_005788815.1 Actinomycetota bacterium | reverse complement strand
TCGGCAACTGTAATGGGGAAGCGCAGATCAACATCAGACTGTTGCGGAATGTAGGCAATTGCTTGACGTTCGAGGTGATGGCAATGTTCACCATGAACAATGACATCGCCTTTGTGATCAATGAAACCAGCAAGCGCTTTGAACAGAGTTGATTTGCCTGCGCCGTTCGGGCCAACTACTGCGATGAGTTCGCCTGGTTGCACAACAAATGATGTTGAAGAGAGTGCAGGAAAATCACCGTATGAGACAGCGACATCTTGTACTGCAAGAACGGCGTCGGCGTTGGTCATGAGCAGCGCAAACCTTTTGCAATGCGTGAAAGGTTGTCGCGTTGAAGCGAGATATATGTGGCGCCGGCTGCGAGGTCTTCGCTACTGATTCCCTCAACGGGGTCTAGTAAATCTGCGGTGGCGCCTACTTGCGTGGCAAGGGTCTTTGCTAAGTCGGCAGGAAGAAGAGTTTCAAAGAAGATGGTGGAGACGTTATTGGTTTTCGCAAAGGCAGCTATGGCCTCCAAGCTTTTGGCGGATGGTTCCTCTTCAGGGTTCACGCCGGAAATGGCCACTTGTTGTAACTGCGCACGCGCAGCCAAGTAGGCGAATGCACGGTGCGATGTGACGAGTGCACGAGAGGCACAGTTTTTCATCGAAGTGTCGATCTCTGTGCCCAATTCTTCTAGTTCAGAAATGTAGACATTGGCGTTAGTTGTAAAAGTTGCAGCTGATTCAGGTTGTAGAGCCGACAAAGTTTCAAGAACTGTGCGTGTCATGACAACCATGTTTACTGGGTCTAGCCAAACGTGCGGGTCTTTGCCAGAGGCTAATACTTCGCCATCTGTTTCGCCTTCAGTACCTTGAAGCTGTTCCACCACGTTCAGTAGAGAAAGTGTGGACAACAAATCCTTCTTGACGATGGTGTTTGGTAACGATGCAACAGCTTTCTCAACATCTGGTTGAAAACCATCACTGATGTAGAACACAGCTTGCGAACGTGATAACTCATCGAGAGTCTTTGCTGTGAGTTGCACGTCGTGTGCGCCTTCGCCTGGTGGAGTGAGTTCCACCAGGGTGACTTTTTCGCCACCTACACGCGATGCAATTTCTACAAGTGGGTAAAACGATGCAGAGATTTTCACGGTGTCTGCGGATTCGGATGAAGGGTCAGACGTGGAAGAGCAAGAGACGAATAACAATGACATTGCCGCAAGCGCCAACACAGATATGCCGCGACGAGAGATAGTAGGAATCGTTCTCATATTGTTACGCTACCCATTATGAGAATCATTCCCAAATATGAGAATCGATGAGAGTGGATGGACCCTGTGGGGAGGTGGTCGTAGTAATAAGGTCACGAGAGGCAAGGGGGGAGTCGCATGGGTAATGAAGCGGTGTATCGGCGGCCAGAGGATTGTGAGACCGAGTCGTGGCGCGACCCCGTGTCGGGACACGTGGACTGGTGGACCCTCTTTAGTAGTGACCGCACCAACACAGAAGGCCTCACGGTGGGAGTGGCCGAGATCCCAGTGGGCGCACCTGAACCCCCACGTGGGCATCAACACGTTCAGGCCGAGGTGTACTACTTCTTGTCGGGAACTGGTCAGGTAGTTGTGAATGGCGACCGGCGAGAAGTGCGTACGGGTGATGCCGTGTTTATCCCCGGAGATGCTGAGCATGTGGCAGTAAACACAGGAAACGAACCGTTGCGGTTGTTGTACTTCTTTGCTGCGGATTCCTTTTCAGACATCATCTACAAGTTCCCCCACTAGCCTTTTATTGTCGTCGACGAGAGGAACCCCCCATGGCCAATGACTGGTTCGAGACAGTTGCAGAAGCGCAACGAAGAGCAAAAGCGCGACTTCCAAAGTCTGTCTATGGCGCATTAATCGCCGGCTCTGAAAAGGGATTATCCACGAACGACAACCTCACGTCTTTCGACCAACTTGGTTTTGCACCACACGTTGCAGGCAACTCGAATACTCGCGAGATGTCCACCACCATCATGGGTCAGTCGTTGTCGATGCCGGTCATCATTTCTCCTACTGGTGTGCAGGCTGTGCATCCTCAGGGTGAAGTAGCCATTGCGCGTGCAGCAGCTAACCGTGGCATTCCGATGGGTCTTAGTTCATTTGCAAGTAAGTCGGTTGAAGATGTTGCAGCAGTGAATGACTCCACGTTGTTCCAAATGTATTGGTGCGGCGATCGCGCCACATTGGAGCAGCGCATGGAACGCGCTCGTGCCGCTGGCGCAAAAGGACTCATCGTTACTCTCGATTGGTCGTTTAGTAATGGCCGCGACTGGGGTAGCCCATGGATTCCCGAAAAGATTGATTTGAAAGCCATCATTAAGTTGGCTCCTGAAGTTCTTCAAAAACCAGCATGGTTGTTCTCCTTTGCAAAGACCGGTCGCATTCCAGATCTCAGTGCACCAAACATGGCAAAGCCTGGCGAAAAGGCACCAACATTTTTTGGTGCGTATTACGAATGGATGCAGACTCCGCTTCCTACATGGGAAGACATTGCATGGTTGCGTGAGCAGTGGGGCGGTCCTTTCATGGTGAAAGGCGTCAGCCGAGTCGACGATGCGAAACGCGTTGTAGATCTTGGTGCAACTGCGTTGTCAGTCTCTAACCATGGTGGAAACAACCTCGACGGCACACCTGCACCTATTCGTGCGTTGCCTGCAGTTGCAGATGCTGTTGGTAGCCAAATAGAAGTTGTGCTCGACGGCGGCATTCGCCGCGGTAGCGATGTAGTGAAAGCTCTTGCACTAGGTGCACGTGCCGTCATGATTGGCCGCGCGTACTTGTGGGGTTTGGCGGCAAATGGTCAGGCCGGAGTTGAAAACGTGCTCGACGTACTGCGCGGCGGAATCGATTCCGCAATGCTTGGTATGGGTAAGTCGAATATTTCGGAACTCACACGCGACGACATTGTGATTCCACCAGACTTCCTGCGTGCTCTCGGCACGAAGTAGTCACCCTGAATTGTAAAACTGCGTTCACGTAAAGTAAGCCGTTTGTACAACTCGGTAATAGATGATTACTGAGTGGATGAGTTAGTACCAAACCAATACTTCAATAACTGGTCTGGTACTTCCTTTCCTTTCCTCGACCCTTTGGCAGTTAAGAGCTTGCTTCTTGAGGGGAACTCTCATGCATGAAGTATCAGAACCAAAATGGCAAGCGGACCAAGATCTGGATTTTGGTTCTCTTGCGCCTATGAGAATTGCAATTGTGGCAGAGAGTTTTCTCCCCGCCATCAATGGCGTAACAAACTCCATCCTTCGTGTGATTGAACATATGACTGCTCGAGGTCATGAAGTAACTGTGATTGCACCTTCACCGGGTGTTACTGCATACGGCAAAGCTCGAATCATTCGAGTGCCTTCTTTTGGATTCCCTCGGTATCCAGAATTACGTATTGGCCATTCACGAGACTTCGTCCGTGAAGTACTGCGCGAGATTAAGCCTGATGTTGTGCACCTCGGTTCTCCGGCCGTACTGGGCGCAGCAAGTCTGAGTGCTGCACAAGAACTTGGAATTCCATCAGTTGCGATTTATCAAACAGACCTTGCTGGTTTTGCATCTCGATATCACTTGGGCCTAGCTGGTCGTTCAATCTGGCGATACATCGCAAATATTCATCGTCGCGCAGATCTCACTCTGGCACCATCTACAGCAGCTGTTTGGGACTTGCGTGAGCGTGGAGTGAACAATGTTGTGAGATGGATGCGCGGTGTTGACTTAGAACGATTCAACCCTTCATTTCGTGATGAAGAGTTGCGCAGATCTATTGCGCCAGATGGCCAATTGATTGTCGGTTTCGTAGGTCGATTAGCTCGAGAAAAACAGATTGAACGCCTCAACGGTCTTTGCCGCTTGCCACACGTCAAGGTAGTCATCGTGGGCGATGGGCCGATGAAAGCCAAATTAAAAAGAGAATTGAAAGGTGCAATTTTTGTGGGCTTCAAATCTGGCGAAGAACTCAGCAGGTTGTACGCATCTTTTGATGTGTTCGTACACACAGGACAAGATGAAACGTTCTGCCAAGCCGTACAAGAAGCACTTGCTTCTGGTGTCCCTGTTGTCGCGCCTGCGTCTGGGGGTCCACTTGATCTGGTTCAGCACGGCCACAATGGTTTCCTTTGGACAGAGGCGTCTCGCTATTCACTAGTTGGCGCAGTTGCAGAATTGGCTAAGTACCCAGTGAAGCGGGAACGTCTTGCTGCCAATGCTCGACCATCAGTTGAAGTTCGACCATGGTGTGGCGTGATGGATGAATTGGAAGGCCATTATCGGTCAGTCATTGGCGGGCTCAGTTTTGCTTATCGCGGAGTCGCAGCATGAGCCAGATTGTTGTATCCCTACACGACGTTGCTCCAGCAACGGCTGAGTTATCACGCCGCTGGCTGGAGTTGCTGGAAACTCTCGGAGTTCGGGCGTCTCTCCTAGTAATTCCTGGACGTTGGAATGGCCAGGAACTCAGTCAGTCTCCAGCGTTTGTTGATTGGCTTCATGCTGCTGAATCCCGTGGACATGAAATTGTTCAACACGGCTTGTTGCACACACGAGACAAGAATTTTGCGTCTACATCTAAACGATCACGAATCGGACAGTTGCTGGGCAGAGGCTGCCAGGAATTTTGGGAACTTCCGTATGAAGAAGCATTCAAGCGCCTGATTCACGGTAAGTCCATCATGACTAAATGCGGGTTTCAAACGGCAGGATTCGTTGCACCGGCTTGGATGATGTCGGATGGAACGCTTGATGCACTTCGTGACACAGGTTTTCAATACACGAATGACCATACGCATCTGATCAATACCCAAACTGGAGCAAAAAAGTTTGTCGTGGTCACGTCGCAGCGCCCTCGAAGCTTTCTAAGTCGACCGGGCATAGCAGTTACCCATTGCATAGCCAAATATGCCGAAACAAAAGGGAAGCCCCTTCGGATTGCAATTCATCCTGCTGACTTAATGTCTCCTCGCTTACGAGAGGCGAACCTGAAGTTGATCACTCAGTTTCTTTCTCGGGGCTATGTCTCAATGACATATGACGAGATGTGCACGCTTGAGTTCCCGTCTTCGCCGCATTCAAAATCAGCAAATTATGTGAGAGACCACCAGACATGAAAATTGTCCAGGTCGCAAATTTTGTTCACGAGACTTCGGGGGGAATGCGGACTGCGCTGAAAGCACTTCAGACTCAATATCTTGCCCACGGTCATGAAGTTGTGCTTATTCGGCCTGGTATTGAATCTCAAACCACTGAATCAGATGGGGTGAAGCACTTTATGATTCGCGGTCCCGTTCTGTTGATGACTGGTGGCTATCGAGTAATAATTGGTCGTCGAGAATTGAAGGATGTTCTACGCAGTCTTCAACCTGATGTCGTGGAGTTATCGGATAAGTCGACCTTGTTCTGGGTGCCGAAATGGTGCACGAAGAATGGCATTGCATGTGTTGTCTTTTCTCATGAACGCACAGATTTAGTCATCGATTTATTAGGTTGGAAGAGATTCCCTTTTGTTCCTGTTGTGAGCTATTTTCGACGAGTGATTGCTCGATACGCAAGCGCAATTGTCTGTGCATCTCGCTTCGCTGCTGCAGAGTTTGATGGGCAGTCAGACAAAGTACGCATTGTCCCTCTTGGTGTTGATTGCTCACAATTCTCTAGTAAACGTAAATCACCTGAATGGGGAACGCCGTTCACGCTTGTTGTGTGCGCTCGGCTATCTCCCGAAAAGAACGTGGATGTCGCAATTGAAGCGCTTCGCATTTTTTGTCGAAACGAGATCTGCCAGATGTTGGTATTAGGCGATGGTCCCTTGATGAGCAAACTTCAAGAACAAGCAAGTGGTCTGCCAGTTCACTTTATGGGTCATGTCACAGACCGTAACATGCTTGCAAATCTTCTTACCTTTGCTGATGTGGTAGTGAATCTTGGCCATGTCGAAACCTTCGGTCTCGTGTCATTAGAGGCACTTGCCTCCGGCACGCCAGTCATTGTGGCTTCTGCTGGGGCATCCCGTGAAGTTGTTGACGGTACATGCGGTGCAGTTGTTGATCTACAACCCGAGAAAATAGTTGCCGCCATTAATCAATTTCGGCAGTTATCACGTGAAGACCTACGTATTCAGTGTGAGTTGCGTGCTGGCAATTTCAATTGGGCTGCCACTGGTGCGCGAATGGTTGAACTATTCACATCAAGTATTGGAATTTCTAGGTATGTCGATCATTCTTAAGCATCACATTCGGCTGGAACCTCTTGGTCAATATGAATCAGAGGTTCGACATCTCTTTCATGAAACATTTCTAATGGGCCGGCCCTTGGGTTTCCGGCTTGATGAGGTTGGCTTATACGAAGAACTAAGCCTTGCCTGGTACATGGCGAATGCTCCTCAATTGGGCGCCGTAGCACTTCGAGATGATGAAGTTGTTGGGTACGCACTGGTTTGTGCGGATCCTGTCGCATATGACGAGTGGCTCGTAAAGATTGCGAAGAAACTGACACGTCGATTATTCAGCCGATTAGTGACATTTCGCTTGTCTGCGCGTAGCCGCAAGTTTTACCGTTTAAGATTTGTTGATTCTCTGACGGTTTGGAAATCTCGCAAGAGATTGCCGATTGATGTTGGCGCACACGTGCATATGAATATCAAAGAAGGGGAACGGTCTGGGGCTGTTGCCCTGGCTCTGCTTGGGCATATCGACCATGTGTGCCGCGACCATGGCGTTACGTCATGGATTGGCGAGATAAACGCAAGTCTTGGTTCACGCGAACGGGCGCTTGCGCGCGTTCTTGGTGAAATTATTGCGATTGAGCCAAACCGAACATTCACTGACCTCATGGGTCATCCAGTAAATCGGTTAACTGTTCGTCGCGATCTGTAATTGCTATTTCATATGCGCTAGTAGGCGCGTAGCAATTTCTGGTCCGTGCGTATCTTGCAGGAAGTGACGCGCGCCTTGAAT
>SYAZ01000108.1 GCA_005788815.1 Actinomycetota bacterium | reverse complement strand
ACAAAGTTACGTTGAATGGTGATGCGTCGTGACCCGGTCGTCTTCATTCAATACAGACGGTGGCATTAACGAGATACCGCTGCCAGGCGCAGTAGGCAAACTGTGGCTATGCGGCAAGCATTTCATTGGCCCCAAGGTGGAGCAGGTAATCACCGACTTTGATATTCAACATGTTGTCTGTTTAGTGGAAGAACATGAACTGGTTGGACGTTACGACAATTACATTCAGTGGCATCGTGATAACGCAAACAATGGTGGCATTTGGTTTGCAATGCCAGATCTTTCATATCCCGACTTTGATGATTGTTTTGAAAAAGTGAATGGACTTGCTGAATTAGTGCGTGACCAGGGAAACATGCTGGTGCATTGCGCAGCGGGAATTGGACGCGCTGGTACCACTGCCACTGCAATTCTCATGATTCTTGGAATGGATGAAGAAGAAGCCACTCATCATGTGCGTCTTCATCGCCCAATGGCAGGTCCAGAAGCGGGAACGCAGCGCAATTTCATTACGGATCTGGGTCGTCATCTCGCAGAACAGCGCGGATGGTGAATACCTCTTCATAATCTGACTCCCACGGGTCATTCATGTGGGCTAGCCTGACTGCAATCAAGAAATCACACAAATAGTGTGCGGAGTGCTGGAAATATCATGAATATCCTCGTTGTAGGAGCTGGTGGAGTTGGGGCCTCAATGGCCTCCATTGCTGAGACACGGAGTTTTTTCGACTCCTTTGTCTTGGCAGATATCACACTAGAAAGGGCCGAGCAGGCAGTTGCCGAACTCGACGACCCTGGAAAGTTTTCAGCCGAAGTTGTTGATGCCGGCAGTGTGAGCGATCTTGTTGCACTCATTGCAAAAGTAAAAGCCGACATAGTTGTCAACGCGTGTGACCCACGGTTCAACGAACCCATCTTTGAAGCATGCTTCCAATCGAAGTGCAGCTACCTCGATATGGCCATGAACTTGAGCCATCCTCACCCAACTAATCCATATGAAGAAGTGGGTATCCCCTTAGGTCGGGATCAATTGGCAGCGCATGAATCTTGGAAAGAGCGAGGCATTCTTGCACTCGTGGGCATGGGCGTTGAGCCTGGCCTCAGCGACATTTTTGCTCGTTACGCATCAGATCATTTGTTTGATGAAGTGCACGAAATCGGTGTGCGTGACGGATCTAATTTGTCGATTGACGGATTTGATTTTGCTCCAACGTTTTCCATTTGGACAACGATTGAAGAATGTCTGAATCCGCCTATTGTGTGGGAAAAAGAAAAAGGCCTTTTCACAACCGATTGCTTTAGCGAACCAGAAGTGTTCCACTTCCCCGCTGGCATTGGCCCAGTTGAGTGTGTGAACGTAGAACACGAAGAAGTTCTACTCATTCCTCGAGTAGTGGACTGCAGCCGTGTCACTTTCAAATACGGTCTTGGTGCAGAGTTCATTGACTGGCTCAAAACGTTTGCATACCTCGGACTTGATTCCACAGAGAAGATTCGTGTGGGTGATGTTTCAGTTGCACCGCGTGACGTACTGGCCGCAGTGTTACCAAACCCCGCAAAGCTTGGTCACCTCATGCATGGTCGCACATGTGCAGGCACGTGGGTTCGTGGTTTGTACGACGGTGCACCTCGCGAGGTGTATCTGTATCACGTTGCAGATAATGAAACCACAATGCGCGAATGGGGTTCACAAGCAGTGTTGTGGCAAACAGCCGTGTGTCCAGTGGTTGCATTAGAATTGCTGGCAAAGGGCGATTGGAAAGACACCGGCGTTCTCGGACCAGAAGCATTCGATGCTGTGCCGTTCTTGAACCTGCTTGGTGATTACTCCACTCACCATGGCATTTTGGAAATGGGTCCAGGCATGTGGCCAAGTCCAAAATCCACAGGGCAACCGGGCTGGGATCGCCCTGTGCGCCGCGCAATCGTTCCTGCGTGAACGCATTGATGAAGTTACTCACCATTTAGAATTCATTTGTGACAACTCACTCCATCATTTCGCCTGTTGATGGCTCTGTCATCGCCGAACGCCAAATTGCTTCAGATTCGGTTACCGAATCTGTCTTAGCTCGTACCCACGAAGCGCAAGTTGTTTGGCGTAACACCTCAATTGCGGAGAGGGTTCGTCTTTGCGAAGCCATGGTGCAGCACTTGGAAAAGAATGTGGCAGATATTGCTACAGAGATTTCCTGGCAAATGGGCCGACCTGTTCGATACACACCAAATGAGATTCTGCGTGGCGCACAAGAACGCGCCAGATACATGATGTCTATTGCCGAATCCGAACTGGGTGATCTCGCTGTGCCCGAGGTACCTGGCTTTACAAAGTTTGTTCGTCGTACACCAGTTGGCACTGTTCTGATTGTTGCGCCGTGGAATTACCCGTATCTCACAGCAATCAACTCACTTGTGCCGGCGCTGTTAGCTGGCAATACCGTTGTGATGAAACACGCATCGCAGACTCTGTTGTGTGCAGAGCGATTCAGCCAAGCCTGTGAAGCGGCTGGTTTTCCTCCTGGCGTGTTTCAACATATTCATGCCAGCCACGCAACAGTTGAAAAGATGATCCGTGATCAACGCATCAACTTTGTTGTCTTTACTGGCTCGGTGAATGGTGGTGCGGCCATGGAGCGTGCTGCTGCCGGGCGCTTCATTGGAGTGGGTACAGAACTCGGCGGCAAAGACCCGTCATACGTTCGACACGATGCAGATCTTGCGCTTGCAATTGCTGAAAATGTTGATGGTGCATTCTTCAACTCTGGGCAATCGTGTTGCGCGATTGAACGTATCTATGTTCATACAGATGTTTACGATGATTTCGTTGACGGTTTTGTCGACCTCACGAAACAGTACGTGTTAGGAAATCCAATGGATCCCGATACAACCATTGGGCCGATGGTGAACACCGCAGCAGCAGCATTTGTACGCAGACAAATCGAAGATGCTTTTGCATCTGGAGCCCAGCAGTTAGTGGGCGAATCCCACTTCCCTAACTCCAACACAGATTCCGCTTACATAGGTCCAACTGTTCTGGTCGACGTCAACCATTCCATGAGTGTTATGCGTGAAGAATCTTTTGGGCCGGTCATTGGAATCATGCGCGTGAACAGTGACGATGAAGCAATTCACTTGATGAACGATTCTCCGTATGGGTTAACCGCATCTATATGGACGCAAGACCAAGAGGCAGCCCAGATAATGGGTAACCAGATTGAAACCGGCACAGTGTTCATGAACCGTTGTGACTACGTGGACCCCACCTTGGTGTGGAGCGGCGTGAAAGACACCGGCTCTGGCATTGCGTTGTCGCGGTTAGGTTTTGGCCCGTACACCCGGCCGAAATCATTCCACCTCAAACACAACTAGTTATAGAGAAATCTGCACAGTCTCGGCTGTCGCGCGCGAGTGTGAGCCGACTCGTAGTTCGATGGGGCCGGTCCATTGTTCCCAGGTTCCATGGTCTGGATTCCACGTTCTGTAGGCATCTCTATCGAGAAGGACTGTTGTAGTTACTGCGCCATTCGCAGCCACGGGCACTCTTGCGTAACCCACAAGCTTTTGCAGTGGCTCATCACTCGGTAAACCTGCGCGGTCAATGCGATGCGCATACACCTGCACCACTTCTACTCCATCGCGCGAAGACGCATTTGTGACATCCACTTCCACTTCATAAGGCGATTTTGAAACTGCACGTGTAATTGCAGTTGATGCATATCCCAAACCAAATCCAAAAGGAAAGAGTGGTTCACGCCCAACAGTGTCGTACCAGCGGTACCCGATGAGACGACCCTCTAGGTATTTGGCAGCACCATTGCGACCAGGATGATGTTCGAATGCTGGTGTGTCTTCAAGACGACGGGGCAAAGTCACTGGCAATCGACCGCTTGGTTCAACATCTCCAACGAGAATGTCCACCAATGCATCACCGAATTCTTGACCAGGGAACCATGCATAGATAACGGCTTCAACATCTTCAAGCCACGGCATAGAAACGGGAGAACCTGCATTCACAATCACGATTGTTCGCTTGCTGACTTTGGCAACTTCTGCAACTAACAAGTCTTGATCACCTGGCAATGCGATGGTGTCGCGGTCCCATCCTTCACTCTCCCAGTCGTCGTTTGTTCCTACAACAACAACTGATACATCACACTTCGCGGCAAGGTCAATTGCTTCTTGCATCATGTTTTCGTTCAGTGGAGGCATGCAACCAATACTGAGTCCACTGAGGCCGGCCCCCGTTGGCGTGTGTCGCACTTCCACTACAAATGAATAGGTGCGACCCTCTTCAAGAACCACCGTGCTCAACACCTCTGGTTTACCCATTCCGAAGAATGATCCGCCCGCCGGAGTCTGTGCGTTATCGATGATTACTTCTCCATCGAGCATCACTTTCACAGGCGCAACTGATTCAATTCCGAATGTCCACTCGCCTGACTGATCTGCTGTGAGGTCAGCCGTCAGGCGTGCACCAAAAGCAAAATTTGGTTCACGACGCTGCAATGGGTCGCCCGCCCACAACAAACGGAATGTTCCAGTGGTGCCACTTTGCGCGGGTATCGCTTTGGTGTTATCGAGTTCTTCTGGCGTGTTGTAGTACGAGAGCGTCACATTCTGTAACAATCGCGCATCTAATTCAGGCAACTTCTTATTGATGTTGCAGCCAGGCGAATGTTCAATTCGCACGGCTTTTCCAAGACGATCTGTTATTGCATCGAGAGGGTGCGATACACGCGTTGGCGTCACATGTGCACTTCCGCCGCCCTGCACCATTGCGGTCGACGCATTTGGTCCGAGCACTGCAATCGAATTGACTCCCTTTATAGAGAGTGGAAGTACTGGTTTATCACCAATGGATTCATTACGCAAAAGAACCATGGAGGCAGCTGATGCACGGCGCAACACAGCAGTATCGGCTGCATCATTACGCGTGATCTCGGCACCAGGAGGAACATCAAGACCACCTGTTCGCTCCATGACGTTCAAAATGTTGCGAGCACATTCACGCACAAGACCTGCTGGCACGTCGCCTCGTTCTACAGCGTCAATAAGAGCCTGACCACGATGCAATGTTGGCCCTGGCATTTCAAGGTCTAAACCAGCAACTACACCTTCAGCAGTGGAATGAAGTCCGAACCAGTCACTCACGACCATGCCATCGAAACTCCACTCACCGCGTAACACATCTCGCAACAACCATGTGGAGTCTGCTGCGTATGGCCCGTTGATGCGGTTGTAGCTAGTCATCACAGACATCACTTCAGCATCCAACACTGCACGTTCGAAAGGCACCATGTACATCTCACGCAATGTGCGCTCATCGATTTGTGAGTCAATCGTCATACGTTCGAACTCTGTGTCATTTCCCACAAAGTGCTTGATACAACTGGCAACTCCTTGCGACTGCACACCCTTCACATATTCCACAGCTGTCATAGCTGTGAGATACGGGTCTTCGCTCATGCATTCAAAGTTGCGACCGCCAATTGGCGTGCGATGCAAGTTCACGGTAGGCGCCAGGTGCACTCGAGCACCTTTCGCAACCACTTCCCTACCTAGTAGTTCTCCAATGCTGCGTACCAGTTCCATATCCCAAGTAGCTGCGATAGCTGTTCCACACGGAACGTTCATTGAAGCAGGGCCGTCG
Source organism: Actinomycetota bacterium (assembly GCA_005788815.1). Taxonomy (GTDB): domain Bacteria; phylum Actinomycetota; class Acidimicrobiia; order Acidimicrobiales; family Ilumatobacteraceae; genus UBA2093. The sequence continues at coordinate 7,335 of SYAZ01000108.1, read as the reverse complement.
AACTTGCTACCGCGAACACCACCAGGGCCATCGCTCACGCGCATCTTCTCAACACCAAGTCGTTCGTTCGGCACAGTGTTCCACATGTTGCGACCAGCGAGCAGCGACACCTGCTCTGCCAAGGTCATCTGATCGAGAAGGTCATCGACTTTTTTAGACATGACCTAGTCTCGCATTTCAGCGATGACGGTCAAGAAACGACTTGGTGTGCGCACGACCAGAATTCACCATGAAATCAAGGTCGTCTTGCACCAAATCAAATGTGGTGGTGCCGATGTAGTCCGTATCGATAGGCACGGTGCGGTCGCGGTCACCAAGGCCCTGATTAGCCCGAGTGAGGTCTCGGGTCACTGCTTCCAGCATGTTGAGAGCGAATTCCAACATGTTCTTCGGCGCACGTGCGGGGAACCCCACCAACTGCGTGGTGACATCAAGGCCAATACTCTCCAAGTACGCCAAGACTTCACCAAAATCAACGGATCCATCTTGCGCAATATCAAGACGGTTGAAAATTTCGGAAGCATCATTCGTTCCGAAGACGGATTGCAACTCATCGTTGCTTAAACCACCGCTAGCAACCGCAGCGTTCAATTCATCTCGTGATATTCGGCCATCTGCGTTTGCATCAAAAGTATCCAAGTGATCAAGCAACTTCTGAATAGGCCGCTGCAATTCGTTCACTTTGGCTTGTGCTTTTTCTTTCTCCGTGTGCTTGATTGCAAGTCCGGTGTTTGGCCGCGCAGGCGTAGCGCTCTTATCCATCCAGCCTCGCGTGATGTCGGACTCATCGGCTGAGACCAAAGTGAAACCAACAGTACGTGAGTTAATCGGACTAAATCGTGCAGAGCGTGGGTAGTGCTCACTTGCATGTTCAAGTGGTTTCATACGGCGAAGGTACGAATCTTTTGAGTCAAGCGATAGCCACCAACCATCAAACACGTGAACAGGGTTGTTGCACAACAGTCCACCATCTACATACACCTCGGGTTCAGGGTTCAGTATTCGATCTAGTCCAGTAACCAGATTGACGGGTTGCAGCATTACTGGTAACGACATAGACATTCGCGTTGCAACTCGTACAGGCATGTTTGGAGTTGTCTTGATGTGGCAATACTCCGTCATCATCCGTGTCACGTTGGTGACAGGGATACAAAGTTCGCGCCCGCAACGTTCGTATAGCTGTCTAAACGTAATGTCTGCATGGCCGGTGGTGTCTTCCAAAATGGAACCAAGAAAGTCATACAGCTTTTGACCAGGGTGCATGCCCCGCTTACGTGCTGCGCGAGCAAACGAAGAAAACTGCCCACCCGAACCATCTTTAGCAACAGATTCAAAATCTGCTGGCACTTTTTCCAACATGTATTGAGTAGAACAACCAGTAGCCGCAAGGAGTGCAAACATGCTGCCCACACTCGTACCCGCTACGCGACGAATGTTGTGAGGATAAATGCCTTCTTCTTCAAGTACCTGCAACGCACCGATGTAGCAATACCCCTTTGCGCCACCACCTTCAAACGTGAGGTTCTCAATAGATGATGTCGCGTGTCCAGCAGATGGTTTTTGCGTGCGTACCTTCACCGATTCCAACGGCGGTAGTGCGGGCGGTTCCACACTGGAGTGCATGATGAGCGAAGCGTCTTTGGCCATTGCCAAATTGTAGTGACTCGAAAAAGAGTGAAATTACACGGTCAAAGCTTTGCGACGGCGACGCAATTGGTTCGGCAAAATAAGGCCAAATCCGATAGCCAACACAATCGGAATAGCAATCAATACACGCGTGAGAGTTGACGTTCGCGCGATCTCACCGACAGCGATTCCAAGCGTAAATGTGGCCGACTTTCCATTCGGCAATTTGGCTGTGATGGCAATGCGGTGTGGGCCGTCTTCAACATTCTTTGGAATTGTGAAAGAACCACTGACCCGCCCATCGGCTCCAACTACTGCACTACCTAATCGTTGTGGCGTTGAGAAGAGCCAGACATCAACTGTAGAACCAGGCTTAAAGCCGCCCACATTCAGTTTCACAACATCGCCACCAGAAAGGCGCAAGTTTCCATCGGAATCGAGGGAACGAGTTGCGCCCTTGTCGTCCAAACCGGACAGCACAGCTCGCATCGTGCCCGACTGCATCACTAGTTGATTGTTCTGACGAGACAATTCAACTTTGGTTGAAACCCCACCAACATTAAGCGCACTTTCACCCGTGGACACTTTAGGAATCACAGGCGGTGGAATTGAATTTGTAGGTGAAGCCAAAGGCACAACTGTTGTTGGCACTGTTTTGGTCTCAGTTGCGTTCACATTGGCAATAGTTGTTGTGGAACCAGCCGAATTTCTTGGTGCAATGGTTGCAACTGAGGCTTGCCCTTGAGCAACAGTATTTACAGGAGCCTCAATATCAATCGTGAGCGCAGGCCTTGCTGTTGTGGTGGGCGACACTGTTGTTGTTGATGTTGTAACACTTGTAGTTGTAGTTGCTACGGGAGTGCCAAATTTGAGGATGACTACTCCAGTACCTCCCATGCCACCGTGTCCCCACTGATCACCATCTGTTGCGGCTCCACCGCCGCCACCACCGAGGCCATCAACTCCTGATTCACCGCGGTATAGATCTTGTGAGGCACCATCGCCGCCACCACCAAGACCACCAACTCCCAACGGCGTGCTGCTCGGGTATCCACTACCGCCGCCGCCACCACCGTACGTAATCGACGAACCAGTTAATGAATTGGCAATACCAACGCCTCCAGCTGCACCGCTTACGCGATTTGCACCCGCACCGCCAGCACCGCCGCCACCGCCGCCACCGTTACCTGAACCTGCTCCACCTTTATAGGCAGCGCCGCCTGTTCCAGTGTTTCCTTCTTTACAAGAACCACAGTCTTCATATGGACCGCCGCCGCCGGTGTACCCAGTGTTATTAGCTGTGCCATCAGGATTGAGATTGTTGGAGTATCGACCGTTGGCGCCACTGCCACCTAATGCAATCGTTGACGAACCAATCGAGCTTCTACCACCGGTCTTGCCACCAGCGGTGTTGTTGTACATACGGTTCCAACCGAATACTCCGCCTGCACCAACGGTGATGGGAACTGTTCCAGACACATTCACTGTGGAAGCAACTACTTGGCCGCCACCACCACCGCCACCGACATCGGAACTTCCACCGCCGCCGCCACCCACTACTAGCGCTTGCACACTTGAAACACCTGAAGGAACACTCCAGTTACATGTACCCACAGTTGTGAATTTCAGAATTGTGTTACTTCCACTGATTGTGGAGACGGGATCGCACGTAGATGGGACATTGTCGATTCGAATATTGTCAATTGCGCCACCGAATCGATCGGCATACCTAAATATGTTTGAGATACGTAATCTCACTGGGCCCGTACCATCGCCCACATATGAAAACTCACGCGTGGTCATTGCCTGAGCATTGAGCGTTCCATCCCATGCACCAGATTTCTGAGTGTTGGAATACAACACACTTCCGTCGGCTCGTAGCACGTGCACAACAAGTCCATCGTCAGCAATACTTGCCTGACCGAGATTCTCCCAAACTGAAGGACCAACATCAAAAGACACGGTGTAAGAAGAACCTGCAGCGTTTGCCGCAACTCCTGTGCTCATGGTGAGAACATTGTTGTTATAAAACGACACTGCAATATCTTTTCCAAAACCAAGGATGCGGTCAACGTCATGCACTGCATTAGTACCTTCTGCTGTCCAGCCAGATGCGGTATCAAAAGCTCCGAGTGTGAGTCCAGTGCCAGGCTGCACCCCGGTATAGGTCTGGGTAATGCTGTTGAAATTTTCGGAGAAAATGGCAGCAGGAACAGCTGATGCCACGTATGCGGTTGTCGCTAGCCCCATAGCGAGAACAGCAAGAGCGCCTGCAACCGAGCACAGTGTGCGAACACGGAATAAACGACGACTCATGAGGAAGACCATAGACCCTAGATAGTCAAAGTTCTGCGGCGGCGACGTAGTTGGTTCGGCAAAATCAGGCCAAAACCGATAGCTAACACAATCGGAATAGCAATCAAGACACGCGTGAGAGTTGATGTTCTGGCTATCTCACCGACAGCGATTCCAAGCGTAAATGTGGCTGATTTTCCATTAGGCAATCTGGCTGTGATGGCAATGCGGTGTGGGCCGTCTTCAACATTCTTTGGAATTGTGAAAGAACCACTCATACGACCATCGGCTCCAACCTTTGCAGTTCCTAATCGTTGTGGTGTTGAGAAGAGCCAGACATCAACTGTGGAACCAGGCTTAAAACCACCCACATTTAGTTTCACTACGTCGCCACCAGTAAGACGCAAATTGCCATCGGCATCAAGAGCTCGTGTAGAGCCCTTATTGTCCAAGCCGGAAAGCACTGCGCGTAATGAACCTGAACTAATCACCAACTGATTGTTCTCTCGCGTCACATCAACTTTTGTTTTCACCCCACCGACATCCAGTGCACTCTCACCAGTTGACAACCTTGGTATCACTGGTGCCACAACGGAATTTGTCGGGGCCGCTACTGGTGCAACTGTTGTTGTCGGGGTGCTCTTAGTTTCTGCAGAATTTGCATTCGCAATGGTGGTGGTAGTGGCACCGACTACAGCCGGAGGCGCGACCGTAGAAACCAATGGCGCAACCGTGGCCACAGATTCTTGGCCTTGTGCAACAGTGTTCACGGGCGCTTGAATATCAATCACGATGACTGGCGGCGATGTTGTAGTCGTTGGTGTTGTTGTTGTCGTCGGCGTCAATGTCCAGATCGCATAGAGAGTGAAATCTGAAGTACGAGCGTGCGTGTACGGAAATGACACGACAGACCCCGATGAAGTAGTCGACCAGCCGGTGAATGTAAAACCGTTTCGAGTGGGTGCCACTGGTGCCGCCAGCGTTGCTCCCACTTGAACAGTGGTGCCAGCCACAAGAGTTCCGCTTTGAGAATCAAAAGTCACGTCGAGCGAATTGGGAGTCCATTTTGCGTACAGAGTGACATTGGCATTAGACGAATATGTGCCACTGCCTGCTGCATACGTTGTGCCTGTTCCATCTGCAGAACTATTCCATCCAGAGAATGAGTATCCCGTGCGTGCAAGAGTGCCCGAGTTTGCTGAGACTGTTGTTGCAGCGCCACCAGAAACATAACTTCCATTAGCTGGCACAGAACCAGACGTCGCACCATTTGCGTTGTACGTCATGTTGTACGTCGGTGGATAAAACGTTCCAGAGGTCGCCTCGTAGTTGGCCAAGATGTCGGAAGCACTCAATATGTTTGTATACGCAAGGACTGATCCGATGTTTCCACCAAATGAGTAGGCAGGTGCGTCTTGTCCGTTACCTATCCATGTCCTGCCATCGGCAGAACAGTTCAAACTGTTTCCGGCATAACCAGTTCCGGTTCTTTTGAGTACGCCATTGATGTACAGTTTGATTTCTCCGGTTGCCTTGTTTCTGGAAGCCGCGACATTTATCCATGCGTTGGTATTGACTACTTCTGTAGTTGAATATGTCGTGTCCGATGGCCCTGCTCCAAACGCGAGTTGGCCAGAGCTATTCACGCCGAAACCCCAGTCGGCGGCACCTCCACCACATTCCGAAGCCATGATGTACATGGTCGTGAAGTGAAGAGATGCATGCCCTCTCGCGCTTGTTTTTATCCAGGTTTGAATAGTGAAGTTATCTGTGAGGAACTTGCTATTAATTGTGATTTTGTTTGCAGTGCTCGCGGTATTGCTTACGTAAGTTCTTGTGAAGACAAAAGATTTTGGACTCGTACTACTAAAGGTCGGTAGAGGGCTGCCTGCGAGAGTTCCATCTCGACCAGAGCCACTGAGGTCGGTGACTGTGGTTCCATCTCCCGGATATGAAGTACTTAAGTTGGGGTCAAGATTCAGAGCCAATCCTGAAGTGACAATTCCATCGGTTTCACCGACAGCAGATACAGATTGCGCAAATGGAGTTATGACCATTGACGCGCCGAGCAAGAAGAATGAGGCCAGAAGCCACGTTGCTTTGCGACAAACATTTCTCGCACTCATTTATCTAAGCCTAATGACAACAGACGAAGTCTGTTATTAACGGAATATGACTTTTCCCGAGCCCTGCCCCACAGGTCAACGGGGGGCTCAGGACTTGTGCCCGTAGGCTTTCGGGGTGTCTGAGGCCCCTGAAATCTTGAGTGAAGCAGCCACCAGGCGCACCTTTGCCATCATTTCGCACCCCGACGCTGGCAAAACCACCCTTACCGAGAAGTTCCTCTTATATGCAGGCGCAATCCAGACTGGTGGAGCCGTCAAGGCCCGCGGCGACCGTCGTGCCGCCACCTCTGACTGGATGGCAATGGAACGCCAACGTGGAATCTCCATCTCTTCCACGGTGTTGCAATTCCCCTATCGCGATTGCGTGTTCAACTTGCTTGACACTCCTGGCCACCGTGACTTCTCAGAAGATACGTATCGAGTGTTGTCGGCCGTAGATGCCGTCATCATGGTGCTCGACGTTGCAAAAGGTATTGAACCTCAAACATTGAAACTGTTCGAAGTTTGTCGTTCTCAAAATCTTCCTGTCATCACCTTCTTTAACAAGTACGACCGCCCAGGTCGCGACCCACTTGAGTTACTAGACGAAGTGGAACAACAAATTGGTTTGCGCCCTACTCCAGTTACATGGCCGGTCGGACAATCTGGTGATTTCCGTGGCGTTATCGATCGTCGCACTGGTGACTTTGTTCGCTTCACGCGCGTTGCACGCGGTTCTTCTATTGCACCCGAAGAAATCGTGAGCGCCGAGCAGGCAGCTATTGATGAAGGCCCTGCATGGAAGCAAGCACTCGATGGATGTGGGCTTCTCGACGCAATTGGTGCAGACGTAGACATTGAAAGTTTTCTTGCCGGTGAAAGTACACCTGTATTTGTAGGTTCAGCACTCACTAACTTTGGTGTGCAGATGATTCTTGATGCCATTGTCGACTTGGCACCTGCACCTGCACCGCGTCGCGACGCAGAAGGTGATCCGCGCGCGCTTGAAGCAGACTTTGCTGCCTTTATTTTCAAGATTCAAGCAAACATGGACCCAAACCACCGTGACCGCATTGCATTCGCGCGCATATGTAGCGGCAAGTTTGAGCGTGGCATGGATGTTGACTGCGCACGTACTGCAAAAAACGTAGGAACGAAATATGCAACTACTGCATTTGGTTCCGAGCGCGAAACAATCGAAGAGGCGTACCCAGGCGATGTCATTGGGCTCATCAACACTGCCGGGCTACAAATTGGCGACACATTGCACGCAGGTAAATCAGTCGCGTTTCCCGCACTTCCCCGTTTT
>SYAZ01000107.1 GCA_005788815.1 Actinomycetota bacterium | reverse complement strand
TAGTTAGTGCGGTTATTGACCGTCGGGAATCCAGTTTCCGTGGAAACCGTTCGGGATTCGCGCAGGCACGTGCACCACGGCAATCGGATCTTCCGTAATTGCTTGCGCATTGAAAATCGCTAAGTCAGATGTCTGAGTTTCAGTATCTAAACGTAATGCCATTACGTAACCATCGTCTTCAGCGGTGGCACCTTCACGCGGAATAAACACTGGTTCGCCATAGCCATAGCGAGCAGTGTCGTTGCGCGCTTCCACTTTGCGACTATCGAGGTTGACTTTTATCAACGTGTCTTGCTTAAATCCTGCGCCAATGCCGGCGGTATAGCCGAACTGGTTACGAAGACCAACTAATGACTCATTAATGCGTGGGAACTCTTGCGGACGATCATCGATGCGTTCATGAGTATGCGCACCAGTGACAGCATTCAATCTCCAACGGTCGAGCGTTGGCGGGCCTTCGCTTGGTCCGCGACGTTCTTTGTCGAACATCTTGCTGTGACGTGCTGCGTCGAGTACCACTTCATCACCATCGTCATATGCATTCATTGGGTGAAAGAGATAGCACGGATCAATGTCAATCCACTTCACGTCGTCACCATTGCCTTCACGAGGAAGCAAACCAATTCGTGCTGGGTAATCGTGATCCCAGAAGTATGGAAGTCCTTGACCAGACATTGCTGCTTCCAAGTTGAAAACCGCTGGCAAGTCAAACACCAAAATGTATTTCTGAGTAAACGCAATGTCATGAATCATTGGGCCACCAGTTGTTGGAATGTCAACATGACGACGTACGCGGCCATCGGTACCAACTACGAGGTACTGCACTTGATTACCCCAACCCCAGAAATACGTCATCACATGTAATTCACCAGTGACGGGGTCTTTCTTTGGGTGCGCAGAAAATGCATGCGGCAATGAGCCATCAAGATTTGAAACGCGAACAGTGTCGAGGTCGTACGACAATTCAATTGGCGGTGAACCAGCTTCGACAATTGCAAACGTCTTTCCGTTATGACCAATCACATTGGTGTTTGCAGCAAACTGTCCGTGGTCTGCTGGCCAATCAGACTGTGGGCGTGGCTCGTTCAATAAATCTGCAACATCGTTATTGCGCACCCAACGGTTGCGATACCACTCTGCTTTGCCGTCGCGTAGGCGCAGACCATGCACCATTCCGTGACCCGTGAACCAGTGATACTTCGCCGGGTTCACATAACCAATGGGGTTTGGCCCATTACGCAAGTACCTACCGTCTAGGTCTGCAGGCAACGTGCCAGTTACTTCCAAATCGAAGGCTGTTACTTCTTCCGTCACGGGGGCCAAGTTGCCTTCCAGGAAGGGGTTACGCCGTTCGTTTTCTAGAGCTGTCATACAGCGATGATAATCCGTTTTTCAATGCCATTGGAAGGGGTGGGTCGTGGCAGGCTATGAACCGTACGGGTGCAAAACACCAAACAATTGGGGGCCACAATGAGCGCAATCGAAACAGGAACGGATCATCTCCTTGGACGCATCGAGGGCCACGTTGCCGTGCTCTCCTTCAATCGCCCCGAGGCACGCAATGCCCTCTCCGATGAGATCTACGACGGATTCGCTAAAGCTCTTCCCGCGATTGCTGCTGACTCAAACATTCGAGTACTCATGCTCACCGGAGAAAATGATGCTTTTTGTGCTGGTGGTGACGTAAAGGGAATGCACGCACGTAACTCTGGCAAGGCCGGCGGCAAAGGCTCCGTCGAAGACGCCATTGCTCGACTTCGTCATATTCAAAATCTTGTCAGTGGTTCCATGCGCAGACTGCCACAACCTGTCATCGCTGCCATCCCAGGTGCTGCTGCAGGTGCCGGACTTTCGATTGCGCTTTCTGCTGACTTACGAATCGCTTCTGAAAAAGCACTACTAGTGACTGCATTTGCCAATGTAGGCGCAAGTGGTGACTTTGGAATGTCGTGGTTCTTGCCTCGCATCGTTGGCGAAGCACGCGCGAAAGAATTGATGTTCACGTCACCTCGCCTCAGTGCTGCCGAAGCGCTCGACCTTGGAATGGTGAACAAAGTCTTCCCACAGGAAAAGTTTGCGGAACACGCAATGAACTACTGCCAAGAAATGGCTGAGCGCGCTCCTATCGCATTGCGATACATCAAGGAAAACATCAACCGTTCGTTGTCTGTCACTCTTGAAGTTGCACTCGATGCTGAAGGTGTTGCAATGCCTCGCACAATGTCAACTGCAGATCACCGTGAAGCTGCTGCGGCGTTTGTTGAAAAGCGCCAACCAAAATTCATTGGTCAATAACTAGTTAGGTTCGCGGGGAAGGCCTAGAGCCCTTTCGCCAATCGTGTTTTTCTGAATTTCATCGGTGCCACCACCGAGTGACATTCGAGGCGCATTCAAGATGTGATACATCCAGAATTCACCATCTTTATCGCTCACTTCATGTGCCGCTGCTCCACTGAGAGCTAACTGTGCAGCAACCGAAGCAACAAAACGTGCTTGCTTTGTTCTCCACAACTTTCCAATGCTTGGATGCGCTTTACGTTGTCCAATCCAACCCATGATCTTTTCGCCTGTATATGCGCGGGCAAGATCTTGCCGGATTGATTCGTCACTATTCTTCCCCACCTTGGCCGCAATATCTAACAAATAGTGCACGGGAACTGCAGCAGAAACATTTGCTTCACGTTTTTCATCTGCGCCTACTTTGCCAAGCGAACTTCTTTCATGAGCCAGTAGTCCGGTAGCTGCGCGCCAACCATCATTCACTTCACCCACAACCCATGCACGAGGAACTCTTGCGTCTGTAAAGAACACTTCGTTGAACTCTGCTTCACCAGTCATCTGGCGTAGTGGACGCACTTCTACACCCGGTTGCCTCATAGGAATTAGCAACATAGAAATCCCTTTGTTGCGCGGTTCGTCACCCGTGCGTGCAAGCAGAACGCCCATGTCTGAATGTTGTGCACCAGATGTCCACACCTTCTGACCATTTACTATCCACTCATCGCCATCAAGAACAGCCGTGGTGCGCAGACTCGCAAGATCACTGCCTGCCTCAGGCTCTGAATACAACTGACACCAAATATCTTCAGCTCGAAGAGCACGCCGAACGAAGTACTGCTTCAACTCTTCTGTTCCGTATTGCATGATGATGGGAACAGCCATGTTGAGGCCAATACCCAACATTCCATCTTCAGTTGGCAATCGCCCTTGCGCAGCAATTTGAAAACGACGAGGGCCATCAACAACATCGGTTCGACCGCCATAGGCCTCAGGAATTCCAAAGCCCACAAGTCCTGCGTCTGCCATTGCAGCCCGCAACACACGTACACGCTGTTCCGCGCCTCGACCAGCGTCTTTCATCAGCGCTGGCAACGTGGCGAAAAACGCCTCTGCCTGCTCCTCGAAGTCGTCGACCATGTCATTGACACTATTCGTTAGATACGGTCATAGGTGCATGAGCGCGCATCATTCGCCCCAACCCAATGGTCAACGACCACTCGAAGGTATCCGTGTTCTCGATTTCACTCGTGTCCTTTCGGGGCCGCATTGCACACGCATGCTTTCAGACCTCGGTGCCGATGTCATCAAGCTTGAACCACCCGAAGGTGACCTCACTCGTTTTGCATTTCCCCGCGTTGGTTCAATGTCTACTTATTTTGCACAGCAAAACATTGGTAAGAAAAACATCTCCATGGACCTCAAACAGCCAGAGGCCATTGCACTCATCAAGCAACTCGTCGAGCATTGCGACATCGTTGTTGAAAACTTTCGAGCCGGCGTCATGGACAAACTTGGCATCGGTTACGAGGTGCTGTCGGCAATCAACCCACGCATTATCTATGCAGCAATCAGTGGGTACGGAAACTCTGGTCCATGGATGCATCGCCGCGCATATGCATCTGTTGTGAATGCTGAGACTGGTCTGACTGGTTTACAAGCAAATGCACGTGGTGGTGACCTCACCAATGATCCGCACAGCCATGCAGATGTGTACACCGGTATGGAGATGGCATCTGCAATTCTCGCTGCGTTGTATCAACGCACCAATACAAACGCTGGCCAATACATCGACGTGTCAATGGCGCAAACCATGATGTATGTGAACGAACACGTACAAAATGAACTGTTCGATCGCCCTGTACCTGCCGGACAGATTCGCTCGTTTCAACCTGGTGATTACCCAGTGCTACAAACAGCCGACGGACGAAATGTAGTTGTGAGTGGTCATCCCGCAGAACGCGGAACGTTTGACCTCTTTGTAACGGCAATGAATCGACCAGAACTATTGACTGATCCACGATT
>SYAZ01000106.1 GCA_005788815.1 Actinomycetota bacterium | reverse complement strand
CTGTTTGATGAGGGAGAACTCAAGCATGAGAGCTTCCACCTCATTACGAACCTCGATCCATTCCACAGTGTCGGCTGCAGCCACCATCGCAGCGGTGCGTGGGTGCAACTGTTGTGGGTCTTGAAAATAACTAGATAGGCGGGATCGAAGATTTGCAGCTTTACCCACGTAGATGACACGTCCATTGCCGTCTTTGAATTGGTATGAACCGGGAGTAATGGGTATGGAACCGCTTGGTGGACGCTGCACCATAAGACTTACTTCTTGCTGGTAGCGCGCTTAGCTACAGCCTTCTTCACTGAAGTCTTCTTGACTGCTGCCTTCTTAGCAACAGGCTTAGCCGTACTTAGTGGCGCAACAGTTTTCTTAGCAGTTGACTTTGACGCTGCTTTCTTCTTCACAACAGGGACCACCATCGACGGTTGCTTCAAGCCAAGCATGGGAGCAAGATAGAAACCGGTGTAACTACCATCAGTCTGGGCAACAGTCTCGGGCGAGCCCTCTGCAATCACAGTGCCACCTCCATTGCCTCCCTCAGGGCCCATATCAATAAGCCAGTCAGCAGTCTTGATGACATCAAGATTGTGCTCAATGACGAGAACCGTATTGCCTTGATCAACGAGGCGAGACAACACAGTCAACAACCGGCGCACGTCTTCAAAGTGCAGGCCGGTGGTTGGTTCATCGAGAAGGTACATGGTGTGACCAGTCGAGCGTTTAGCAAGCTCACTTGCCAACTTCACTCGCTGCGCTTCACCACCAGAAAGAGTGGGAGCAGATTGCCCCAGTCGCACATATCCGAGACCAACATCAACAAGCGTTTGCATGTGTCGCGCAATCGATGGCTGATTGGAAAAGAAATCAAGCGCTTGAGTGACTGGCATATTCAGGACTTCTGCAATGTTCTTACCCTTGAACTGAATCTCTAAGGTGTCTCGGTTGTAGCGAGCGCCTTTACACACCTCACATGGCACATACACGTCTGGCAGGAAATGCATCTCGATCTTGATGGTTCCATCACCTGAGCAAGCCTCACAACGCCCGCCTTGCACGTTGAACGAAAAACGACCTGGCTGATATCCGCGAACCTTCGATTCGGGCGCAGCCGCGAACAACTTACGAATGGAGTCAAACACACCTGTGTACGTTGCTGGGTTTGAGCGTGGAGTACGACCAATCGGACTTTGATCCATGTCGATCACTTTGTCAATTGCACTGAGGCCTTCAACAGTGCGATGTCGGCCCGGTGCATCTTTGCTTTTGTGCAAGTGCTGCATCATTGCGGGAAGCAAGATGTCGCGAATAAGTGTGCTCTTGCCGCTTCCCGATACACCCGTCACAGCTACGAAGCAGCCGAGCGGTATCTCTACATCGATGTCTTGAAGGTTGTGTTCTCGTGCGCCTCGAACCGTAATTGCTTCTCGAGTTGGCGTACGGCGCACCTGTGGAACAGGTATGGAGGTTTTGCCCGTTAGGTAATTTCCCGTGATGGAGTTTTTTGCTTTAGAGATGCCAGCCACTGGACCGCTATATACGACTTCCCCACCATGTTCACCAGCGCCTGGTCCGATGTCGACTATCCAGTCACTTTCCTTAATGGTCTCCTCGTCGTGCTCCACGACAAGAACTGTGTTCCCAAGGTCGCGAAGCCGCAGCAATGTTTCAATGAGACGGCGATTATCACGTTGGTGAAGTCCGATGCTTGGCTCATCCAATACATACAGAGTTCCAACTAAACCAGAACCAATTTGGCTTGCAAGACGAATGCGCTGTGCTTCACCACCCGCCAACGTTCCGGCCGCTCGAGAAAGCGTGAGATAGTCAAGACCGACATCAAGCAAGAACCCAAGACGTGCATTGATCTCCTTAGTGACGCGCTCTGCAATCATTGCGTCACGCTCGTTCAAGGTAAGCCCTCCAAGAAATTCAGCAGCATCTGCGATGGACATATCGCAAACAGCAGAAATGTGCTTGTCGTTGATAGTTACGGCCAGACTCGCCGGGCGAAGACGAGCCCCTTCACACACTGGACACGGCACTTCACGCATGTACGTTTCGAACTGCTCACGTGTCCAATCACTTTCGGCGTCAACATGACGACGCTTAATCCACGGAATGACGCCTTCGTACGAAGTGCTGAACTGCCGAACTTTGCCGAAACGATTTCTGTACTTAACTTGCATTGCCCCTTGTTGGCCCTGCAACACAAGTTTCTGATGTTTCGCTGGCACTTTGGACCAAGGCTTATCAAGGTCGATGCCTTCTTGCTCGGCTAGCGCGACCAACATGCGATGGAAATACTGAGTGTGAGCTGAGCGCCAAGGAGAAATTGCACCAGCCCTCAAGGACAGCGAGGCATCAGGAATAATCAGCTCAGCGTCTACTTCAAACTTTGTTCCTAAGCCATCACAATTTTCGCAAGCACCAAACGGAGAGTTGAATGAAAAGTTACGGGGGGCTAGTTCTTCAAAGCTGGAGCCGCACTCTGGACAAGCAAGGTGCTGACTGAACGTCAAGGTCTCGTTTGTCTCACCCTCTTTACCCATCAACTCAACACCAGCGACGCCTTCGGCTATCCGCAGTGCTGTTTCTAATGAGTCCGTGAGACGACGCTCAATGTCGTCGCGCCGCACAAGTCGGTCAACAATGATGTCGATGGAGTGGTTCTCATAACGAGCCAACTTCTCCCCCGAAGCGAGAAACTCGGCGATGTCACGAACTTCTTCGTCGATACGAGCTCGCACAAAGCCTTGTGCTGCAAGATCACTCAACAGAGTGTCGTATTCGCCCTTGCGGCTGCGAACAACCGGAGCCAAGACTTGGAAACGTGTTCCCTCGGGCAACGTCATGATTCGATCGACGATTTGTTGTGGCGTTTGACGTTTCAGCCGTGTGCCATCATTCGGGCAATGCTGAATACCGATACGCGCATACAGCAAACGCAAATAGTCATAGACCTCAGTAATGGTGCCCACTGTTGAACGCGGGTTACGAGAGGCAGATTTTTGATCGATGGAAATCGCCGGGGAAAGACCTTCAATGACATCAACATCTGGCTTGTCCATCTGGCCGAGGAATTGACGAGCGTATGCCGACAAACTTTCAACGTAGCGTCGTTGGCCCTCAGCATAAATGGTGTCAAAAGCCAAGGAGCTCTTACCGCTACCCGACAATCCGGTGAACACGATGAGTTTGTCACGGGGCAGATCGATGCTGATGTTCTTAAGATTGTGCTCACGGGCACCGCGAACAATGATTTTCTCAGCCACGATGCAAGGTTACAGAGTGTCTATCGAGCGTCACGAAGTTCACGACGCAAATCATTGATTTCATCGCGCAGCCTCGCCGCATATTCAAATTTGAGGTCCGTGGCAGCCTCATGCATCTCATCTTCTAATGTCTGAATGAGACGGCCCAACTCTTGTTGTGGTAGCGACTTCAGGTCGTGTTTCACCTTGTCACGTTCACGCTGTTTGCGACCACCCTTGCCCGGGATGGCTGACGAATCGTCTCCGAATCCGTTCAAGAAAGACAAAATATCTCCGACAGCCTTACGGATTGTCTTCGGATCAATTCCGTGCTCGAGGTTGTAGGCAATTTGTGCTTGGCGACGCCTGCGAGTCTCTGAAATAGCGCGTTCCATGGATGGTGTGGTCTTATCTGCATACATCACCACTTGACCAGCCACATTTCGAGCGGCGCGACCGATCATCTGAATGAGTGACGTTTCGCTTCGAAGGAAACCCTCTTTGTCCGCATCCAAAATTGCTACCAGAGAAACTTCAGGCAGGTCTAGTCCTTCACGAAGCAAGTTGATACCAATCAGAACGTCGAATTCGCCGAGGCGCAACGAACGCAGAATCTCAATACGTTGCATGGTGTCAATGTTTGAATGTAAATAACGAACACGCAAACCCTGTTCTAAGAGATACTCAGTGAGATCCTCAGACATTTTCTTGGTCAAGGTCGTCACAAGTATGCGATCACCTATTTCAATACGTTCTTTGATCATCTCGATGAGATCATCAATCTGTCCCTTCGTTGGCTTGACAATCACTTCGGGATCGACAAGACCAGTGGGTCGAACAATCTGTTCAACAACACGGTTGCTGTTTTTCAACTCGAATGCAGCAGGGGTTGCAGACATAAAAATACCCTGACTGATCCTCTCCATTGTCTCTTCGAAACGAAGTGGTCGGTTATCCATGGCGCTAGGCAAACGGAAGCCATGTTCCACCAAAGTGCTCTTACGGCTGCGGTCACCGGCGTATTGCGCATGTAACTGCGGGATGGCCACGTGACTTTCATCGATGATCAGCAAGTAATCCTTCGGGAAGTAATCGAGAAGCGTGAACGGGGGCTCTCCTGGAGACCGAGCATCGATGTGCATGGAATAGTTCTCGATGCCGTTGCAGTAACCCATCTCCTGCATCATCTCTAAGTCGTACGACGTTCTCATTCGAAGTCGCTGAGCTTCAAGTAATTTGCCTTGCTTCTCAAACAACGCCAACTGTTGCTGTAGTTCCAGTTCAATACCAACGACAGCACGGCGCATGCGCTCTTCACCAGTTACATAATGGGTTGCAGGAAAGATCACTATCTCTGTTGGTTCAGACAATGTCTCGCCAGTCAACGGATCAATCATCGTGATGCGATCGATGGTGTCACCGAACATCTCTACGCGCGCGACAGACTCTTCATAGGCCGCATGAATCTCAACGGTGTCGCCACGCACCCGAAAGTTGCCACGCCCGAGTGTCATATCGTTTCTTCCGTACTGAAGATCTACGAGACGACGCAGAATGCTGCGTTGGTCGTAATCAACACCCACGTGCAATTCCAGTAGTTGACCGCGGTATTCGTCAGGGTCGCCCATTCCGTAAATACAAGAAACACTGGCCACAACAATGGTGTCTCGTCTTGTGAGCAAAGCAGCAGTTGCCGAATGACGTAGACGATCAATCTCTTCGTTGATTGATGAGTCCTTCTCAATGAACGTGTCGCTAGAAGGTATGTAGGCCTCTGGTTGGTAGTAGTCGTAGTAACTAACAAAAAACTCAACACGGTTGTGTGGAAAGAACTCGCGCATCTCTTGCGCTAACTGTGCGGCGAGACTCTTATTGGGAGCAAGAATCAGTGTGGGGCGCTGAGTCTTTTCAATAGTCCACGCAATAGTTGCCGACTTGCCCGAACCTGTAATTCCCAAAAGGGTCTGGAAGCGTTCACCTTGCTCGATGCCTTCAGAAAGTGAAGCGATAGCTTTCGGTTGGTCTCCTGCTGGTTCAAAATCTGAAACAACTTGAAACGCAGGCACGGCTCAAATAGTACCGACAATGCAGCTCAGACTGCAGGAGTACGTTCTCCGGCATCCTTTGCGGCAGGTGGTAACGAGACTGCCCATTGCCACACAGTTTCAACTTGCGCTTCGAGACTCTGTAAGTCACCCGAGTTATCAATCACTTGGTCCGCTATTGCGCGTCGAGCCTCACGAGTTGCCTGCTTTTCGATACGAGCGCGAGCGTCAGACTCATCCATATTGCGAATGCTCACTAAGCGTTCGATGGCGATCTCTATAGGACTGTCAACAACGATGACTCCACTAAGACCTTTTCGTGGATTCTCGGCCAATAATGGAATATCAAGCACAACCACTTTGT
>SYAZ01000105.1 GCA_005788815.1 Actinomycetota bacterium | reverse complement strand
GGAAACACAAGATTGTGCGTGTCCATCACATTGCTGATGCCCATCACAAGAGTTGCAAGACCAATGACCTGCACAACAATGGTGCGAATGGAGTCCTTGATGCGGTGACCAATGAAATAGCCAACACTTCCGCCCACCAAAACTGTTGCTGTGTTGATGATCGTTCCTAGGCCACGCACAATTCACAACGCTATCGAGAGTGTCTTGCTACTTCACATGATTAGGGTGAAGCAATGACAATTGTGCAACTTTCAAACGATCAATTGCAGGTGGCTATTGATGTTTCACACGGTGCACGTATGTCCTCCATCATCGCTTCGGGTGTGGAACTGCTAGTGACTGAAGCAGGTGACACGTTGAACTGGGGCGCGTATCCCATGGTGCCGTACGCGGGTCGTGTGCGAGATGGCGTTTTCATGTTTCACGGTTTGCAATACGAATTACCGTTGCGTCCGCAATCGTCGCATGCAATGCATGGCACTGTTCTTGATCGTGAATGGACAACTGTTGCTAGCAGTGCAACCTCTGCATCATTTACATGCGACCTAGGCTCGGACTGGCCCTTTGCAGGTTCTGTTACTCACACTGTTTCGCTAGACGAGGGTTCCCTCACTTCCACTCTTACTTTGACTGCAAGCGAACCAATGCCGGCGCAAGTGGGTTGGCATCCGTGGTTTCAATCTCCACGCAATGTGAATCATCATTTCGATGCCATGTTGCAACGCGATGTGAGCGGCCTCACCACAACACAAGAAGTTCCAGTACCAAAACGCAAGTACGACGATTGTTTTGTGCGCCCACACTCCATGCCGCAACTCACTATTGATGGAATCACTATTGAAGTGTCGAGCGACTGCTCACATTGGGTGATGTACAACTCACCAGATGGTCACATGTGTATTGAGCCGCAATCGGGTCCGCCTAACGGCATTAACACGAAGCCATACACCGTGATTCCGAGTAAACCACTAGAACGATGGATGAAGATTCAAGTTCTTAGCTAGCCCAGGTGGCGCGCATGCGTCGCAGAGCTGCAGTACGAATGTCATTCCACGTACCACCCACAATGTTGCGCACTGTTCCCAAAGATGGCACTTTGCGCGTCTGTAATTGAGTAGCACGCCATTCGTCATATTGATGACTTGCGCCAGAGAAATCTGGATGACGCAGAAATTCCTCAACAAACACAAGTAAGTCATTGGCAGTCCACTGACGTTCATAATGTGAACGCAAAGAATCACCGGTTGCAACACCTACTTCATTGCATGCTGCACTCCACGAGCCGAACAACTGTGTGATCCGCGCAACGCTCGGGCCTTTCACTCGCCCATTGCGTAACAAGGTTGTGTACGCCTGATGGCTAAGCGGCGCCACCATCAAACTTGCCGCTTGTAATGCACCTCGTGCACGATCGCGAGTAACCGCAATTGCGTCAGACTCCACCCGTGCACTTGGTTCTTCGCGTTCTTCTTCAGATAACAACAACCAGCCCACTCGACGCGATGCTGCAGTTACTTCGGTGAAGGCCATCTGTAGCGCGAGTGCAACTTCAGAAATGGATGAACCTGGGTATTGGACAAGATATGCATGTATTCGCAGTGCAGATGCCTGAAGCGCCTGATCTTTTGCAGAACCTTTGCGTGGGGTGCGAGACGCAGTCTTGCCATTGTAACCTGCACCACTCGAAGCCGATTCTTCTTGCAATCGCCGAGCAGCAAATGCTTCCAATGCACGCAGGTCGTCTTGGGAAATGGTGTCATCGTGTGCCACCAGGCGAAGTTCGCGAGCAACCGTGGCAACGGATTCGGCTAATTCGGCCAATGGGACTCGGTTCAACATCCCTATGACCGTACCTCGGTGTCGCACGCTCGGGCAGGAACGCATACAGTAAAGGTCATACGAAGAAATCTTCGATATTTGCCGGGGGGAAATATGGGAACTCGCATTGAACGTGAATGGCCATCGCTGTTGCCAGCAGGCGATACACACCCGTATCGCACTGGCGCATGGCGACCACAAACCACCGAGTGGACCGCAACCGACATGCATGTTGAAGGTGAAATTCCAGCCGACTTAAACGGTGTGTATTTGCGCAACACAGAGAACCCACTTGTGCCTGCAATGGAGCGATACCACCCATTCGACGGTGACGGAATGATTCATGCAATTTCATTTCGCGAAGGCCATGCTGAATATCGCAACAGATTTGTACGCACTGAGGGTTTAGCAGTTGAACTTGAAGCCGGCGCACCACAGTGGTCTGGACTTGCAGAATCACCATTGAAATCACCACGCCAAGACGGTTGGGGAGCACGTACGCGTATGAAAGATGCAAGCAGCACAGACATTGTTGTTCACAACGGCATGGCGCTTTCCAGTTTTTACCAATGTGGTGATCTGTATCAGCTAGACCCCATCACACTGGAAGACAAAGGACGAGCTTCTTGGAATAACACCTTCCCTGCAGCTGGCGTTTCTGCTCATGCCAAAGTTGATGAGCGCACTGGTGACATGTTGTTCTTCAACTACCAAACCACGTATCCATACATGCACTACGGAGTGCTGAATGCGCAAGGTGAGTTGTCGCACTACACACCAGTGCCATTGCCTGGGCCACGTTTGCCACACGACATGTGTTTCACCGATAACTATTCCATCTTGAATGACTGCCCACTGTTTTGGAATGAAGATCTCATTGCAAAAGGTGTGTACGCCACAAAGTTCCATCGCGACATGCCAACACGCCTAGGTGTTATCCCCCGCTTTGGCACCGAGAAGGACATCAAGTGGTTTGAATGCGACGCCACATATGTATTGCATTGGATCAACGCATATGAAGAAGGCGACGAAATCATTATTGATGGCTACTTTGAGTACGACCCGTCGCCTTCTGTGCCACCCGATGCATCTCTCGAAGATCGTATGTTTCGTTTCCTCGATCTTTTTGCAATGCAATCGCGTCCGTATCGCTGGCGTCTCAACATGCGCACAGGTGCAGTGAACGAAGGTCCGCTTTCAGATACCATCACCGAGTTCGGAATGATTAACGCTCAAGTTGCTGGCAAGAAGTACGACACCGTTTACAGCGTGATCCCTGCTCACGGTTGGTTCGGATTTGAAGGCCTCATCAAACACAACGTGGTGACCGGCACCGAAGAGAACTACCACTTGCCGACCGGCGTGTATGCCAGTGAAGCTGTGTTTGCGCCGCGGCCTGGTGGCACCCGTGAAGACGATGGCTACCTCATCACCTTCACCATGGATGTGGTGAACGATGCCAGCCATTGCCAGATCTTCGATGCCCAGAATCTGAGC
>SYAZ01000018.1 GCA_005788815.1 Actinomycetota bacterium | reverse complement strand
GTATTGCGCACGCCAGATGGTTTAGAAGCAGCTTCTGCAATTTTGCGCACACTGGCAGACAACGCATCGGCGGCCGTTGTACCAACGCGTAAAGCTTTTGAAGCTACAAACATGCTCACTATTGCCACTGCTGTGGTGGCCGCCGCGAAAGCACGTACGGAAAGTCGCGGATGTCATCGTCGTACGGATTTTGCAGAGCCGCTTGCTGCGTGGGAACGCCATCTCATGTGTCGCATTGTTGATGGCCGAGTAGAGGTGGACTAATGCAGTTACATCAATTGTCTCAGCAAACACACGATCGTTTAGTTGGGGCAGGTCTAGATCCACAATATGTAGCCGACATTATTCGCCACACGATTGCAGAAGATCTGGATGGCGGCATTGATGTCACCTCTGTAGCCACTGTGCCGCTTGCGCAGCGCAGTATTGCCACATTCGGTGCACGCGCTCACGGCTGTGTAGCGGGACTAGACATCGCAGCCGCAGTCATTGAGATGGTGTGTGGCGCATCGGCTAGTTCATTTGAATACAAGAAACAAGATGGCGATCGTGTGGTGCCCGGAGATGTACTGGCACAAGTGGAAGCACCAACGCAGCTCATGCTCACTGCGGAACGCACAGCATTGAACTTGTTGTGTCATCTTTCTGGTGTTGCAACCGCAACTGCACAGTGGGTAGATGCCATTGCCGGTACTACAGCAATTATTCGCGATACGCGTAAGACCACACCTGGCTTACGTGCCCTAGAGAAATACGCAGTGCGTTGTGGTGGTGGACAAAACCACCGCATGAGCCTGAGTGATGCAGCGTTGGTGAAAGATAACCACATCGTTGCTGCAGGGGGAGTAGCTGAAGCGTTTGAAAAGGTGCGCGAATTGGCCGCAACGTTGCCCATAGAAATAGAAGTGGACACTCTTGAGCAATTAGCCGTAGCGATACAAGCAGGTGCAGATGTGGTGTTACTCGACAACATGGCTCCTACGGTTATGTCTGAAGCGGTACTTATTGCACAACGCCACGAAGACGCAACTGGTCATGCCGTGTTGTTAGAAGCAAGTGGTGGGCTCACATTGAGCAATGCAAAAGATGTGGCAGCAACCGGGGTGCATTTCATCAGTGTTGGTGGGCTCACGCACTCGTCGCCCATCTTGGATGTTGGCCTCGACTTACAAACGATTGTTTAATCGCGTTGCGCTAGCCACGCAGCTTCAGCTTCACCCATAGGCGTAGAGGCTGGAGCGTTGGTCATTGGCCATAGTTCTTCGCTGATACGGCGAAAGTTTCCAGCGGCACCCAACTGACCAAGCAATGCATATAAACCAAGGTTGATGCGCTGAATGAATACGAACGACTTTGGAACTGTTGCATATTGCGCAATCGCTGAAGTGCGGTCAAATGTGTGACGCACTATTGATGTTGCGTATTCCGTTGTCCATGTCATCTCGTGAGATTCACGCACAGGTGCATAGAAATGTGCAAAGTAATCACCGGCTTCTTCTGTTGTGAAGGGAGCATCGGGTTGCAGCATGCCAGCGTCTTCAATGATGCGGCGGTATTCCTCCATGTCATGGTCGAGCACTGCTGCTTTTACCATGCCTTGGAACATCTGCATCTCTTCCACGGTGAAGTGTTTGATGAGACCAAAGTCGAGGAACGTTACGCGGCCATCTTTATGGAAAATGTAATTACCGGGGTGTGGGTCTCCGTTGAATGCACGGAAGCGATACAAACTGCGAAAGACGAAACGGAAGATTGCTTCGCCAACGTCATTGCGTTCCTGTTGTGTCCATTCAAGAACTTCAGCAAATGAAGAACCGCTCACAAGTTCCGTGATGAGAACGCGAGATGTTGAGTAGTTGTGCAGCACTTCGGGAACATGAATAAATGGATGTCCTCGGTAGAAGTCTGCAAACGTTTGCTGATTCTGTGCTTCCAATGAATAATCAAGTTCCTCACGAAGACGGTCTTTGATCTCTGCCACCATGTCTTCTGGGTTCAGACTTTTGAAGCCAAATGCGAGCAGGGTTCCGAGAAGATCTGCGGTGCGAATATCGGCATCGATTGCTTCGGCGACACCGGGGTATTGCACTTTCACTGCAACAGCGCGGTCACCTTCGGGCGTGCGGAGAATCGCACGGTGTACTTGGCCGATGGAGGCAGCAGCAATTGGTTCATCGTCGAACTCAACAAACAGTTCACTCACGGGCTTACCAAGTTCGGCTAACAACACTTCATGTACTAACTCAATCGCCATTGGTGGGGCTTGTGATTGCAATTGTGCAAGCGCCATGCGCATTGGCTCGGGTAATCCGTCGTCGAGGTAACTAGCCATCTGGCCAAGTTTCATGAGGGCGCCCTTCATGTTCCCTAACTCAGCCGCCACTTGTTGTGCAGTCTTTAGTTCGCGAGCGCGAGAGAGTTCCTCTTTGCGTTCTGCATTTGCGAATACTTTTCGGGCAGATGTGCCAGCGTGGGCGAGCCCAACGCGCGCACCAAGTCGTGCGAGCTTGCTATTTCGGCGCCATCGCGACCGAAGCATGATTGCTTTTTTCACAGAGTGTCTCCCTGTGTTGCCTTACGTAGTGCGTCGTTGTGCACGGTAAGACACGCTTGAACAAGCAACGGTACAAACTCTTGAGAGCGCGCAAATACAGCATCGTGATTTGCTGCAAGTTGATACACATGCGCATCACGGATAGTGGTAGCAAGTATTTTCTGCCGATCAGGGTCAACAACTTGGTCTTCGGTGGTCATGATGACAGCAGTCGGCACATCAATAGTTTCGAGCCAGTCACGTGCGTCATAACGACCGAGCGCTGCGCCCGCTTCAAGAATTTGTCGCCATTCATGACCAGCAACTTGCTGTGTGGCCCATGGTTCCCATGTCATTGTTTTGCGAGAAAGATAAATGCGGTCACTAATTGATTCACGAACAGACTTTGGGGTGAATCGTGCAATGGTGCCTAATCCGGCGAGCACATTGAATGCGGTGCGCTCTTGTTTAGAAGAAATGAAGTGTGCAGCGGTGGCAGCTAGCACTAAGCCACGCACGCGTTGTTCGTGACGTTTCCACATGAGTTGTGCAACTGTGCCGCCCATGGAATAGCCAACCGGAATAAAAGTAGTGATACCTAATTGGTCGGCAAGAGCAGCTGCGTCATCAGCACAATCAGATAAACGGAAAGGTTGATTACTGCGAATTCCTCGCCCGTGACCACGATGATCAATTGCTATAACGCGGAAGTGTTCACTGAGTGCGTGATAACACATGAAGAAATTGAGGTCTGCAGTTGCTGTCCAGCCGTGCAACAAAATGAGCGTGGGCGCTCCAATAGGGCCTTCCATCTCTCGATAGAAGGTGTCGCCGCGACCCGGAAGATGAATGTGATGACCGGGGGGCAGGTCGGGAACGATGTGTTCGCTCAGTTGTCCACCTTCACGATGGTGACAGAAACCTTTGCGCCGTTTTCGAGAGTGACCGAAACATCGTCACCTGCTTTGTGTCCAAGCAGTGCACCACCAATGGGGGAGACGGGGCTCATCACGTCGGCACTCACGCCGTCTGTGCGCTTTTCTTCGATGTGGCCGATGAGATACGTCTCAGCATCATCTGGGTCATCGCCAGCAAACAAGATGGTGACAACAGACATGACTCCCACTTCACCATTCGCTGGCGGAAGTGCAATTTCAGCGGATTCCAATATGGAGAGCAATAAGTTCTTGCGGTCGTTAAACATGCCGTACTCGTCTTTTGCAGCGTGATAGTCGCCATTTTCTTTCAGGTCGCCCATTTCCCGAGCTCGACCAATCTTGTCGGCCACTTCGGGAAGCACATTGTGCTCAAGGTCGGCAATCTCAGCCTCGAGTCGCGCGTATGTCTCTTTTGAGAGAAGGTGCTTTGCCATGCAGGGAAGGCTACCTGTGCCTTCTACGATGGTCTCCCTATGGCACATCGCATTGCACTCATTGGCGGGGACGGAATCGGACCAGAAGTCACGGCCGAGGCCGTAAAAGTAGTGCGCGCCACAGGCGTGGCGATCGACACCACCGATTTCGATTTGGGCGGCATGCGGTATTTGCGTGATGGCGAAATTCTCTCCGATGGCGTACTGAATGAACTTCGTGGCTTCGATGCCATTTTGTTGGGAGCAGTCGGAACACCCGATGTGCCTCCAGGCATTATCGAGCGTGGCCTGTTGTTGAAGATGCGTTTTGACCTTGACTTGTACGTCAACCAACGACCATTCGCCGGCGTTGCACCAGGCCATGTCACTCCGCATGATTTTGTTGTTATTCGCGAAAATACCGAAGGCCCGTACGTGGGTGAAGGTGGAGTATTGCGTCGTGGCACGCCACACGAAGTTGCAACGCAGGGAAGTGTCAACACGCGTCATGGCGTAGAGCGTTGTATTCGTTACGCATTCGAACTCGCCGCACAGCGTGAGCGTAAGCATGTGACATTGGTGCACAAAACAAACGTTCTTACATTTGCTGGTGATCTATGGCAACGCGCCTTCAATGATGTTGCTGCGCAATTCCCACAAGTAGGAACCGCATACAACCATGTTGACGCTGCATGTATCTATTTCGTAGAAGACCCACATCGATATGACGTCATCGTCACCGACAACTTGTTCGGCGACCTTCTCACTGATCTTGGTGGAGCAGTGAGTGGTGGAATCGGACTCGCGTCGTCTGCCAACTTGAACCCATCGCGCACAGGGCCCTCCATGTTTGAACCATCGCATGGTTCGGCACCAGACATTGTGGGTACTGGCAAGGCCAACCCCATTGCTGCCATTTTGTCGGCTGCTCTCATGTTGGAATTCCTCGGCGAAAATGCAGCCGCCGAACGAATTCGCAGCGCTTGCGACACTGCGCCTACTGGTTCCACCACGGAAATCGGAAACGCCATCGCTGCTCTCGTATCCGCCAAGTAATCTTTCACCAGCACATCTTTAGGAGCTCTTATGCCTACTCTCGTTCCCACACCGAAAATCTGGATGAACGGCACACTTGTCGATTGGGATAAGGCTCAGGTGCACGTGCTCACTCATACTTTGCATTACGGAACCGGCGTTTTCGAAGGTATTCGTGCCTACGAGACATCAGAAGGCCCCGCTGTATTTCGCTTAACCGAACACATCGAGCGCCTCTTTCGTAGCGCAAAAATTTTGGGAATGGAAATTCCATACACAAGGCAGCAGATAGTTGACGCAACACGAGAGACAGTTCGCTCTACCGGGTTGCCAGGTTGCTACATTCGCCCCATCGTTTATTACGGATATGGCGAAATGGGTTTGAATACACTGCCGTGTTCAGTTGATGTTGCGATTGCTTGCTGGCCATGGGGCGCCTACTTGGGCGAAGAAGCTCTTACCAAAGGCGTTCGCATGAAGATTTCTTCATGGAAGCGACTTGATCACAACATGTTGCCGCCTGCAGCAAAGACAGTTGCAAATTATGCGAACTCCTCGCTTGCAAAAGTGGAAGCACTGCGTGCTGGCTACGACGAAGCGATTCTTCTGAATAATGAAGGACTTGTCAGCGAGTGCACCGGAGAGAATCTCTTCGTTGTTCGCAATGGCAAAGTCATTACACCGCCGTTATCGGCTGGTGCTCTTGAAGGCATCACGCAATGGAGCGTCATCAAGATCCTGGAAGACCTTGGGTACGACGTAGAAAAGGGAAACCTTGCTCGCTCAGACCTCTATATCGCTGAAGAAATCTTCTGCGTGGGTACGGCAGCAGAGGTCAGTGCCATCAACTCAGTCGATGACCGCAATGTTCCGTGCCCCGGGCCCATCACCTTGCAGGTGGCCGAAATCTACGGAAAAGCGGTCCGAGGCCAGCTTCCCCAGTACAAAAACTGGTGCGAATTAGCCTAAAAGTCTAATTCGGACTACGAAAGGTCGTCGATCTCCCTGTGGGGCCACCGTGGCTAGTTATCGGCGCCCAGACCACCGCGGCCAGCCATCCACGACAGTCTGATGTTTTCTGTTACTTTTAGGAGAGTTCGTCAAAGTGGCGAGCATTCCTAAAGGGGGAAAGATGGAAGAAGTAAAAACAGTTCTGACAGACGCCGACCTCAATCGACTTGTATACAACGCACTCTCATTCGGCACAGCCGTCATGCTTGGTGCATTTGTATATTTCTTGACTCAGATCAAAAGCGTTGCAAAGCAATACCAAAGCGGAGTTGCAGTATCAGCAGTAGTTGTTGGAATCGCTGGATACCACTACTACAGAATGTGGAGTGATTGGGGCGCAGGCTCAATGAACGAGGGTTATCGTTACGCCGACTGGTTGATTACGGTTCCTTTGCTCGTCATTGAACTCCTCATCGTTCTTGGTGTTACCAAGGATCGCCGCAAGAAGTTGATGACCACACTGGTCCCAGCGACTGTCTTGATGATTGGCCTTGGATACCCAGGTGAAGTATCAAGCGACGATGGCACGAAGTGGATCTTCTGGATTCTGTCAATGTTGCCATTCCTGTACATCTTGTTCACATTGAATGGAGAACTAAAGGCAGCAGGATCTCGTGAGACTGGCGAAGTTTCACAGGCAATCAAGGCCGCAACCGGCATTCTCTTAGTGACATGGTTGGTCTATCCAATCGCCTACTTGTTCCCAGTTATTTTCGACGTAACAGATGGCATCGAAGCTGCTCGTCAAATTGGGTACACAGTTGCTGACATCACGGCCAAGGGTCTCTTTGGACTCATGATCTTGAATATTGCTAAGGCTCGCTCAGGCGATTCGCACTAATCACAATTCATTTAAAACGGAAGGGCGCGGTCAGCAATGATCGCGCCCTTTTGTTTTTCAAACCTGTTACTCTCTTTACATGAAGCCAAAACTAATTTTGCAAGTGTCTATTATTGTCGCCGCTGCAGCAAGCCTTGCGCTCAGCATCTCTCTCTACTTCTCAGGTGATGCAGATGTTGACAAGTTAAACGGAATTTACGTAGGAGTCTGGGTGCCTTCCATTCTTGGGTTGGGTGCTTTCCTTCTTGCTGGACGGGAGAAGTAAATGTCTGAGGGAGTTCTCTTTTCCTTTGGTGCAGTCATCTTCATCATTGTCTTCACCGGCGCCTCGTTGTTTGGTATGGCAGCCATGAAAGAGTTGCAGGACCGCGACCGCTGACTGGTAGCTGCGCTAAGGCTCAACGTTCATGTCGCCTTCTGTCGCTCTCATCACAGGTGCATCGTCCGGCATCGGCCGAGAGTTTGCTTTGCATTATGCACAACTCGGGTTTCACGTCTGTCTAGTGAGCCGCACTCTTGATGACCTCCAGAGTGTGTCTCAAGAAATTAAAAATGTAGGCGCAACAAGTCTGTGCGTCGTGGCGGACCTTTCCACAACTGAAGGTGTTCAGTTGGTATTAGAAAACTGCATTGCCCCAGATGTTCTCATCGCTAATGCCGGCGTAACCATGGCAGGACGTGCAGGATCAACGCCGTGGGCCGAACTTCAAAAGATGAGTTTTCTTTTGGGTACTGGCGTGGCGCAATTGATTGAGGGAATTGTTCCCTCGATGGTACGCAAAGGCGAGGGGACAATCATTGTGGTGTCGAGCATCGCGTCACTCATAGACATGCCAAATTCTGCGGTGTACGCAGCATCAAAATCTTTTGCCACGCGGTATGCCTCGAGCCTGGCGCGCGAAGTGGGTCCTGCTGGGGTGAAGGTCACGGCGGTGTGTCCGGGGTACGTGCATACGAACCTTCACGAACGAGCAGGACTCGGCCATTTGGAGACAAGGGTTCCGAGATGGCTATGGATTGATGCGTCCACCGTGGTGCGAGCCGCGGTGGCTGGCGTTCAGAAGGGTAAGTCAGTCGTGGTGCCCGGCCTGGTCTATCGAGTGAGCCTTCCGTTCCTTAATTTGTCTGTGGCACAAAAGATCTGGGCAAAGATCACCCGACGTGGCCGGAGGCGCAAGGCATCCAAGGCCTAGGTGGTTGTCCACAGAGATTTCCCCTGCCTAGTGGGCCTGATGGGTTTTCCACAGATTTGCCCACAGGGGTTGACGAAGTGCTGTGGACAGGCGAGAATGAAGTCATGTTGAACGCACGCACCTCTGGACGCCTTGCTGGCGTGGTTGCAGCCATCATCATTATTCTCTAGCGCACGCCGGCTTCCGACGTGCGCGTTCCCGCCGCCAAGAGGGCGGCTTTTTCATTTCCCAAATCCGCTTAGTTGACTCCCAAAGAAGAAATCATGAACACACAATCCACTCCCGAACTAGTTGAAGCATTTGACACCACCTTGCGTGACGGCATGCAAGTAGAAGGCGTCTCAGCCACTGTTGAAGACAAGCTTCGTATTGCCGAACAATTGGATTACCTCGGCGTGCAATTCATTGAAGGCGGCTGGCCAGGCGCCAACCCGAAAGATATTGAGTTCTTCGCACGCGCTGCCACAGAACTGAAGTTCAAGCATTCAACTTTGGTGGCTTTTGGTTCGACTCGTCGTCCAAAAGGAAAAGTGGATGACGACGCAACCTTGCGCAACTTGCTCGACGCCAATACATCGGCTGTGTGCATTGTTGCAAAGTCGTGGGACTATCACGTCACCGATGCATTGCAGACCACTCTCGAAGAGGGCACTCTGATGGTCGCCGATTCTGTGGAGTTCCTGCATGGCAATGGCCGTCAAGTCATGGTCGATCTTGAGCACTTCTTTGACGGATACAAAAACAATCCAGAGTTTGCAATGCGTGTTGTTGAAGCAGCAGTAATGAAGGGCGCAACTCATTTAGTGATGTGCGATACCAACGGTGGATCACTTCCGCACGAGGTTGCAGAAATCGTGACAAAGGTAAAGGCGTTTGTAGGTAATGACGCAACGCTTGGAATCCACTGTCACGACGACACTGGTTGTGCAGTTGCCAACAGCATGGCTGCCGTTATGGCCGGAGTACGCCATGTACAAGGAACTCTGAATGGTCTTGGTGAGCGAACTGGAAACACGAACCTCACCACTGTGATTCCGAACCTTGAATTAAAGATGGGATTTCGTTGCCTTCCTGAAGGAAACCTTGACCGTCTGACTGCAGTCAGCAACCACGTTGCCGAAGTCTTGAACAGGCCACTCAACCCGCAGGCCCCATACGTGGGTTCTTCTGCATTTGCACACAAAGCAGGGTTACATGTTTCAGCAATTAAGCGTGCGAAAGATGCGTATGAGCATGTTGATCCAGTAGTAGTGGGAAATGGCACACGATTTGTTGTGAGCGAAATGGCAGGCCGTGCAACTATCGAAGTGAAAGCTGAAGAATTGGGATTGTCTCTTGACGGTCCTGCAGTGAACTCAGTCATTGATGACCTCAAGCGTCTCGAGCACGAAGGTTTCCATTTTGAAGCAGCCGATGCGTCTCTTGAATTGTTGATGCGTCGCGCCTCAGGTTGGACGCAAGATGCGTTCAAAGTCGAATCCATGCGCGTCATTACTGATGAATCTGCTGACGGTACTTTCACAACCGAGGCAACGGTCAAGGTGTGGGTGGGCGATGATCGCTTTGTGGAAACAGCTGAAGGAAACGGCCCCGTGAATGCCATCGACGCCGCACTGCGCACAGCCTTACTGTCGCGGTATCCGGAACTCTCCAAAGTGCACCTCACGGACTACAAGGTGCGTATCTTGGACGGCGCTACAGCAACAGGTGCTGTCACTCGGGTGCTCATCGACGCCACAAATGGTGAACGTTCGTGGACCACAATCGGTGTGTCTGCCAACATCATCGAGGCCTCGTGGCGAGCCCTTGAAGAATCCTTGGTTTACGGGCTGCTTCATTCGGCATAACACCGTGCGCTCGGCGTAGAGTTTTTACTTATGTCAGCTCCCCGCTTCGCCCCAGTACCTCCCGTTGAAACGCTGAGGTCATACGAGTCTCCCGACTTTTCACCGGCTGGTTGGTCCCCAGGTCGCCCTGGCGAGATTGAGGGTCGTCAGCCAACAGGTGAGCGTCTCGGGTATCAGGG
>SYAZ01000104.1 GCA_005788815.1 Actinomycetota bacterium | reverse complement strand
TTGTTGGTACACCGTTCTCAATCAGGCGTCGTCCGTACGCTTCACCTTCATCGCGCAGTGGGTCGTGTTCTGCAGTGATCACCAGTGCTGGCGGTGCACCTTTCAACAAGTTGTCTGGTGAAAAACCTGGTGATGCAAGCGGATCTTTCCAGTCAGAACCCTTTGGCATGTAATGGCCGATGAACCACGCCATTGCACCTTTGGTCAACACTGGCCCGGCTGCATTTTCCTGATGAGATGGAAATGATTGCGTCATATCAGTTGCTGGGTAAATCAACATTTGAAATACAAGTGGCACTGGTCGTTGCTGGCTAACTACTGCTGCAAGATTTCCGCCGGCACTGTCGCCACCAACGGCAATTCGATCAGGGTTGATGCCAAGTTCGTCTGCATTGTCGTATGCCCAGCGCAGTGAACACAGCGCATCTTCAGCAGCAGCTGGCCACGGGTGTTCTGGTGCGAGACGATAATCAACAGACAACACAGCGTGACCCATCTTGTTTGCAAGCGAACGACACACTGCGTCGTGTGAATCAAGATTGCCGATTACCCAACCACCGCCGTGGTAGTACACAAGCAAGCCAAGGTTCTTGTTTGCATTGGGTCGGTACAAACGGCATGGAACACCGCCAGCACTGATGTCACGAATCTCATGCACATTTTCTGTGGGCGGTACTTGGCGCGAGAGGTAGTACGTACGAAATTCTTCGGGTGTTGATTCTTCAATCAACGGCCCACCGAGTGATGCCATCATTTCCAATAGTGCTGTTGCTTGTGTATGCAGTGCCATAGAGCCCCCCTTGTCGGTGTCTCTACAGTAACGCTGAAATTAGCGGGGCGAATTACCCGCAATCAGTGTGAGTTATTCAGCAGGTTTTGGCTCTGCGTCAGCAGCGGGCTCTACTTTTTTCTTGAGTGCCGGAGTGCCAACCTTGACTGTTGATTCAGCCCAGTCTGGCCAGCGGCGACGGCTCACGATTGAGAGCGTGCGCAGCAACTTCATTGCCACTTCGTCTTCTTGAGCAGGACGAGCAATGATGACTTTGTCGGCAATCATGCGATTGATGACTTCCTCACCCAGTTCAGTACGAACAATGGTGAGAGTCCAGTCGTTGTCTTTGCCAATGCCGCCTGTTGCGATGTCTGAATGTTCTGCTGCAAAGTCAGGGCAGGTCTTGCAACCTGTACGTGTCCACCCGTGGCATTCCTTCAAATCGATTTCGTGGAACGAACCATCTTTCATCCAGATTTGAAAAGCGCCTTTGATGTTCATCTTCACCATGTCTTCTTTTTTCAGGCCGTACTTAGCCTCGAAGAGTTCAGGGAAAATTGCATCGTCAAATGTTTTCGAGCACAAGAGGCCGATAGTGAACAAGAACGGCTTTGAAACTTTGCCCGCTTTGCGATCCCACATCACTGGTGGGGAAGATGTCTGACATCCCATTCCCACAAGTGCGAGGCGAGAAAGGCCTTTTTCTTTTGCTTCAGGAAGTGCAAGTGGGTTTGCGCAATAGGTGTATCGGCTACCAGCAGTCGCAAGCACTTCTTCACGGTTGGTGACAACCGCAGGCTTTGCTTTCCATTTGTCGTCTTCTTCCACGCCGCTAACAAGTGCGCCATCGATGTAATCGTTCTTCAATAACCAGATGAGCATGGCCGAAACGAATCCACCGTCTTGACCCTTTTCGTGTTCTTCTGTGTCGGCTGCGCGAGTGAGAAGCAGCTGACGCCAGATGCCTGACATTTCGTTGTCTTCTCTGTCGCGACCAAAGAGGTGATTGTTTGCAGCTGATTCCCAAGTACGGAAGCGAGGGCATGCACGCGTGCAAGTGGTGCAACCTTTTTCACCGTGAATGCAATTGTCGAGGCCGAGTTCCTCTTCTAAGTGAAACGGGATGTACTTGCCCTCTTCATGCTCGTATCCGATGACATCATGCGGGCAGGTGACTACGCACCCTGCACAACCGGTGCATAGACCAGTTTCGATGACCTCTTCGTAGAGTTCTTTCCATTGCGCTGTCCAGCGCGCTGCCTTGGCGGGTGAATCTGCCGTCATTGTCATGCAAGCAGACTAGGGGCTAGATGGCGTCTGCTCCGTGCTCGCCCGTGCGAATGCGAATGATTTGTTCGACATTGGTCACCCAGATCTTGCCATCACCGATTTTGCCTGTGGCTGCAGACTTCTGAATGACGTCGATGATGGACTCCACGTTGTGGTCTTCGACCACGAGCTCCACCCGAGACTTGGGGACGAATTCAATCTGGTACTCAGACCCTCGGTATGTCTCGGTGTGTCCACCTTGGCGGCCAAAGCCCTTGACTTCGGAAACGGTGATGCCTTGAACGCCGGCAGCCTTGAGGGCTTCTTTGATGTCGTCGATCTTGAATGGTTTCACAATGGCCGTGATGAGTTTCATATTTCTATTCTGCCTTCTTGAAAAGTGGTGGGTGACAATTACTGATATGCAGCTTCTGAGTGCTGGCTTTGGTCGAGGCCAACAAGTTCCTCTTCAGCGCTCACGCGAAGCCCAATTGTTGCATCAATAATGCGGGCGACCACGTAGGTGACGATGAATGAGAAGGCGAATGTGGCGCCGATTGCGATGAATTGGTTAACCAGCAACTTTGAACCGCCACCGAAGAGCACACCGTCAAAGCCGAGTGAGTTCACTTTTGTATCGGCGAAGAATCCAAGAAGGATTGCTCCCAGAATTCCACCAACAAGGTGCACTGCGATGACATCGAGGCTGTCGTCGAACTTGAATGCATTCTTGAGGGCAAGTGCGAGGTAACAAACTGCGCCGGCTGTGAGGCCGATGATGATTGGTGCCATGCCGCCAACGAATCCGGCACAAGGTGTGATTGCTACTAGACCAGCGACTGCACCTGATGCTGCACCCAATGTTGTTGCATGACCTGCACGAAGTTTTTCAACCAATAACCACGACAACATTGCAGATGCTGCAGCAAGGTGTGTGTTTACTAATGCTTGAGAAGCGAGGCCGTTTGCAGCGAGTGCAGACCCGGCATTGAATCCGAACCAGCCAAACCACAAGATTCCTGTTCCAAGAACTGTGAACGGAAGGTTGTGCGGTGGCATTGCTTCGCGTGGCCAGCCTTTGCGGTTGCCCAACACAAGAATCACAGCGAGTGCTGCTGCACCTGCGTTGATGTGCACAACTGCACCACCAGCGAAGTCGAGAGCTCCACGTTGGAATAACCAACCGTTGGGGCTGAACACCCAACGCGCAACAGCGGGGTAGACAACTACTGCCCACACACCGATGAGAATTGCGTACGCAGAAAACTTCAATCGATCGGCGGTAGCGCCTGTGATGAGTGCTGGAGTGATGACTGCGAACATCATTTGGAATGCGAAGAACGCAACAATTGGAATGACCAATGCAAAGTCGCCTGTGTATCCGGGGAGAGACTCGAGTGTTGCGAGATCTTTCATGAGAGCAAAATCAAAGTTGCCGATGTACTTGCCGGTGCCACCAAAAGCCAGACTGAATCCGACTGCGGCCCACAACACGCTGATGAGGCCCATGGCAAATATGTTTTGGATGAGCATTCCGAGCACGTTCTTTGCTCTGACCATGCCGCCATAGAAGAAGGCGAGCCCTGGTGTCATGAATGCGACAAGTGCGATGGACATAAGAACCCATGCTGTTGCACCCTGGTCGATAGTTGCTGCGTACATTGCGTCCTCTCAGGGGTTGAATAACTGAATCCGAGACTAGAAAACGACTGTTACGACAATGTTTCGTGTCGGTGAAAGGGAGAACAACGCAAACGACCCGCACCAACCATTCAAAGAATGGCGATGCGGGCCGCTGGCGAAAGGGATCTAGTCGGCGCTGTTGTATCCAGCGAACCCGTGCTCGTGGACGTCTAAGCCTTCAATCTCTTCTTGTTCACTGACTCGAAGACCAACAGTTGCCTTCAATACCGAGAAGAGAATGAAAGATGCCACTAAGACGAAAGCCGCAATTGCAGCGACACCAATTAATTGGCTCACCAATTGGTCTGTACCTCCACCGTAGAAGAGACCCTTCTTGATGACTCCATCCACTTCGATGCTCGAGAACAAACCAACCGCCAAAGTGCCGAAGGCGCCACACACACCATGAACGCTGACTGCACCAACGGGGTCATCGATGCGTACTTTGTCAAAGAACGTCACTGCAAAGACCACAAGAATTCCTGCGCAAGTTCCGATGACGATGGCTCCTAAACCATTCACCACCCATGCACCTGCTGTAACACCAACAAGGCCTGCGAGTAATCCGTTGCCTGCCATCGCGACGTCAGGCTTGCCTGAGCGAACCCAAGTAACGATCATGGCCGCTATTGCACCCATGGACCCTGCGAGCGTTGTGTTGACTGCGATGCCACCGATTTCAGTTCCAGCCGCGAGCCATGAGCCTGCGTTGAAGCCGTACCAGCCGACTAACAAAATGAAGCTGCCCAAAATTGCAAATGGAATGGAGTGTCCCGGAATTGCCCGTGCTCGTCCGTCCGCGCCGTAGCGCCCAAGGCGTGGCCCGAGAAGGAACGCACCGACAGCGGCAGCGATACCACCGGTCATGTGAACCAATGATGAACCTGCAAAGTCATGGAATGGTGTGTCGAGCTGGAATAGCCAGCCGCCGCCCCACTGCCAACGCACAACGACCGGGTAGATGACTGCCGAGATGACTGCGGAAAAAATCACATACGACTTGAACTTTGTTCGTTCAGCCATTGCTCCAGACACAATTGTTGCGGCTGTTGCGGCAAACGCGGCCTGGAATGTGAAAAATACGAACTTGTCCAATGTTCCGTAGGTGAAGATGCCGTCTCCTGCAAGGAACCATCCGTCCCCACCGATGTATCCACCTACACCGCTCATTTTTCCACCGAAGGCGATTGCGTAGCCCACCGCGAAGAAAACTGCGGAACCAATGCAGAAGTCCATCAGGTTCTTCATGAATATATTCGCGACATTTTTGCCACGAGTAAGTCCCGCCTCAACGAGGGCGAAGCCAGCCTGCATTAAAATGACAAGGGCTGCCGCGATGAGAATCCAGACATTGTCTAGAAGTGCTTGGACTGATTGTGCGGTTGCTTCAGACAGCATCTGGGCCTACCTCTCCGGTTCGAATTCTGATGATGTTGCTGACATCGGTGATCCAGATTTTTCCGTCACCAATTTTTCCTGTAGCCGCCGCTGTGCGGATTGTGTCGACGACGCTGTCAACTTGAGAGTCGTCTACGACGAGCTCTATGCGTACTTTCGGCACGAAATCGATGGCGTATTCACTTCCGCGGTAAGTCTCTGTATGGCCACCTTGGCGACCAAATCCTTTGACTTCCGAAACGGTCATGCCTTGCACGCCAGCTGATTTCAGTGCGTCTTTCACTTCATCAAGCTTGAATGGCTTAATGATTGTCGTGATTAACTTCACTAATCTTGTCCTTCTATAGGTGTCGCAGAGCGACGTTCTTACCGTTGCTATTGCAACTTGTCAGACACCATAGAGACAAGAGATTTCCAGTCTGTCGCCCTAATGTTTCAGGAGTGTGGCGAGTGTGTGAGTGTGTGAACGCCGTGTAAACGCGGCTTCAGGACTCAGGAAAGTGAAGAGATCACTTCGCAGTGTCTACGTGACGTGCAAGAAGTTCTGTGGTCGCTGCAACGGCATCGTCTGCCAACATCCAACCCCTGCGGCGCACCGTGATGACTGCACGTGTTCCCAAGATGCGACGTAGGACCACAATCGACGCATCGACTCGACGGGCAGAGACGCTGTCCAGGCCGGCCATGCGCTGAATGGTGTCCCTGCTGATGATGCGCCCATGTTGGCTGAGGAGGACACGCAGCACGCCATAGTCGGTCTGGGAAAGAGCCGGCCAGTTTGTGGGAGGTGAGTCGGCTGATTCCATGTATCGACCATATGGACTGCATTTTTCAGGGGTGTCAGCCCTCTGTGAACGGTGTGTGAATGGACACACCGTCTCAATGGGTGGAATTGTGAGTTGTTCCGACAGAATTGCAACTCATGGAACTTACCTACGCCCCCGAAGACGAACTATTTCGCGCGGAGATTCGCGCATGGCTGCAGGAGAACTTGCCAAAGGGCTGGTTCGACAAAGGCTTCGAAATGTCAAACGACGAACGCAAGAAGTTCAATGACGAATGGCCGAGCAAGTTATTCGCTGGTGGTTGGATCTGCGCAACATGGCCAACCGAGTACGGCGGCAAAGGTTTGAGCACAATGCAAGGCGTTGTGTTGGCTGAAGAGTTCGCAAATGCAAAAGCTCCGATGCGTGCAGACTTCTTTGGAGACACGCTTGTTGGTCCCACACTCTTGCAGTGGGGTACAGAAGAGCAGAAGAAAGAATTCTTGCCGCAGATTCTCAATGGCAAAATGCGTTGGTGCCAAGGTTTCTCAGAACCAAACTCCGGTTCCGACCTTGCAAGCTTGAAGACGACTGCAATTCTTGACGGTGACGAATGGGTCATCAATGGTCAAAAAGTATGGACCACACAAGGTCACCACGCTGACTATTGCTTCCTTCTCACACGCACAGATCCAGATGCGCCAAAGCACAAAGGTATTTCTTATTTGTTGGTGCCAATGAAGCAGCCCGGTGTTGAAGTTCGTGGAATTGTTCAGCCAGACGGAACCGCAGAGTTCTGTGAAGTGTTCTTCGACAACGCCCGTTGTCCGAAAGACAATGTTGTTGGTGGCGTAAACAACGGATGGATTGTTACAAACTCCACTCTCGCTTTCGAGCGCGGCATGAGTGCCACCACCGGCTACCGCCGTTTCGAGTCTGAATACAAGGCAATGGTTCGTGGCGCAAAAGAGAATGGCAAGATCAACGATCCTGAAATTCGTCAGCGCCTCATGGAGTACTACACCAAGATTCAGATTCTGAAGATCAATGGACTTCGTTCTTTGTCAACAACATTGATGGGCAAGAAGGACCCGAGCATGGCGGCACTTGGTGCAACCAACAAAATGTTCTGGACCGAAATGCACAAAGCAGCCATGGAACTTGCACTCGACATTTGTGGCGCAGACGCAATGCTTGTTGATTATGCAATGGGCGACGGAAACTGGCCAGGCACCGCGCGCGAAAAGCGTCGTGAGGGTTACCCAGTCAGCGGCATGATGTCAGCGTTCTTCTTTTCTCGTTCCGAAACCATTTGGGGTGGAACAAGCCAGATTCAGCGCAACATCGTGGGCGAACGAGTTCTCGGTCTTCCAAAAGAGCCAAGCAACAAGTAGTTTGCGTCCGTGGTAACACGCGACGTTTCTTATTTCTCTGGCGTAGTGACCGCACCGTTTGGTGATGTCACCGTTGTCGCTTCAGATCTTGGCGTGCGTTACGTCATGTTTGCAGAAGATG
Source organism: Actinomycetota bacterium (assembly GCA_005788815.1). Classification (GTDB taxonomy): domain Bacteria; phylum Actinomycetota; class Acidimicrobiia; order Acidimicrobiales; family Ilumatobacteraceae; genus UBA2093. Next base: position 3,572 of record SYAZ01000104.1, on the reverse strand, counting down.
CTCATCCGAAGCCGTTGAGCAACTTAGACATTCATGTCAACCCACAGCATCCCGTGGTCAAATCCACTCTTGATCAACTACGCGAATACTTCACTGGCGCGCGCACTGCCTTTGATGTTCCGCTCGATCTTCACGGAACTGACTTCCAAGTCGCAACATGGAAGTCGCTTGCTGACATTCCGTATGGGCAAACTATTTCGTATGGCGAACAAGCAGTATCCATTGGTCGGCCCAAAGCGGTGCGCGCAGTGGGCGGAGCAAACGGTCGAAACCCAGTTGCCATTGTTCTGCCGTGCCATCGGGTCATTGGGGCAAATGGTTCGCTCACTGGTTTTGGTGGCGGAATCGCCGTGAAGCAGTGGCTATTGCAGCACGAACGAAGCGCCATAGCCGACTCGTAAACGTTTGTTTGTCTAGTCTGCATACATGAGCAATGTTGCAAATGTATTGGCCGTCATATTGATTCTCATATGCACGGCTTCGGCGATTGCGGATTTTCGTAAACCAGAACAATTGGTTGAGTCAATGAGAAAACTAAAAGTTCCAGTAGAGCGATTGCCGGTTCTTGGTGGCATCAAATTGCTTGCGGTTGCTGGATTACTCGTTGGTTTTCAAAACAATCGACTCGCAGGAATCACAGGTTTATGTCTGTGCTTGTATTTCGCACTTGCAGTCACCACGCATACACGTGTGAAGGATTCTGTGAAAGAGACATTCCCTGCAATGGCGATGTTGTCCTTGTCGGCTCTGTTTGTGCTGACAACCGTGGGTCAGTAAATTTCCGCCGGTTTAGCCGCGGAACTTATCCCAATCTGAGTCTTCGCGACCAAGTTCTTTAAACCGTTTCGAGATCCACAACGGCACTTCCATGGGAACGCCTTGTTCAATGCCGCGAACCATGTCGCCATTCTCATCCCAGATGTGGCACGTGTTGAGGTTCATCGCATAGGAACGCTTGCGCTGTTCTTCAGTGGAGATATTTGGTGCATCTTGTGTTCCCATTGCTGCACCGACACGCATTGACCAGCCACTCTGAATTGCCACGGGAGCCATCGCTGCCAAGAGTGCACCAATGTGGGTGCAGCCACGTGGGCCACCAAAGAGTTCTTTCACCTTGTTGTTGAAACCACGCGCAATAGAGAGGCCAACCAGTTTCTGGTAGTCCGGTTCGATATCTGTGCAATGGGTATGAGGGCGTTCCTTGAACTCCACGTACACAGAAACAATCTCAAACATGGGGAAAGTGATCTCGAGGTCGACCACCATGTGGTGCACCCATAACGGTTCAGGATCTTCGGGTATGTAGAGCCCTGCAGGCTTCTCGTCGCAGACCACTCCACGCAACAGAAACTTGTCAGGACTGAGTTTGTATGTACGCACTTCATAGTTACGAGTGTGAATAAGTTCGGCACCAGCTGGTGCTGCAGGGAAGTAATCGCGTGATGCCACGGCAAATACTGTGGCAGAGCGAGCAATGCGGCGACGATTCCAAGGGTAGAAGAGCCCCGATTATTGGAGGTTTCGCAGTCGCGGGTAGGTGTTATGTATTGGGTTGACAGAGCAACTAGCGCAAAGAGTTGACGTTGGAGACATTCATTCGGGCAGACTGTTCTCCATGACTTCACTTAAAGAGACTCTGAAATCTGACCTCACGGTTGCAATGAAGGCGAGTGATGATCTCACCAAGTCCACATTGCGAATGGCCTTGAGCGCAATCACCAATGCTGAGGTAGCAGGCGACGAAGTAGTGGAACTGTCCGACGATCAGGTTGTGAAGGTATTGCAAGCCGAATCGAAGAAGCGTCTTGAATCAGCTGAGATCTATGAACAAAATGGTCGTGCTGAAGCAGCAGCAAAAGAAAAAGCGGAAGCAGAAGTATTGGCAAAGTATTTGCCCGCTGCCATGAGCGATTCTGAATTGGCCGCTGTTGTGGCACAAGAAGTGGCGGCTGCGGCTGCTGCTGGAAACTCGGGAATGAAAGCGATGGGTCTTGTTGTTAAGGCCGTTCGTGAAAAAGTCGGTTCATCTGCCGATGGTTCAAAAATTGCAGACTTGGTGAAATCTGCACTCGCACAATGAGCAAATACTTGGGTCCAGATATTTCGCCGGTGTCGTCCACTATGCAGCGCACAGTGAGCGCACTACGCAAAGTGTTGAAGGCCATCTATCACGTGCATCCCACGCATGACGATGAAGCAATTGCTGCAACAGCTGAGGCATTAGAAGTTTTTGTACGTGATGCCGGAACCATGGGGCTCGGTCAACCATCTCTTGAGAGGCACACTCGCAACCCACTGAATGGTTCCATGAACCCAATGGCTCCTCCAGTGAATTTTGAATATCAAGAGCGCAGCGTCACTGGCACGGTGCGATTTCACGAGGGGTACCAAGGCCCACCTGCATGTGTGCACGGCGGAGTAGTGGCTGCATTGCTCGATGATGTCCTTGGTCGCACACGGCATCTCACAGGGCGCAACTGTGTCACCGGAACTTTGAACGTCACATACAAGAGGCCCACGCCGCTGAATGCCGACCTCACGGTGCATGCCCGCATCACAGAGATTCTCGACCGTAAGTTCCTCGTGAGCGGCGAGATTCTGCATGAAGGTCAAGTAACAGCCAGTGCAGAGGCTGTTTTTGTCTTTCTCGATACTGAAAAATTCAGTGCACTCGTTTCTGGGGCACGCGACGCCTCTCGGTAGAGGCAGAATGTCACTATCGCTTCATTAGCTACTCAAGGGGTTAACCATGTCTAACGAACTCATTCTCGATTCTCTGCAGCGCCGCTTCCGTGCATTGTTCTCACTGTATGAAGATGCCACTGCAACGATGACACTTGAACAAGTGAACCACCGTGAAAAAGAAAAGGTAATGCCAATTGCTTTTTCACTCTTTCACTACGTGAACATGATTGATGCTTCCATGATGATGCTGACCGGCGAATTGTTCTTGTGCAACGACGAAATTCTCGATGCGATTAACCCGGCTATTCGTGACCACGGCAAACACAAAACAGTTGACGAGATGGATGTGCAACAAATCGGTGACTACGACGCATTCATCGACTACATGAACAAGGTGTTTGCTCGCATTGAGACATGGCTCAAAACATTGAAGCCAGAAGATTTGGATCGCCTTGTTGTGCCGCGACCATTTGGTCCACAAGTTGCCAATACATTCTCCGCACGCGTAGCTGGGCCAGAAGGCATCACAGTTCTCGACGGAGTGGAATGCTGGCTCTACCAACACGGTCTTCGCCACATGGGAGAGATCGAACTTGCACGCGCATTTGTGGGCTTGCAAGGAATGACTTCATAGCCCTTGCGGCAATTGGCGCCCACGGCAGGAATTGAACCTGCGACCCCTTGCTCCGGAGGCAAGTGCTCTATCCGCTGAGCTACGTGAGCATGATGTGAAGCATCACACTTGCCTCAGTCTATGGCACTAGTAATTGGAACACCGTTGGAACCCCGTGGCGAGGCAGAATAGAGCCCCATGGCTGATCCATTTATTTCCGTTGCTGAACGGCTTGCCCCTGCCTTTGCTGCAGTGGCGGGCTCGGCCTGCGACC
>SYAZ01000103.1 GCA_005788815.1 Actinomycetota bacterium | reverse complement strand
CGATTCAACATTGCATTGATCTGTGGCCCGCCACCATGCACTACGACAGGACGAATGCCGACAGTGTGCATGAGCACGATGTCTTCAGCGAAAAGCGTGAGTGCATCGTGATCTGATGTTCCGGCGAGTGCGTTGCCGCCATACTTCACGACCACAGTACGGCCCGCAAACCGACGAATGTACGGCAGTGCTTCGACAAGCACATGTGCTGTGCCGACGGTGCTCACGGATAAACCCCAACATTTGACAGTCCAAGATTTTCTTGCAGACCAAGTGCAACGTTCATCGACTGCACTGCCCCACCCGATGCACCTTTGGCAATATTGTCGAGCGCTGCAATCACCATCACATATCCGGTACGTTCATCGAAACGAGCTGTGAGATGCACAGAGTTGCTACCGAGCGTTGCCTTTGTTGACGGGCTCGTCGGACGAACCACGACAAACTGCTCGTCTTTGTAAAAAGTTGCCAATGACGCGAGAAGCGATGCAGTTGTTACTTCTTTCGATGCAGGCCGTGCATAACAAGTAGCCAAGATGCCGCGATTCATTGGCGCCAAATGTGGCGTAAAGAGAACTTGCGCTCCTGTTACTTGTTCAATCTCAGGAGTGTGACGATGATCAAGCAAACCGTAGGCCGTGAAATCTTCGTCAACAGTTGAGAACAAAGATGAATGCTTCAGTGCGCGTCCAGCTCCGCTAACACCCGATGCAGCATCAACAATGACGCCTTCTTCAGAGATGATTCCGGCGCGCACGAGAGGAGTTAATGCAAGAGATGCAGCAGTGACGTAACAGCCGGGCGTAGCAATGAGACGAGCGCCCGCTAATTGTGAGCGGTACAGCTCTGGCAATCCGTACACCGCTTGAGAAAGCAACTCGGGCTGCGTATGAGTGAACCCGTACCACTGTGGGTACAACGATGCATCCTTCAACCGATACGCCGCAGACAGGTCAATGAGGCAACCCACCTTGCCAAAAAGCTGCGGTGCGATTTCTAGAGCAGCTTCATGCGGGATACCTAGAAACACCGCATCAAGCCCAATGAAGCGCTCTGGCGAATATTCCTCAAATACGAGATAGGGGTACGCAGCCGCCAAGGACGGGTACAACATGCTGGCCAACGTGCCTGCTTGGGAGTCCCCAGTTGCACAAACGACTTCTATTTCTGAGTGCTGGGCGCACAAACGCAGCAATTCAGCCCCTGTGTAACCCGAAGCTCCGATGATTCCTACTCTGACCATAGATGTATTATGATACGGGCTAGTGAATGATTATGCAAGCATCAATGTGGGGCCTGGGACCCTCCTCGTGGCACGTCCCTCGATCGAAGACCCTTATTTCGCTCGCAGCGTGGTCCTAGTTCTCGCTCATTCCGACAGCGATGGCTCGATGGGCGTCATCTTGAATAGACCACTCGAAGTAGACCACATTGACTCGGACTCTCCCATTGCTCGCTGGATGGAATCGTCTACGTCGCCTTCCACCATTTTCTTTGGTGGACCTGTTGAGCCCGATGGATACATCTGCCTCACGCCACTCGCCTCTTCAACAAACGCAGTGACATCGATTGACATCGAGACAACGAGTCCCGTACACATTGAAGGTCCGCATCGCGTATTTCGCGGCTACTCCGGATGGAATGCACAACAGTTGTCAGACGAGATTCGTAACGATGGATGGTTTGTCGTTCCATCTTTGGCGGAAGATCATTTCACTTCTAGCCCTGAGACATTGTGGAACCGCGTACTTGCTCGACAAGTGGGCGAATTGTCGCGATACGGACAATTTCCCAATGACCCGCATCAGAACTGATTCTTACGCGCGAATAGCTGCGCCAATTTTTTCGCCGGCAGCAACACAGGCTTGTTGCACTTCAGCGAGTATTGAATCAGTCAACGTACCTTCCGGCTCTTGTAAGCGCAATCGGAAAGCCAAATTACGTGAACCTTCTGCAACGCCCTTACCTCGGTAGACATCGAACAAGTCGATTCGTACAAGGCGTTTGCCGGCAGCCTGGCGCAATGCACGTTGCAAGTTCACAGCAGGAACTTCATCAGACATCACAAAGGCAAGGTCGATGTCACTGGATGGGAAACGATTGATATCACGTGCCTGCACAGGCTTAGGTTCTTCATTCAAGATGACAGACAAATCAATCTCTAAGACACTGACGCGACCCTCGATGCCCAACGCATCGAGCACAACAGGATCTATTTCGCCGACTACGCCAACAATTTTCTTGCCGCGGGTCAAAGACGCAGAGCGCGTGGCGTGCAGACCTGCTGGAACACGCCCCTGATCTAACTGCGCACCCACTGACAAAGCATCACAGATGGCGTTCCACTGCATTAAGGAAGTTTCGACATCTCCACCGGAAACAAGAATGGCCAGTTGTTCAGACTCGTCTGGCAACTGTTGTGACGACTTGGGATACACATGACCAATTTCCCAAATACCAATCTTGGGAGCACGATGTGATTGGTTGTACTTCAACGAACGCAAGAGTCCAGGCCGTAACGATGTTCGCAAAATGGATTCGTCGGCAACTAATGGGTTCGCAAGATGCAATACGTTGTCCTCTGTGAGACCAATTCGAGACAAGTCACCTGCTGCAAGGAACGGTGACGGCATTGCTTCGTCTAGACCGAGACCAACCAGGACTCGACGCAATGCCCGGCGACGTTGCTGCATGTTGGACAATCGGCCGTGCACGGTTGAGTTAGGAATTGTTTTTCCAATATTGTCAAAACCAAAATGACGTGCCACTTCTTCGATGAGGTCAACCTCTTGTGCGCAGTCAGGGCGCCAAGTCGGAACTACACATTTCACAGTGTCACCTTCGATGCGGGACTCAAAACCAATTGAAGACAGAATTTCAGCGATACGCGACACTTCAATGCGAACTCCGAGTAACCGTTCAACAGAAGACACCGACACCTGTACAGGGATGGGCTGTGGACAATACGCCGTGCTCACCACTGTTGGACTTGCATGCAACACCACGTTCGGGCACGTTTCCTTCAAGATGGTCACGAAACGTTCAGCAGCAAGCGACCAACCGTTCGGGTCGGTGCCGCGTTCAAAACGAACAGATGCTTCAGACCTCAGACCATGACGCTGAGCCGAATAACGAATGGGATCTGGCGAGAACCATGCACTCTCCAACGCAAGCTCAGTGGTGGTGGATGCAATCTCTGAGTGAAGGTCGCCCATAACGCCGGCAAGCCCTACGCCGGAATCATCAGACGCATTACAAATCAACAGGTCTTCTGCGTGCAATTGGCGGGTTTGCCCATCGAGCGTGACAAGAGATTCCCCACTATGAGCAAGTCTGATGCGAAAGGATGCGACAACAGAGGCGTCGTAGGCATGGTTCGGCTGATTGGTCTCGAGCATCACCAAGTTCGACGCATCAACCACATTGTTGATTGAACGCATACCAAGATGAGCCAGGCGTTGCGCTACCCATCTAGGCGACTCGCCTACCGTGACACCACTGATATGAGTAATCGAGAATGAAGCGCAATTTTCTTCGGCAATGATTTCAACTGGCAAAGATGATGCGCCGCCCAATGTGATTACATCTACTCGTGGCCCACGTAGCGTCACGCCAAAGTGAGCGGCCAAGTCGCGAGCGACCCCAAGATGCCCCCAACAATCGGCACGATTGCGTGTGAGGTCAAGATCAAACACAACGTCGTGCTCGATGCCAAGCGCCTCGAACGGACTAACACCCAACGGTGTGTCCTTAGGAAGAATCAGAAGCCCAGATGACTCATCGCTGAGTCCAAGTTCTACTTCAGAGCACAACATGCCTTCTGAATCAATGCCCAAGATGCCACGACGCGCAATATTCATGCCATTTGGCATTGTGGTTCCAAGTGTTGCAAGCGGAACTACATCACCTTCACTCATGTTGGTGGCACCACACCACACATGACGCTCCACGCCGTCTCCAGCGTCTACAAAGCAACGAGTGACCTTTGCAGCATCGGGGTGCTTCTCCATACGGTTAATGCGCGCAGTGACGACGCCCTCGACTGGCGTACCCACTACCACCATTTCTTCAACGGCAAGACCTAACGAGTTCAGGGCAAGTGCAACTGCCTCCGGGTCCGACGGAATGTCGGCCATCTCACGCAATATGGAAAGCAAGATTTTCATGAGAACTGCTCCGTGAAGCGCACGTCATCGGAATACATATCGCGCAAGTCATTCACCCCATGGCGCTCTTTGGCCATACGGTCGATGCCAAATCCGAACGCAAACCCACTCCACTCGGCTGGGTCTAAACCTCCAGCACGCAGAACATGTGGATGCACCATTCCGCAACCACCCAATTCAATCCAAGAACCATCGGGACGACGAATATCGAACTCGGCACTTGGTTCAGTGAACGGAAAATATGAAGGACGCAAACGAGAAGTAAAACCTTCCCCAAAGAATGCCTTTGTAAACGACTCGATTGTTCCGGCTAGATCGGCAAACGTGATGCCACGGTCGATCACAAGCCCTTCAATCTGATGGAACACAGGCATGTGAGTTGCGTCGGGAGTCTCTTTGCGAAAAACGCGACCAGGCATAATCGCATAGATGGGCGGTGGCCAATCTTGCATTACACGAATCTGGACGGGCGACGTGTGTGTACGCAGCACAACACTTCCTGGTTCGTCTGACTCAACAAACAATGTGTCCCACATGCTTCGCGCTGGATGCGACGGCGGCATGTTGAGTGCTTCAAAGTTGTAAAAGTCAGTTTCCACTTCGGGGCCTTCTGCGATTTGAAACCCAAGACCTATGAATACGTCTTCAAGACGCTCGGTTGCTTGTGTTACTAAATGCAGCCGTCCACGGCGTTGTGTTGCGCGAGCAGACATTGCCACTTCTGTGATGTCGACACGGTCAGACTCAATGACAGACGCAAACTCACCAACGCGAAGTTGCTGTGAGCGAGAATCAGCTATCGCTTGAAGCGAAGTGAGCGCTTCATTGACAAGCTGACCCAACTCTTTTCGCATCTCAACATCGGACACTTTGCCCAACGACGACTTAATGGTGGAGATGGCACCTTTTTTGCCCGTGAGCGCACTGACTACTGTTCGCAATTCCTCGGTAGTAGACGCAGCATTAATTGCTGACGCACCGTCGTTGACGGCTTGTGCAAGTTGCTGGTGTTCAGGAGTAGACGAAGATGCCATGACGTTAAAACGCTACTCCCCAAGCAGCGGTGCAAACGGGAGCATTAACGGCGCACATGGGCCACATGCATGGCCACAACCGTGCCAGCCATCGCAACGTTCAGACTTTCCGAACGACCCTGCTGAGGAATTGTGATCCAAGAATCAACTGGTGCATGAGGGTCTAATCCACGAGACTCGTTACCTAGCACTACACCGATACATCCGGACAGGTCTGCTTCATACACAGAGACAGCGTCGGTCACCGTTTCATGCGAAGTGGTACCAAGTAGTCGTACACCGGCATCACGCAGGTCTTCAAGAGAATCGATACTCCATATACGCACATGAAACATTGCCCCCGCTGAAGCACGCAACACCTTAGGTGACCATGGATCGACAGTGGAGCCGACAAGAACTACACCACTGGCACCGGCAGCTTCTGCACTGCGCACAAGAGTGCCAAGATTGCCAGGGTCAGAGACTTCGTCGAGAACAAGTAGCCAATCTGACGCTACGAAAGAAAAATCATCTGGCGGTGGCATGGTGCACACCGCCATGATCCCACGAGGAGATTCTGTGTCGCTCACAGAGTTAAAAGTCTTGGAGTCGAGTTCGTGAGTAATCACACCTGGTGCTTCATACCCGTCGTAATCCTCGCGAACGTATTGATCGATGAACGACATACCGGCAGCGAAAGCCTCTTCAACCAGGGTCGGTCCTTCCACCACGAAGGTTTGTTCTTCATAACGAAAACTGCGACGCCCTATAAGGCGTCGCAGTCGCTGAACCCGTGGGTTCGATGGGGACAGTGGAGTCCTGTTCAGTTCAGTGCAGCCTTTGCAGTCACAACCAACGCCGAGAACGCCTCGGCATCAAACACAGCGATGTCGGCGAGGACCTTACGATCCACTTCGATGCCTGCTGCGTTCAAACCTGCGATGAAGCGACTGTACGAAATATCGTTCAGACGACATGCAGCATTGATTCGCTGAATCCACAAACGGCGAAACTCGCCCTTCTTTGCGCGACGGTCACGAAATGCGTATTGACCTGAGTGCAAAACCTGTTCGTTAGCAGCACGGAATGAACGACTCTTGTTGCCGTAATATCCTTTTGCCTTCTCGAGGACTGCACGGTGCTTCTTGCGAGCATGTACTGCTCTTTTCACTCTTGCCATGGTGTTACCTTCCTACTTCTGTACTTTTAGTTATCGCAAGCCCAAAAGGCGCTTGATCTTCTTGGCGTCACCAGGGTGCACATCTACATCGCCTGCAAGGCGACGTGTGCGAACACTGGACTTCTTTTCAAACAGGTGCTGACGGTTGGCCTGCTGGCGGCGCAACTTGCCGGAACCTGTCTGCTTAAAACGCTTTGCAGCGGTTTTGCTTGTCTTCATCTTTGGCATGTCGTATTTCCTCTACTCATTATCTTCCGTAGAAATTTCCACTTCAGGGGCACTTTCAGCAACTGGTGCTGCAGTGTCGTCTGTGGATTTTTCTGTCGATTTCTTGGCTGGCTTCTTGTCTGGAGAAAGAACCATTGTCATATTTCTGCCTTCGAGTCGCGCCTGTGTTTCCACTTTGGCGAGCGATCCGAGTTGTTCTAATGCCGCATCGAGAATTTTTGCACCCAGTTCTGGGTGGGCAACTTCTCGACCACGAAATTGGAGAGTGACCTTCACTTTGTGACCGTCTTCTAAGAAGTCACGCATGTGCCGAACTTTCGTATCGAAGTCTCCCTTTCCGATCTTTGGTCGGAATTTCACTTCTTTCACAGTGACGTGGGTTGTCTTCTTGCGAGACTCTTTGGCTTTCTGCGCTTCTTCGTATCGGAACTTTCCGTAGTCCATGATGCGACATACAGGTGGATTGGCAAGCGGTGCGACTTCGACAAGGTCGAGATCGAGTTCGCGTGCCAGTACCAGTGCGTCGGCAGTGGTGCGAACACCAACTTGACTACCGTCGGGACCGATAAGACGAACCTCGCGCGCACGAATGCGCTCGTTGTAGCGGGGTTCACTAATTGGCGTAGCTATGGCTGTTCCTCTGTTGCAATGGGCCGTGCCCTCCTCTGTGTCGGCACCACAGGATGTGGTGCGTTCGTGCCAGTGCACGAAGCAGACACAGAGCGACAGAATCGCTCATAATCTCGACCTGGCGCACTCTCTAAAATGTCCGATACGGACGAGGTGGACAGGTGGGGGCTCGAAAACCCCACTTCGCTCAGTTGACGCTAGATAGGGTATCGCCCGATGAGCCAAGACGACACCATCCCCCCAACTTCACCCGATTCACGACCAGAGACGAGCGAGGAAGCCCAATTGGCTCTCGAAGCCGTCGCTGAGGCGCGCCGTCGCCTGGCCGAAGCACCAGCATCTGTTGTGGTGGCTAACCACGCAATGGGCCTCTTTGAACTGGCCGCTATCCATCTGTCTAGTGAACCGCCACGCCTCGAGGAGTCACAATTGGCCATCGATGCACTTGGACTACTGGTGGACGGCTTAGGAGACCGCCTGGGTGAGCATCATGACACTCTGGTTGCTGCGCTCACAAACATCCGCATGGTGTTCGTGCAACGAAAGACACCGCCTTCAAGCGAATGATGTGCACTGCCTCTGGTCGTGCAACTCGAAAGCCCTGAACGAAACGGACGCGTGTTCCGGTTTCAATGGTGCGTGTGCCATCTTCCAACGACACGCAATGAAATGGCCACTCACGGCCGCTTTCATCTGTAATCACACCAAGACCACTGGGGTCGCTGAATTCAGTAACAACGCCCGTTGATGATTCGCTGAGATCGCTAGACATACGGATGATTAATGAATGATCTTTGAAATAGGGATTTCAAGAAGATCAGATGCACCGGCATCGATGAGATTCGGAATCAATGTGTTGATGCCCCGCTTTGAAACCACGGACTCAACGGCAAAATCACCTGATGCTAAGCGCGACACTGTGGGTGACTTCGCTGCTGGAAGAAGAGCAAGAACTTTGTCCATGGAATCTTCTGAGACATTCAATTTCAAGAGCACCTTGTCACGGGCTTCTAACGTGCCAGTGAGCAAAGTCATTATTTGTTCCATTGCATGACGCTTCACGGGGTCAGCAAACGACTCTTTGTTAGCAATCAGTTCGGTGTAACTCGTAAGCATGGTGTCGATGATTCGCAGACCGGCGGCGCGTAAAGCTCGTCCAGTCTCAGTGATATCGACAACACAATCGGCAATATCGGGAATCTTTGCTTCGCTTGCGCCATAGCTAAGGCGAATATCTGCTTTGATACCAAGGTTCGCAAAGTAACGACGAGTCATCTCTGGATACTCAGTTGTAACGCGAACTCCATCTTTCAGATCTTTTGCCGACTGTGCTGAAGATGAATCTGCCACGGCTACAACTACACGCACTGGTTGTGCAGTGGCTTTCGAATAACGAAGCTCGCCAAGGCTGACAACTTCGCTATTTGTCTCTTCAATCCAGTCACGACCAGTGATACCAATGTCG
>SYAZ01000102.1 GCA_005788815.1 Actinomycetota bacterium | reverse complement strand
GTGTTGTTGCGCACCGGAATTGTGTTGTCACCAAAGGGCGGCGCTCTGAAAAAACAATTGCCACTCTTCAAACTTGGTCTTGGCGGAAAATTCGGCAACGGCAAACAGTGGCAGAGTTGGATCTCAATCACAGACGAAGTCCATGCCATCATTCATCTACTCACATCATCAGTGTCTGGGCCAGTCAACCTCACCGCACCACAGCCTGTTACTAACGCAGACTTCACGCGCACTTTGGCATCAGTCGTGTCGCGACCAGCAGTAGTTCCCATTCCTTCGTTTGGGCCGAAATTGTTGCTCGGCGGTGAACTCGCAAACGCGTTGCTCTTCACTGGTCAACGAGTAGTGCCATCAGTTCTTTCAAATGATGGCTTTCAATTCACTCATCCAACGCTTGAATCTGCACTTCGCGCATTACTAAACAAGTGAGCACGCCTCCCCTTCCGTCACAGGCCGACGTCGTCATTGTCGGCGCGGGTCTTGCAGGGCTCACTGCCGCGCGAGTTCTTGAACAACGCGGCATCTCGGCGATTCTTCTCGAAGCATCTGACGGTGTAGGTGGTCGCGTCCGTAGTGACAATGTCGACGGATTCATCCTTGATCGTGGATTTCAAGTTCTTCTTACTGGCTACCCAGAGATTCATCGTCATCTCGATATCCCTGCACTTGATTTACATACATTCGAACCCGGGGCCATCGTGTGGAGAGAAGGCAAAGGTTCCATTGTTGGAGACCCATTCCGACGTCCAAAAACTCTTGTATCCACATCGTTCGCGCCTATCGGCACACTTGGTGACAAAATGCGCATCGCATTGTTGCGCGCCAAACTAAAACGAGCCAACCCACAAGATTTGCTGCGCGGCAAGGACATCTCCACGATGGAATCACTCAAGCAATTGGGCTTTAGCGACACCATGATCAATCGATTCTTTCGACCATTAGTCGGCGGCATCCAACTCGACCCAGAACTAAAGGCATCGCGACGAATGTTCGACGTCATTTTTCGCACACTTGCCGTGGGTGATTCCGCAGTACCTGCTCATGGCATGGGACGCATCACCGAACAACTCGCTCAATCGCTGCACTCAACACCCATTCATCTGAATACACGTGTTATGTCAACAACTCCAGGTTCTGTCACTCTTGAAAATGGCCACACCATTTCGGCGCGTGCAATTGTGATCGCAACTGAAGGACCCGCTGCATCGTCACTTCTTTCTTTGCCCGCCATAGCTTCGCAGGCTGCCGGCGCTGTGTACTTTGCAGCACCAAGCTCACCGATCAAAGGTTCTTACATTGTCCTCGACGGCGAAGGGCACGGCCCCGTGTACAACGTTGCGGTGATGTCACAGGTATCGCCTCATTACGCACCTCACGGACAACATTTGATTGCAGCTGCTCTCCCCGGACTTGTAGACGGAGACATTGAGGCCGCTGCCAGACGTCAACTACGCGGCTGGTGGGGCGCACAAGTCGATGAGTGGCGACACTTGCGTTCGTATCGCATTCCCCACGGCCAACCAGGCCAAACATCGCCCTTCAACCCTCATGAACGCGTCGCGTTGGGCGAGGGAATGTTCGTGTGCGGAGACCATCGAGATACCGCTTCTCAACAAGGAGCCATGTACTCGGGGCGACGATGCGCCGAATCAGTTGCCGAATGGGTAACACTTCAGTCATGACAAAAAATGACCCAGCCAAGATCGTTTCTCGATCCACCATCGTGCCTGCCCCTGCTCAAGCAATCTTCGACCTCCTCGCCGACCCACGACGTCATCAAGAAATAGATGGCTCTGGTTCAATTCAGTCGGCACAACTCGATGCGCCCGAACGACTAACGCTGAATGCGACATTCGGTATGAAAATGAAAATCGGTCTTCCCTACAAGATCACCAACACAGTGGTGGAGTTCGCTGAGGGTACCCAGATTGCATGGCGTCACTTTGGCGGGCACATCTGGCGTTACATCCTCGAGCCAGTGGAAGGCGGCACCAAAGTCACCGAGCAATTCGATTGGAATACATCGAAGTCGCCATTCGTTTTGAAGTTGCGCAAATCTCCACAAGAAAATGGAATCGCGATAGAGAAGACGCTCGAGAACTTGGTAAAGCGTTTCGCTTAGCGAACGTGCTGCGACACTTCGCGGCGTAAATATCTTCCACGTCCTTTTCGACCGAGGAATTGTTCTCCATCAACAATGACTTCGCCGCGTGAAAGCACTGTGCGTACGCCACCAATCACTTCCACGCCCTCGTAGGCAGAGTGGTCAAGGTTCATATGATGCGTTGCTGCACTCAATACATGAGTCTTATGTGGGTCGTACACCACAATGTCTGCATCGTTTCCGATGTTCAAAGAGCCCTTCGTTGGCAACCCAAACAAACGCGCCGGCGCAGTGGCACAGACTTCTACCCATCGTTCGAGGCTGATATGGCCAGCAAGGACGCCCTGATACACAAGATCCATTCGATGCTCAACTCCACCAATACCATTTGGCACCTTGTTGAAAAGCTCGCCGTTCGCCAACTTTTGTTCGCGCAAACAGAACGGACAATGGTCGGTACTCACCACTGCTAATTCGTCGATGCGCAATCCTTCCCACAAATCTGCCTGGTGATGTTCGTGCTTACTGCGCAACGGAGTGGAGCACACGAACGCTGCACCGTTTGGCCAGCCTTGACCCAAGTGATCTTCCAAAGACAGATGTAAATACTGCGGACATGTCTCAGCAAAAATATTGGTTCCCCGTGCGCGCGCTTCCGTGACTTCGCGCAATGCATGCGAACTAGAAAGATGCACAATGTACAACGGCGCATTTCCTGCAACTCGTGCCAAGACAGATGCACGATGCACTGCTTCAGCCTCAAGTTCCGGTGGACGTGTTCGTGAATGAAACTCTGGCGAAGTATTCCCTGCTGCAATTGCTTGCTCGATGAGTACATCAATGGCTAAACCATTTTCAGCATGCACCATGGCCATCATTCCAGTGTCTGCACACATCTGCAGTGCTCGCAAAATCTGGCCGTCGTTTGAATACACACGACCGGGATACGCCATGAACAATTTGATGGAGGCAACTCCTTCTCGTTCAATCAGCGAACGAGTGTCAATGAGAGCTTGCTCATTGACGCCACCGAGAACTTGGTGCAACGCCCAGTCCACAACACATTGCGACTCAGCCTCTGCCATGCGTTGTTCAAACGCAGCAAGCACATTGCCACCTAGGCGCTGTTCGGCAAAGTCGATGATGGTTGTGGTGCCACCATGCGCCGCAGCAATCGTTCCGGTCTCAAATGTGTCAGACGAAGTCATCGTGCCCATATCGAGTTGCATATGCACATGAGCATCCACGCCCCCTGGCACCACAAAGCAACCAGAAGCATCGATGACTGCGTCATCTGGTCCTGGCTGAGCCCCGCCACCTACGCGAGGCACCACCGAAACGATGCGCTCACCTTCCACCACAATGTCGGCATCTGCTCGCCCATCGGCATTGACCACAGTTCCGTTCACGATGAAAGTACGCACAATCCAAATCTAAACCCCCAACAGAGGCCTTGGAGTGCTAAACACAATTGTTGTGACTACAGCACTCCCCTCCGGCTTTCATTCCTACGTCACCAATGTTGGCGTGAAGGATTCCTCTCAGGACTTCACTGTTGTGGCGTCCGATCGCCCATGTGCTGCATCTGGTGTTTTTACCCAAAGCCGTTTTGCCGGACCAAGTGTGGTGATATCGCGCTCTCATGTTGCAAATCTCGCCGCACAAGCAGTTGTTGTCATTTCAAAGAACGCCAATGTGGCCACTGGGGCAGAAGGAACTCGTAACGCTGAGGAAATTGCTCGCAGCGTTGCTGCGCGACTCGGACTAAACGAACAAGATGTCCTGATTGCATCCACCGGCGTGATTGGCCGTCAGTATCCCATCGAAAACATTCGTACAGGCATCGCTGGTCTCCCCTCTCCATTGCCCGACAATGACGCAGAAGAAATTGCGCGCGGAATCATGACAACTGACACGGTGCACAAAATTGCATCTGCAACAGTGGCTGGTTCTTCTGCTCGCATCGTGGGCGTTGCCAAAGGTGTGGGAATGATTGAGCCCAACATGGCAACCCTGATTGCAATGGTGTTTACTGACGCAGCAATTGAACCGCAACTACTCGACACCACATTTCGTTCCGTCATCATTCGCACGCTGAATTGCGTGTCTGTAGATACAGACACAAGCACCAGCGATACGGCAATCATTCTCGCCAATGGTGCAGCGGGGTCTGTTGACATTGCAGCGTTTGAAACCGCACTTCATGAAGTACTGCTTCACCTCACAAAATCAATCGCCAGAGATGGTGAGGGTGCAGAAACCTTGATTGAAGTGCTTGTAGATAACGCCCGCGACACAGAACAAGCAAAGACCGTGGCTAAGGCGATCGTGAATTCACCACTGGTGAAAACTGCAGTACATGGCGCAGACCCCAACTGGGGTCGTGTTGCTATGGCGGTGGGAAAATGCAGCCAGTACACCGACATTGACCAGGAAAAGGTCGTTATTCGGTTTGGTACACAAGAGGTGTACCCCACTCAGGTGAATGAATCAGGTCTTGCGCAACTCAGTGAATACATGCGTGGTGCCGATGTCATCATTCATGTGTCACTTGCAACTGGTACGGCTTCCGCCACTGTGTGGGGTTGCGATCTCACCGATGGTTACGTTCGCATCAACGCCGACTACACCACGTAGTAACTAGCGCAGGCTTAAGTATTCGAAGATGCGTTCGCGGTACGGCGCAATGCTCTTGTACTGCGCAACATCTTCCCGAACTTTGTTGACGATGTCTCCGATGTCATGCACCACTGCATAATCACGAGACACGAAATCACTCAACTTCTCCACGTAGGTGCGAATCGTAAACAAAATGGCGCCCGTATCCGCAAGGCGACGTAACGTTTGCCATTCAGTGCGGAACCACATATCTGCAATGTCTATTTCTAGCGTAATTGGCGGCACATCGGGCTGAAACAACGACGGATGATTACTGATTCCCCAGTTTATTCTCCATATCGGCTTCTCCACGTTCAAACGTTTCAGCACTGCATTCACTGGCGAATCAAGGTCGATGTCGTATCGAGCAACAGGCACATGAATTGATGCCATCGTGCCACCCAACTTCTCCGCCAAACGCCACCTATTAGGCGAACACAACACTGCAGCCACTAGTCGTGGCATTCCCTCTGCATCAGGAACAAGAACGCACAGGTCATCAGCCACGCACATTGCCGCTTCAACCAACGCATCTAAGCCACGAGCATCCGTGGGCGCAACGCCTATAGAACCCATCACGCCGCGCGCTACTTCTTCACAAGCGGCTTCGGCACCGGGCAACATCGCCACAACTTCATCAGGCCGTTCCTGAATCAATGTCCGCTTCATTTCAATTGTTGGTTCCCAATCTGCATCATGATGCGACACCCATTGCTCAATTTCTAAAGATCGCGCAGCAACACGCAATCGAGCAGCATCAGCCGGCACTGGCAGATAGGCGTGAGGGATGGCTACAGAACGACGAAACCCCGAGCCGAAGCTCGGGGAGTCGTGCACGATGATTGGTTGCCGGTCGAACGGCGTGAATGGATCGTTATGAAAAACGATGCTCACTTAGGCGGCATACGAATGCCACCGTCAACTCTGATGGTCTCAGCATTCATGTAGCTGTTAGTGACGCACTCAAGCACCATGGATGCAAGTTGTTCTGCCTTTCCAAGCTTCTGAGGGAAAAGAACACCCTTTTGAAGTTGTGCCTTGAATGCTTCGCTTTGATCGCCTTGTCCGTAGATAGGTGTGTCGATAAGACCAGGAGCAACTGTGTTGACACGAATGCCACTTGCAGAAAGATCACGAGCAACTGGCAATGTAAGACCAACAACGCCGCCCTTTGAAGCAGAGTATGCGTTCTGACCAATCTGACCGTCGAATGCAGCAACCGATGCGATGTTGACGATTGCTCCACGCTCTCCGTCTTCAAGTGGTTCTGTCTGGCTCATTGCTGTTGCAGCAATACGAATTGCATCGAAAGTGCCTACCAAGTTGATAGCAATAACTTTCTTGAATGCCTCGATGTTTGCAGCTGACTCGTACTGACCATCTTTTCCGATGGTGCGCTGTGCCCAGCCGATACCTGCTGAGTTAATGAGCACGCGAAGTGGGCCCATGGACTTTGCCATCTCCACTGCGTTGATGATGTCATCAGTGTTCGTTACGTCTACGGCGCAAAATGCTCCGCCCACTTCTTTTGCTAATGCTTCGCCCACTTCTTGCTGGCGATCAAGGTCGGCG
>SYAZ01000101.1 GCA_005788815.1 Actinomycetota bacterium | reverse complement strand
GATCACTTCGCCGGTGACGAACGCACAATGACTGAAGTTGCTAACAGTGTCGGTGCCGACACTGCGAAACTGTCAGGAGTCGGGCATTGGTGGATGTGTCAACAACCAGCAGTTGCTGCTGACATGTTGATGAAGCACTGGACCTAGTTGTACTGCGCCTTGTAAGCAGTAACGATTGGTGCAAGTTCAGTCGGCGTTGCGCCGTGCATGATCACACCGTCACAACCAAGTGCAAACTGATTACGAATTGCTGCAACACATTGCTCTGGAGTTCCAGTGGCAGATGGTGCCAGCCATTCCTCTGGAATCAGTGGTGCGACTCGTTCTAAATCTTCTGTTGTGCCCTTGGCATCAAGCGCACCTGGAAACGTTTTTACAAATTCATCAGCCCTGAAACGCTTCAAGACTTCAGGGTCCCAGTTGTTCGTACGCACCATGAGGTCGCCGTAGGCCTGCAAATAAGTGGCAAGACGCCCCACTGTTTTCTTCAATCGCAGCGCCGGGTCAATGTGGTCACCAATAGTGGCATAGCAGGACCACACTTTCACTATGCTTGGGTCTCTCCCTGCTTGTTCAGCAGACTTCTTCACCATTTGTACGGCGCGTTGCGTTGTTTCGTCTGTGAAGAACGTATGCAGAATCACATTGTCGTATGCGCGTCCTGCCATTTGCAGTGTTTGTGGTCCGAAGGCGGTGATGCTGAGTGGAATGTCTAGATCAAATGCAGGGTCTAGGCGCAGCACTGGGTATGTGCCGGTGAGATCTGCGTAGTTCAGAACTGTTTCGCCCTTCCAGAGTCGACGCATGAGAACTGCAAACTGTTCCATTGAGTCGGTGGTCGCAAGCGGCATTCCGTAGGCATTGAACATTGCGTCAATTCCGCGCCCAAGGCCAAGGCTGAATCGCCCCTCAGACATGATGTGCAATGTGCTGGCCCATGATGCGCTCACAATGGGGTGACGCGTGGTGTGGTTGGTGGCAGCTGTAACAATGTTGATATTGCTCGTTGCGCCAATGGCAGCACCCGTGAGAGCCCCAGCTTCTTTGATGTTGAATCGCTCTGAAATGAATGCAGTGCCAAGACCCATGTCCTCTGCATCTCGCAGTTCTTGGAACATGTCTCGTGGAGACTTGGGAGCCCCAGCAAGGGTGTAGAAACCGAGTTCAGGATGGGCTGGTTGTGCGGGCATGATGCGACAGTAGTTCTGTGGCGGCAGTAATGACAGACTCGGAGAAACAGAAGAGGGGTTTTTGTGAACAGGATTGAGATTGAGAAGAAACTGAACGACGATCGTTCATGGTTACTGAGCACCTACCAAGGCCTGTCGGATGAGCAGTTGCTCTCTGATCTCACACCCAGTGAGCACGACCATTCCAATTTCTGGTCTGCCCTAGACCATCTCGCGCATCTCGCTTTGATTGAGCGCAATTTTGCCGCAATGGTGCGACGCCATATTTCTGGACATAAGAATCCAGTTGGTTTGACTACAGACGACTCAGGCGCTCCTCGCACGAGAGAAGCGATTATGGCGTCGGTTCACGCGATGACTGAAGAGTGGCAACTGGAGCATCATGGAAAGTCGCTGCAAGAGGTAGTTGCACTCGGTGCAAGTGCTCGAGCAGTGACATTGCAATTGTTAAGTGAACTAACCGATGAACAACTCGAAGAGACTTTGCCTGGTGCTCCATGGGCCGACGGAACAATTGGGGGAGTTCTGGCAGCAAACGCAGATCATGGTCGTATGCATTGGAAGTGGGCAAAAGATGCCGGTGTCCTAGAGAAGGATCATCACTAGCCATGACTGGGCAGCAACCATTAGCAACTGACACAGTGGGATTGCTAGAAGGCATCGCCACCACACGAGCAATTCGCAGATACAAAGACGAACCAATTCCTGACGATGTGCTGCGAGACATTTTCTTTGCGGCAACGCGTGCACCAAGTGGAAGTAACAGACAGCCGTTTCGTTTCATTGTGCTGACAGATTCAGATATAGCGGTTAAAGCCAAAGAGTTGATCGCAGTTGGTGCACAGAAATTGTGGAACCATAAACGCAACAATGATGGGTACGACGAGAACTCGGGAACCATTGATGATTCTCCAAAAGCGCGAATGGCGCGCACGATGCAGTCGTATGTCGATAATTTTGCGAACGTTCCAGTTTTAGTTCTTGCCGTGATGGTTCGTTATAGAGAACCCAATCCACTTGAAGGTGCTTCGGTGTATCCGGCGTGTCAGAACCTTTTACTTGCAGCACGCGCGCGCGGTTACGGCGGAGTACTCACAGGGTTTCACGGTTTTGTTGATTCTGAACTTCGCGATTTGCTACAGATTCCTGAGAATGCGTTTATTGCCGCATCGATCACGCTCGGTAAACCAGAAGGCGCACACGGCCCAGTGCGTCGTGTTCCAATGAAAGAACTGATCTACAGCGATTCATGGGGTGAGTCACCTGAGTGGGCGATTGACCCGCCGGGCACGGCGTTTACAACCAGTGGTCCGCCGCGTTAGGCGCGAGCGAATTCGCGAATAACGCGACCAGGGCGAGCACCAGTGTGTGTACCTTGCTCGGTCACAATGGCGCCGTTCACAATCGTTGCGGCGTATCCGCGCGATTTGATGAACAAGCGTCCTGTTTGGTCTGGAAAGTCATTGACATACGTTGGTTGTCCTGATGCCACTGTCTGTGGGTCAAACACGTTGATGTCCGCGAAATGTCCTACTTCAAGGGTTCCGCGCTTCTTCAATCCCAATACCTCGGCAGGCATTTTGGTCAATTTGCGAATTGCTTGTGGCAATGTGACAACACCACGCGTGCGGTACCAGTACTGCAGGTAGTGCGTTGTTGCATCGGCGTCGCAAATTTGTCCGATGTGGGCGCCAGTGTCGGCTAGGCCGGGGTACACATGGTCAAGTGCAAGAAAATCCTCGAGGTCAGATGTATTGCGATTGAAGAACCAGGTGTTGAAGAGTTCGAGTCCGTTGCTCTCAATAAGGCGATCAATGACAAGTTCTACTGGGTGTACGCCTGCAGCCTCAGCAAGTTGCGCAATCGATACTCCGTTTTGTTCGTTGTAGTTCGGAGAGAATTCAGTTCCCAGTGGGTAAATGTGATTCGGGTCGTACCACATTCCTTTTTCTTTTCCTTCTTCAACAAGCTCTGCTCGTGTGGAAGCATTACGAAGTGCAGCGACACGATCTTCGATAGTGGGGAGATCCATGAGTGCTCGCCACTTCTTTCCCTTTACCGGAGAAATTTGTGCGAGACCGCAAAGCGATCCACTAGGGCGAGTCATGCCGGCAGAGGTAATGCGACCCGAATTAGCGCGGGTGTTATCTAGAAATTTTCCGAATCCTTCAGCAGATCGGTTTGTGCCGTTGCCAACACCGCCAGAGAACAACACATCGCCACACGCCTCTGACATGGATTGGAGCAAGTCGAATTCATGAGCGGCCTTTGTTTGAAAATCATTGACTGCTTGGAAAATTCCGCCGCCACCAGCATTGAGGCCATCGGCGATTGCCAAGTATTCCTCTTTAGGGGCCAAGGTTCCTGGAACGTAACGGCCATCGGGAACAACATGCAACAAGATGCGTGAGGTAGAAAATCCGACAGCTCCTCCCGCAACAGATTCGGCAACTATGTCGCTCATGCGTTGTAGTTCTTGCGCAGTTGCTGGTTCGTCTGTGAGAGAGCGTTCTCCCATCACGTTGTAGCGCACTGCACAGTGGCCAACCATGCCAACAATGTTGAGGGCAGGGTTCATGCGCTCAACAGAGTCAAGATATTCGGGGTAAGACTCCCAATCCCATGCGAGTCCATTCAGAATTGCATCGCGTGGAATGTCTTCAACGCTTTCCATCATCTCTGCAAGGAAACCTTCGTCACCTTTTGCAACTGGTGCAAACGTGACTCCGCAGTTGCCCATGAGAACTGTGGTGACACCGTGCCAGGAACTTGATGTCATCAGTGGGTCCCAACCCACTTGTGCATCGAGGTGAGTGTGCAAATCAATAAAGCCTGGTGTTACTGCAAGGCCCTTGGCATCAATTTCGCGAGTGGCGATTTCACCAGTGAGGTCACCAATAAAGGTGATGGTGTCGCCATCAATTGCGATGTCAGATATGTACCCGTCGCGACCAGTGCCATCGACGATAAGTCCGTTGCGAATAATGAGATCATGTGCCATGTCAGCCCCCTGATTGCAGTTCTCTGAACGATACACAGTGCACTCGGGGCTCGAGAAGGTGGATGTCCTAGTGTCTAGGGGTACCCCAACCTGGAGGAATCCCATGTCAGACATGTCCGTGCAATCATTATTCTCAGTCAAAGGCAAGGTCGCCCTTGTTACAGGTGGCTCTCGTGGCATTGGCGAGATGATCGCAGCCGGGCTATTGGCCAATGGTGCCAAGGTATACATCTCGTCTCGTAAGGCTCAAGCCTGCGATGAGGCTGCTGAGCGTCTGATGAAGAACTACGGCGGTGAGTGCATCTCGCTTCCTGCAAACGTTGCTGAGATTGATGGCATCGATGCATTGGTCGCAGAGATCTCAAAGCGCGAAAAGCACCTCGACATTCTCATCAACAATGCTGGTGTGTCATGGGGTGCCCCTATTGAAGAGTTCCCTGAAATTGGTTGGGACAAAGTAATGGACACCAATGTGAAAGGCGTGTTCTTCCTTACGCAGCGTTTGTTGCCATTGCTCCAAGCACGTGCCACAAAAGACGACACCTCGCGCATCGTGAATATTGGTTCAATCGATGGAATCGGTACACCTAGTTTTGAGACCTATTCGTACGGCCCTTCGAAGGCTGCTGTGCACTCGCTGACTAGGGTTTTGGCTGGTCGTCTTGCGCGTCGTCACATCATTGTGAATGCCATTGCGCCAGGACCATTCCCTACGTGGATGTTGTC
>SYAZ01000100.1 GCA_005788815.1 Actinomycetota bacterium | reverse complement strand
CGTTACTTCCTCGACAACGTTGCATCGTGGATTCTTGAACTTGATCGTGGTCGCGGATTCCCATTCGAAGGCAACTACTCCTCTTGGCTAGAGCAGAAGCAAACACGTTTGGCTTCGGAAGAAAAGCAAACCGACAACCGTGCTCGCACATTGCAACGCGAACTTGAGTGGGTGAAAATGTCACCCAAGGCGCGTCAGGCAAAAGGTAAAGCGCGTCTTGCTGCGTACGACAAGTTGCACGCAGAGGCAATGGCTGCAGAGCGCGGTCCAGACAAATTGGAAATCAACATTCCTGCAGGCCCTCGTCTTGGCGACAACGTCATCAAGGTAGAAAACCTGTCGAAAGGTTTCGGAGATCGACTTCTTATCGAAGACCTCACGTTTGCATTGCCTCCTGCTGGCATTGTGGGCATCATCGGGCCAAACGGTGCTGGTAAATCAACATTGTTTGCCATGCTTACGGGACAACAAGCACCAGATAGCGGCACTGTCACTGTGGGCGACACCGTGCAGTTGAGTTACGTAGACCAAAACAGAGATTCGCTCGATCCGGCAAAGACTGTGTACGAAGAAATCACTGAAGGTGTTGAACACATGAAAGTGGGCGGTCGTGAAATTCACGGTCGCGCATACGTTGCGAGCTTTAACTTCAAAGGTGCCGACCAGCAAAAGCTTGTTGGCGATCTTTCAGGTGGAGAACGTAACCGCGTTCACCTTGCCAAGGTGTTGAAGCGTGGCGGAAACGTCTTGCTTCTCGACGAACCAACAAACGACCTGGACGTAGATACGTTGCGCGCGCTTGAAGATGCTCTCGACCAGTTCCCGGGTTGCGCAGTTGTCATCAGCCACGACCGTTGGTTCCTTGACCGTATTGCCACACATGTTTTGGCATTCGAAGGCGACAGCCAAGTGCGTTGGTTTGAAGGAAACTTCTCTGAATACGAATCATGGCGACATAAAGAACTCGGTTCTGCCGCCGATCAGCCACACCGCATCAAGTACAAGCCCCTCAGTAGGTAAACATGTCGTTGAAGCTCATCCGTTTCGTCTGTTTCGCGCTCTTTTTGGCAGGTATCCCCGCTCTCATTGTGTCGTCCATTCTTGGAAACAATGAAGGCTGGGTTCTGACTGCCGGCATGGTCACAGCTGTGGCTGCGCTCATCTTGATGGCTGTCTCGGCCACAACAGCAACTCGTCGTCTCGATGTATTTGATGACGTCATGGCAGAACGAGTGGAGCAGCGCATTCGCACTTTGGTCGAAGCAGGCGCCGATGAAACAGACATACGTCAACTTGTACGCGACACCATTGATTTGGCACGCGGCCAACAATGACCAACGCTGAGCTCTTCGATTCCTGGAAGGGCCTTGATGACCACGGACTCTCTATTGAATTAGCGCGAGTTACGGGCGACATGCTCGTTACCCACCGTGAAGAGTTGGTGGAACGTGGCACAACAATGTGGAACCTCAAAGACACAGGCGACATGCTGGCCCACAACTTTTTGATGGAAGCATTCACTGCGTTACGTACTAGTGATTCGGTGTTGTCTGAAGAAGGTTCCGATGATCGCCGTCGTTTGGCTGCCGACCGTGTGTGGATTGTGGACCCACTTGATGGCACCAACGAATACGGTGAAGGTCGCGCAGACTGGGCCGTGCATATTGCGTTATGGGAACGCGGTGAACTTGTCGCTGGAGCAGTATCACTTCCCAGCATCACCACTGTGTTCGGCACACAACCAGCACCTGTTGTGCCAGAGCGAACACCTGGCAAACCCCGCCTCGTTACTTCTCGCAATCGCGCACCATACGCAGCAGTTCTTGTTGCTGAGCATTTAGATTGCGATGCATACAGACTCGGCAGTGCCGGTGTGAAAGCGATGTCTGTCGTAATGAACGAAGCAGATATTTATGTGCACGATGGCGGCATGAATCAATGGGACTCTGCAGCACCTGCTGTTGTGGCTATGGCTGCAGGATTACACGCGAGCAGGTTGGACGGCTCGCCGCTTCTCTACAACGAAGCAGACACGTGGCTTCCAGATTTCTTTGTGTGTCGCCCAGAATTCACTGACGACATCTTGCATGCCATCTGGGGTCGCGACCCTCGTTCGTAACGATGCGGCGTTAGTCGCCAGTTACATACGCGCAGAGATCGAACAGATTGCCGTCAAGATCGGCAAAATTTGCGATGAGACCGTACGGTTCATTGCGCATTGCTCGTGTTTCTGTAGCGCCCAACCGCATGAGGCGTTCTCGTTCTGCTGGGAAATCACTCACCGAACATGACAGGTCAATGTGAATTGACCCGCCTATGTGCTCACCACGTTGAAACCCAATAGTGCGCCCACCAACAGAATCTCCAAGGAGAATCCACCTGTCTCCGTCTTCTCGTTCTATTTCTTGCAAGCCCAGGACTTCAGCCCAAAACTGGGACAACTCATTAGTGCGAGATGAATTAATAGTGACTATGTCGAATTTACTAGCAGACATTCATTCACCATTTCGGTTCGTGTTGGCCGAGTTGCGGCACCGGGCCATATGTAGGCGTGTAACCATTGAAATCAACTGGTGAGTTCACAGCACGGTACGGCTCTTCACCTGGTTGAGGTGTCATTGAAACAAATGCGCCAGAGGCAATCACTTGTTCATCGTGTACCGCCTCGGGAATGGAATTCAATGGAGCCCACCACACATCATGTGCATCAAATTGTGTTGTCCAGTATTCGTATGGCTGTGTTGCAAAATGCGCGTCGAGGATTGCGATGAGTTCTTCACAATTCACCGCACGAGTGCGAGCATTCAAAAATTTCTCTTCGATTGCCAGTTCTTTGCGACCAATGGCTTCGAGTAGACCTGGCCAGTGTCGATCTGCTTCTAATCCGAGTAACCAAAATGCGCGACCATCTGCACAGCGATAGCAATTCATTTGTGGTGCTGGGTTCTTTGAACGAGACCGTGTGCCCTGTCGTTTACCGAATCGCAAATACACGCCCACATCCCACCCAATTGTGTAGATACCCGTGCGCAACAAACTGGTGGAAACAACTCGTCCTTTTCCTGTGCGTTCCCTATCAAATAACGCAGCCATGATTCCGCCGGTTAGTGATAATGCTGTGGTGTGATCTCCTTGTCCACTACGAATGCCAGGCGGCAATTCGTCGGGCGCAACTGTGGTGTGTGCTAATCCACTGCGTGCCCAAAATGCGCCAATGTCGTATCCCGCGCGATCAACATCGGGGCCATCTAATCCGTAACCAGTGATGATACTGTAAATCAATCGCGGAAATTTTGCGGTGAGGGTTTCAGCATCAAGACCCAACCGCTGCAATCCAGCAGGGCGCACGTTGGTGACGAAAATGTCGGCGTCTGCAAGCAGAGTCATCATGGAAGCAATGCCCTCTTGCGTGCGTAGATCAATCACCACTGAACGCTTGCCTCTGTTATCAATTTCAAAAGGCGGCACACCGGTCTGATCTGCCACGCCAAGTGCGCCAAAGACAGCACGCTGAGGGTCGCCCGTCTCGGGTTCAACTTTGATGACATCTGCTCCCCAATCAGACAGCAAGCCGCCAACAGCTGGCCCAGCCACCCACACGCCTAACTCAACAACCTTGATTCCCTGCAATGGCGCGTTCGACATTTATTCCCCTGACGGTCACCTTTTATTGTGTCGCATTTCGCCCCAGTTCTTG
>SYAZ01000099.1 GCA_005788815.1 Actinomycetota bacterium | reverse complement strand
CGTAGACACCACCATTGCATTAGGTTCAGCAGCACCTGCCTCTTCAGCCTGGTGATACCACTGCTGTAACTGCGCGATTGGGTCGGCCAACAAATCATCAATGTCGAGACCCGCAGTTTCGTATTGAAGACGACGATCTGCAATGCCCATTGTGGCTATGCCTTTGGTGTGATGTGAGTGACCCCACGCATGTACGGCAACAGCACTGTAGGAATACGCACGCTTCCATCGGCTTGGCGATAGTTCTCACAAATTGCAGCCCATACGCGTGGTACGGCCAATGCAGAACCATTCAAGGTGTTCGCAATCTCAGTGCCTTTTTGGCCTGTGCGCTTAAAACGAATGTCGGCGCGACGAGCTTGGTAATCAGAGAACCACGACACGCTGCTCACTTCCAACCATGCATCACAACCTGGTGCATACACCTCTATGTCGTAACTGCGGTGATGGCTTCCGCCCATGTCACCAGTACAAATCTCAATGATTCGATACGGAAGTTCTAAAGCAGCCATCAAAGATTCAGCGCGGGCAACTAATTCAGTCAGCAATTCTGGCGCATCTTCCGGGCGTGCAATGGCCAAAATTTCAACCTTGTCGAATTCATGTGCGCGCAACATGCCACGTGTATCACGACCTGCACTACCTGCTTCGCGGCGGTAACACGGTGTGTATGCCATAAGGCGCACTGGTAATTCAGATTCTTCTAGAACTTCACCAGCGTGAAGCGAGGTGAGTGGCACTTCAGCAGTAGGAATCGCCCACAAATCGTCACGTTCAATTGCGTATGCATCATCGGCAAATTTCGGCAAGTGCCCAGTAGCTGTCAACGTTGCAGTGGTAACAAAACTTGGTGGGCGAATTTCCTCAAACGCGTCGGCATTGCTATCGAGTGCAAATTGACAGAGTGCACGAGCCAATGTTGCACCTAAGCCACGTTGCATCGTAAACATGGCACCGGCAATCTTGGTTGCGCGTTCATTATCCAAAATGCCAAGGTGACTTGCGGTCTCCCAGTGCGGCACACGCTGGTGATCAGCAAACTGTGCAGGCATATTGACAGGGCCCTTCACCACAGGGTTCTCGTGATCACCAGCACCATTCGGCGCGTCAGCATGAGGAAGATTTGGAATGCGCAACATGATTTGGTGGAGCCCACCCTGCACTTCGTCGAACTCTGCTTGCAGCACTCGCTCGGTCTCACCTAGTTCGCGGCTGCGACCCATCAGCGCCTCGGCCTCTTCATTGCGCTTATCTCGGCGCAAAGTGCCTACTTGCTTTGAGAGGTCGTTCACCTCTGCACGAATGGCGTCACGTTCAGTCGTAATATCTCGCAGACGACTATCGAGTTGCACGGCTTCGTCAATCTGGCTGAGCACTTCGGGCTTACCCCTGCGGGCAAGGGCAGTTCGCACCCCTTCGATGTTGGTGCGGAGAAGTCGTACATCAATCACAGATTGTCAGGCTACCTGTCTGTGCTTTCTCGCTAGGAGGCATTTGTTCGTAAGGTGGAGGCGTGTCAGTTCTTGTCGAAAATCTCACAGTCCGCTACGGCGACTTGGTCGCTGTCGACAATGTGTCTTTTGAAGCCCCCACTGGGTCTGTCACCGTCATCTTGGGGCCAAATGGTGCAGGGAAAACGAGCACTATTGAGGTGTGTGAGGGGTTTCGCACTGGCCAGGGCCATGTGCGCGTGCTTGGCCTAGACCCTGTGAAACAGCACCGTGAATTGACGAACCGTATGGGAGTCATGCTGCAAGGCGGCGGGGTGTACCCCAGTGCTCGCGTGAAAGATGTGATCAAGCACTTTTGTGCGCTCCACGGAAAAGGTGCCAATCCCACTGAACTCATTCAATTAGTTGGTCTCAGTGCGCGATCCAAGAGCACATGGCGAAGATTGTCTGGCGGAGAGCAGCAACGATTGTCTTTGGCACTTGCACTTGCCGCCAAACCAGAAGTCATCTTTCTCGACGAACCAACATCTGGTGTCGATATTGATGGACGTGATGTCATTCGCGACATCATCCTTGGTCTTTCTCAAGAAGGCACCACCGTGCTGCTTGCATCGCACGACATGGCTGAGGCAGAGAAAGTTGCTACACATGCTGTCTTCTTTAAAGAAGGAAAAATCTTGGCAAGTGGAGACATTGAGTCTCTTGCATCAGCACGCAAACGCCTTCGCTTTACTTCCACACCTGGCTTAGTAACTGCCGAACTTGCTGTTGCTGTAAAAAGTCCCATCACAGTGATTAGTGAAGGTTTATACGAAGTCGCATCTGAGCCAACACCACAGTTGATGACGCGGATTTCGCAATGGCTCTCAGACAATCAACACCCGTTACTGGGAGTTGACATGGGCACGGAAAACCTTGAAGAGACCTATCGCCGTTTTACTCGGAGCCCGCAATGAAACGCATTGCTGTACAACTGCGCGCTGAATTAATGCTCATCGCTCGCAATGGCGAGCAACTATTACTCACGATGATCATTCCACTACTTCTTCTCGGATTCTTCGGCTCAGTTGATGTATTACCAAGTGGTGATGTTGAGCCGATTCAGTTTTTGGTGCCCGGCGTGATCGCTGTAGCAATCATGTCGTCGGCAATGGTGAGCCTTGGAATTGCCACTGGCTTTGAACGTTCGTACTTGGTACTAAAACGCCTGGGTGCTACTCCGCTCACGCGTGGGCAATTGGTTCTTACAAAGATTCTTTCCGTTTTTTGTGTGCAAGTTATTCAAGTTGCAGCGCTGCTTGCCCTTGGTCTGTTCCTGGGATGGGAACCAGCAGGCAATCAGTGGCCACTTGCAATAGTGGCCGTACTTGGTGGCACATCTGCCTTTGCAGGTATTGGTCTTATCCTCGCGGGACGACTTCGCGCTGAGATCAACTTGGCAGCACAAAATGGGCTGTATCTATTGCTGTTGTTACTGGGCGGAATGGTCATTCCACGTGACTCACTTCCCTCTGCTGCAAGTACTGCAGCACAAGTACTCCCATCAACTGCACTCGCGGATTTGTTACGTACAACATTGAACGGAGACTCTGGAGCACTTCTTGTTCCTGGTGCCGTGCTGTGTGCTTGGGCAATTCTTGCGCCCGCTATTGCTGCGAAACGTTTCCGTTGGAGCTAGCGCACTAGTCGCGGTGCACCATCACCGTTACTTCTACGCCCAATGAATCATCCGTGCGAATCACAGACCACCCCATAGATTCGTACCACTTTGGTACTGACTCGGTATAGAGATACACATCGTTGTACCCCAAGTCGCGGGAACGGTGAAGAATTTCTGCAATGAGAGCAGCACCTACACCAGTACCACGGTATGCAACATCTACGTACACGGCCGCAACCCACGGTCCGGGCTCTGGAGCATTCGGCAATTCATCATTCTCAATCAACGATGCAGTGCCAATAATTGCACCATCTTCGTTCAGTGCGGCAAGACAAATAGGAAGAGAACGTTCATCCTGATCAGAGGCTGCATACAAATCTAAATACCACTGCACGGAGTCATCGGGGTACAAACTTCCCCATTCGTCGAATGACCATTGGGCCGCTCTTGAACGCAATGCCCCATCTCGAGGCATGTCGGTCACCACATACTTCATATTAAGAATTGGGAGTAATTTCGCCCTCTGAGGCTGGACGCACACGTTGAAATGCAGCTTCCACTTCCGAATACATTAATGGTGCATCTGTGCCCACTATCTCTGCATCGGGAATCTCACTGCTGGACGCATACGACTGATGAGAATAAAAGTTCTTCATAAATCGTTTAAAGAAGATAACGATGATGATGCACCACATAAAGACAGATCCACCGAGTTTCATGATTCCGCCGGCTAGTTGCTGATCACTCAACACAGACATGCCCCATACGCGCACCGGCGTGTCGTAATGGTTATACACCGAACCCTCGGCAAATGTGAGCCAACCTGCAGGAATGGTCGGGATAAGAGATGTTGCGAAGAGATACGGCATCATGCCGCCGTATGTCATGCGCCATTCTCGGGCTGGTCCACACACGGGGGTCCATAACATCAGGGCACTCAATACCAGGAGGACATGCAACCCATAATGCAATGGGCCACCGGCAGCACTTCTGTTCACCAGTGAAGGAATGTGTGTGGTGAGTAAGACCAAGTTGTACACCACTGCAGCCACCACTGGTCGCGTTAAGAATCGCACTGCCCGGTACAAACGTCCCTGACCGATGAGGAGCCGAAACAACCATTCCGGGATCGCCAGCAATGCCAATGGGGGTACGAAATACGCAATCGCCATGTGCTGCATCATGTGAACCGAGTACAAGTATTCCTCGGCAATGTCGTGGACGGGCCAGTCGCTTGCGAACCACAACAACAGAATCATCAAAGAGAATGTGAGGATTTGCTTGCGAGAGATTACCTGGCCTTCGGGTGCGACTTTAGGACCCACAACTCGCACGGCATAAACAAAAGCCACCACAAGGCCAACTACAAGTATCCAGATTTCAGGGTGAAATTGAAAACGCCACGGAGCCGTATTTAGCGTTGGTTCAATTGCTGCGATCAGCACAGCCGACCCCTATCACCATTAAGCAATAAAGAACTTAAATGTTGCCAGCGCGACGAAGTACACAAACAGTGCAAGACCGAGGCCTGTATAGAACAAGACACTGAAGATCTTGTTATCAAACTTTAAGTGCATGAAATAGGAAACAACCATGACAAATTTGACGACCATCATGATCATCAAAGAAGGCATGAACAACGGGCCGAAATCTACATAATACGTAGATACCTCGAGCGCCGTAATGGCGGCAAGAATAAGAGCAATCTTTATATACCCGGCATCGGACATGCCGTGTTCATGACTCTGTGTTTGTGGTTCCGTACTCATGCGTTGCTCCCGATCAAGATGGAATCAGATAAATCAGCGTGAAGATGACAATCCACACGATGTCGACGAAGTGCCAGTACAAGCCAACTAGTTCAACCACTTCAGATTTATTGCCAGTGATTCTGTTGCGCTTAATGATGCCCATTGTGGAGAGCAACATAATTACACCAACAGATACGTGAACTCCGTGGAATCCGGTCAAGGTGTAAAAGCTGGAGCTGAACAAGCTTGTGGTGAAGCCAAGACCCTCACGGTAGAACGTGGTGAACTCGTATACCTGGCCACCAACAAAGGTTGCGCCAAGAAGTGCTGTGATTGTGAGCCACAGGTTGGTGCGAGCGTCATCATTGCGTTGTGCTGAAGTCACTGCCAACACCATGGTGAGAGACGACATGAGTAGAACGAAGCTGCTCACCGAAGTAAATGGAATGTCGTAAATCTGCGATGGGTGCGGGCCGTCCTGCACGCGTCCGCGATACAGCATGTACGTAGAGATGAGGCCACCGAACAACAAGCACTCTGAGCCCAAGAAGAGCCACATTGCCAGCTTGTTATTAGACAAACCAGTAGACGAATGATGTCCGTGATCTGCTGCGTGATCTGTATGAGTTGCGGTATCAGCCATGAGTAGCGATCTCCTTCGAGTGTCCGTCACCATCTGGTGAGGCATAGTCAATTGCTTCTGGTACGGAAGGCTCGAGAACCCATCCGAACGATGCAAGAAGAACGACCGCAGCACCAACCACCATGATTGGTGTTCCGTACACCACGCCCAAGCCCAATACGCCCACACCAATTGCAAGCACTAATGGCCAGTACGACGGACCAGGAAGATGAATGTCGGAATCAGCAGCAGCTTCTTCGGCACGAATCAAATCTTCACCAATCGCCACCTGACGCATTGAGTTTGTACTCGAATCCTCTTCGTACTTGCGATGGAAGAACTCGTCCAAATGGCGAACAACGGGGATGCGATCAAAGTTGTGCGCTTTGGGTGGGCTAGTTGTTAGCCATTCCAACGTACGAGCATCCCACGGGTCTGCTGGTGCTTGTTTCCCATTGCGCGCTGTGATGACAATGTTGATAAGGAAGAACAAGACGCCGATTGCAAGAATAAACGAACCGATTGAAGACACCATGTTCCAGAAGCCAAAGTTGAAAAGTCCTTCTCCGGCACGAGCTTCAGTCCATACATACATACGACGTGGTTGACCCTGTAGACCAAGAATGTGCATCGGGCCGAAGGAGAGGTTCATACCAATCACCATGAACCAGAAGTTCCATGATCCGAGTTTTTCATTCAATAGTTTGCCGAATACTTTTGGCCACCAGTAATAGAAACCAGCAAACAAACCAAACACCATGCCGCCGAACAATACGTAGTGGAAGTGAGCAACGATGTAATAGGTATCGGTTTGCTGTGTGTCAGACGGTGCAACTGAGTGTGTAACACCCGACAATCCGCCGATTGTGAACAGCACAACGAGTCCAATAGAGAACTTCATCGCAGTGGTGTACCAAATTTTGCCGCCCCACATCGTGAGCAACCAGTTGAACACTTTAATTCCGGTTGGAATTGCAATCGCCATTGTGGAAATGGAGAACACTGCAACTGACACAGGGCCAAGACCGGCTGCGAACATGTGGTGAGCCCACACGCCGAAACCAACGAGACCGATCGATGCACCGGAGAAGACCACGAACGGATAACCAAACAGTGGTTTACGGGAGAAGGTTGGCAACACTTCAGAGATAATTCCGAAGCCCGGCAAAATCAATACGTACACCTCGGGGTGACCAAAGATCCAGAACAAGTGCTGCCAGAGAAGCGGATCTGCACCCTGAGACACGTCGAAGAACGTTGCACCGTACGAACGCTGGAACATAAGCAAAACGAGTGCGACGGTAATGACTGGAAGTGAGAACACGAGGAGGAACTGCACAACGAGAATCATCCAGGTGAACACCGGCATCTTCATCAGGGACATTCCTGGTGCACGCATGTTCAACACGGTGACGATCAGGTTGATGGACCCAATCAGCGATGCGATACCTGCAATTTGCAAACCCAGTACCCAGAAATCCACACCATTACTTGGTGAGAACACTGGGCCAGAGTTTGGCGCGTACATGAACCAACCACCATCTGCGGCACCACCAAGGAACCAAGATGCATTCAAAATAAGTCCACCAATAATGAGCAACCACAATGACAACGCGTTCAATCGTGGGAAAGCCACGTCTCGTGCGCCAATTTGTAGCGGCAAGAAGTAGTTCGCAAATGCGCCCGCCATTGGCATTGCAAAAAGGAAAATCATGGTTGTGGCGTGCATTGTGAACATTTGGTTGTATTGATCGGCACTGAGAATGCGACCATCAGGCAGAGCCAATTGCAAACGAATCAACAGCGCTTCCACACCACCGACAATGAAGAACACCAAGGCGACAGCGCCGTACATGATGCCAATCTTCTTATGGTCGACTGTAAACAACCACTCGCGCCATCCT
>SYAZ01000098.1 GCA_005788815.1 Actinomycetota bacterium | reverse complement strand
CGCATTGGCGAGCGTCGAACATCTGGAGAAATGTCAGCTGCACCAGAGCGTTCACGCGAAGAGTGGATTGACGAAGGGTCAGTGCGTCCGAAGCGTGATTCAAACTTGGGTGGCGTTCGCGCCAAGGGCACAGGTCGCGCGCAAAAAGGTGGACGTAAAGAAGTGCGTGCACTCGACTCCGTTGTTGAACAATTTGAGCGTGCTTTAGGAAAGAAAGCTTCGCCACGTGCGTTGAAGCGTTACGAAGCGGCGTTGCAGGCTTTTGAAGCTCATCGTTATGAAGATGCTCGCAAGATTCTGAATCCAATGTCGCGTGAGTATTCAGACGTTTCAGCAGTGCGAGAGATGCTCGGCTTGTGTTTCTACCGTGCAGGGCAATGGAAGCGTGCTGTTACAGAACTTGAGACAGCCATTGCATTGAACCCGGACTGGATCTTTAATCATGCAGTGCTCGCTGACTGTCATCGTGCGTTAGGCGACCACGAAAAGTGTGAGAAGTACTGGCGCGAGTTGGCCGAGGCATCACCGCACCCAGAGATCTTGGCTGAGGGTCGCATCGTGATGGCTGGTTCATTGGCTGACAGAGGCTTGGTCTCTGAAGCTTTGTCTCTCATGGATAAAGCAGCAGGCGATATGAATCGTCCCTCTGAATACCATCTTCGTCAGTGGTTTGTGATCGGCGACCTCTACGACAAAGAGGGAAATGTTATTAAGGCTCGTCAGTTTTTCGAGCGCGTTGCAATGCACGACCGTCAATTTGTAGATGTTGCCGAAAGGCTTGCCTCTCTCGGCGGATAGCGGCACACCTTCTTCGCACAGAAGGAGGCCTTATGCCGCGTCAAACTACTGCTGTTACTCCAGCAGATCTCAATATTGTTGTTCTCATTGGAGAAGTCACGTCACCTCTGGTGTCTCGCACACTTGCCAATGGTGAAATTGCATCCAGTTTCGATATGTCTACTCACACTGAAGAGGGTCGAATTTCAGTACCTGTCGCCCTTGAAGGCGAGAACGCCACCGTTGTCGTAGGGGCTCAACTCTGCGTGGTGGGCGTAGTGCGTCGACGTTTCTTTCGCGCTGGTACATCGGTATCTAGCCGCACAGAGGTGCTTGCTCATTCAGTTTCTGTGATGAGACGTCGGGCACAGGTGCGCAAAAACCTCACAGCAGCTCTCGATGACATAACAGAGCTTCTCGATTCTTGACTATTCTAAGGAAGTCCCGACCAGCGTCGGAGATGCCGGAAAGGTTTCGTTTCATGAATCAAGAACAAGTCACTCGCATGCGTGAAGGCAAGGGCTTTATTGCTGCCCTCGACCAAAGTGGTGGCAGCACCCCCAA
This sequence comes from Actinomycetota bacterium, assembly GCA_005788815.1. Lineage (GTDB taxonomy): Bacteria > Actinomycetota > Acidimicrobiia > Acidimicrobiales > Ilumatobacteraceae > UBA2093. The sequence goes on along the minus strand of SYAZ01000098.1, from coordinate 30,358 downwards.
AGCACTTTCTCTTTATGGAGTGCAGGAAAGCGAATACTCCGGTGACGTTGAGATGTTCGACCAGATTCATGCCATGCGTACTCGTATGGTGAAGAGCCCAGCCTTCTCTGGTGAGCAAGTTCTCGGTGCAATTTTGTTTGAAGGCACCATGGACCGTCAGATTGATGGTGTTGGCAGTGCAGAGTATTTGTGGAAGAACAAAAAGGTGATTCCTTTCTTGAAGATCGACAAGGGACTTGCCGATGAAAACAATGGCGTGCAGATCATGAAGCCAAACCCTGACTTGGGTGCACTGCTTGACCGTGCAAAAGCTCAAGGAATCTTTGGAACCAAGATGCGCTCTGTGATCAAAGTGGCAAACAAAGAAGGCATCAAGGCAGTGGTGGCACAACAGTTTGAAGTTGGCAGGCAAATTCTTGCTGCTGGTCTAGTGCCTATCATCGAACCCGAAGTGGACATTCACAGCCCTAGCAAAGCAGAGGCTGAAGTCATTCTGAAGGCTGCGCTGTTGGAAGAGCTGAATAAGCAACCAGCAGATCAGCCAGTGATGTTGAAGCTCACATTGCCCGAGACAGACAATTTCTATGCTGAACTCGTGAGCCATGCAAGCGTGCTTCGCGTGGTTGCGTTGTCTGGCGGTTACACCCGTGAAGACGCGAACGCAAAGTTGTCTCGTAACAACGGAATGATTGCCAGCTTTTCTCGTGCACTCACTGAAGGTCTTTCTGCAAAACAGACCGAGGCAGAGTTCAACACAATGATTGGCAACTCAATCGCCGAGATTTACTCAGCTTCAATCTCGTAGATTCCTAGAAACGCAGCGAGGGCTATTTGCGTAGGTCTCGCATCACCATTCCGGTGCGAAGTTTTGGTGTGAAGAAGGTGGATTTCGGCGGCATCAATTCGCCGGTGTCTGCAGTGCGCCTGATCTCTTGTAACGACACGGGCCGAATGAGTACGGCTGATCCGTATTGGCCAGTCGACACGCGTTGCAATACTTCATGCACTCCGTGCTGATACGTGACTTCATGTGTGGTTGTTGATAACGCATGCTCAAGTCGTGCACTGTCCATGTCTCTCACGCCTGTAAATGTGTCTTCACGTGGTGTGAGATATGTGCCGGTTCCGTCTGGAGCAACGACGCAGAGACAGCCTTGAGAGTCCATCTCGGAAATGGTCTCAGGCCCAACATTTCCTGCGTTCGTAGTTGTGTAGTGCGAAGCGAGTGCGGCGAGTAACTGTTTAACTGGTAAGTCATAGAGGCGGTGAATAGCTGCAACACTCAATTGATCTTGAATCAGTTCAGCGACATACGTCATCGTGAGGTTTGCGCCCGCAAGAACGTTGTTAGCTCTGCACTCATCACGAAACGTGCGACTAATTGCGTATCGATGATGCCCGTCTGCAATGAGAACTGGGTGAGATGAAACAAGTCGTGAAATCTCTGCAATGCGACTTGCGTCTTCAACACGTTCAATGACGTGATGCACTCCGTTCTCATCGGTGCATTCTCCAACAACTGTGGCTTGTGCTTGTAGAGCATCGGTCAGTCCGGGTGTTAGTGAGAGGCCCCACACTGGGCTTAAGTTGGCAGATGTTGCACGTGTGAGATCGAGACGGTCGGTCTTTGCTTTCGGAGTGGTGCGCTCGTGGGGGAGAACTCCACCCGCACCTTCGTCAACAACTTCGAGTGCACCAATGACGCCAATCGTTGTGCGTGTGCGTCCGGCTTCATCTGTAAACGTCATTCGATAGATGGAAAAAGTTGGGGAATCATCGCTGAGAAGAACTCCCTCGTCAACCCATGTCTGCAGTGTGGCGTTTGCCATTTCGTATCGGCCTGGGCCGTCGGCCTCTAGTGGATAATCCACGAGCACCACATTGTGAGCACTGGCAGATGCGTACGCCGCACGTTCATTTTCATCGAAAACGTCGTAGGGGGGAGAAGTCTGTGGCGAGATGTCGAGCGAATTTTTGCTGTCATAACGAAGGGCGGGGAATGGTTCGAATCGTGGCACAACCACAAGGGTGGCAGGATTGAGGGCTATGAGCAAAACCCAAACACCAAGAGTTGTGCTGTGCGACCTCGATGGAGTGGTGTGGTTGGCTCACCGGCCAATTGCAGGCTCGGTGGACGCCATTTCACAACTGCGGCAGGCAGGAGTTCGAGTTCTGTTTGTGACAAACAATTCCTTCTCGACGCTTGCCGACCAATATCGGGCGCTCGATGCAATTGGCATCCCGGCTGAAGGCGATGTGGTCACGTCGGCGATGAGTGCGGTGACCGCTATTAAGTCATCGTGGCGTGTCTTGGTCTGTGGAGGTCAGGGCCTGATTGAAGAAGTTCGCGCAACTGGCGCAGAGACGGTAGTTGTGTACGAGAACCGCCCTATCAGTGGTTCTTTTGATGCTGTGGTCGTGGGCTTCCATCGTGAGTTCGATTTTCAAGTGCTCGCAGATGCACTCACAGCAGTTCGCGGTGGAGCACTGTTGATCGGTTCAAACTATGACCCCACATATCCGACCCCCGATGGTCCGATTCCTGGCGGCGGTTCAATAGTGGCAGCCATTGAAAAGGCAACGGGAGTAACGGCTCTCATCACGGGTAAACCATGTGCGCCCATGGCCGGTCTCGTGCGCGATATGTGTCCGGGTGTCGATGTGGCAGACATGGTGATGGTGGGTGATCGTGACGACACAGATGGAGCATTCGCTCGCACACTGGGATGTCGATTCGCTTTAGTGCTCAGCGGCGTTACCCCAGACGCCAACAACATAGATGCTGACATTGTTGCGCCCTCGCTTGCAGGTGTTGTGCAACATCTCCTTGCTCCCTAATTGGTGAAAGGTACGCTAAGTAAGTGCGAATGCGACTTGATGCGGCCCTTGTGAAGAGAGGTCTGGCACAGACTCGAAGCGAAGCATCTCGAATGATTGATGCAGGAAATGTGACGGTAGCCGGAGTGTTTGCTTTGAAGTCGTCACGACTTGTGTCGCCCGATGAAGCAATTGAAGTTCTGGTGGCGAAACGTTTCGTTAGTCGAGGTGGAGAGAAGTTAGAACACGCACTCGAACATTTCAATGTGTCAGTAGAAGGTCGCTCTGTTCTAGATGCTGGTGTTTCAACTGGTGGTTTCACTGACTGTGTACTTCAGCGGGGTGCAACACGTGTTTTTGCTGTAGACGTTGGTCGCAATCAATTACATGAACGCATGAAATCGCATCCTCGCGTTACGTGGCAAGACGGAGTCAATGTTCGAGATTTGTCAGAGGGCGACATGGTCTTTCCATGTTCGCTTGTCGTTGCCGACCTCTCATTTATTTCGTTGACAAAAGTGCTGCGCGCACTCGTCGACGTAGTAACCCCTGAACCAGGACATGAGAAGGCACAAATGTTGTTGTTGGTGAAACCACAGTTTGAGGCTGGACGTATGGAAGTGGCACGTGGTCGGGGCGTAATAACCGACCCACTCATCCATCAGGCAGCCTGTGACGACGTGGCGCACCACCTTGAAACGCTCGGGTCTGTGGTGCGAGGAGTGACCGAATCTCCGATAAAAGGGGCCGAAGGGAACACGGAGTTCTTGATGTTCGTGGAATGCCCCACCGTTTCCGTAGGTTATGAGGTATGAGTCGTATCGGTATCGCCGTCCATCGTTTTCGCCCCGATGCGCTTGATGTTGCACGCGAAGTTGCCGCTTGGGCATCCACCCACCAAATGGTCACGATTGTCGATGAAGCAGACAACGCCGTCATCAACTCGCCACATGTTCAGCCAGGCCGACTCGCAGACGTTGATCTTCTTGTTTCAATTGGGGGTGACGGCACTATGTTGCGCGCTATTCGCTCGCTTGAAGGCGCAACGGTCCCGGTGCTCGGAGTCAATCTTGGGCTCCTTGGCTATTTAGCAGCAGTAGAGCAAGAACAACTGTTGCCGTGTCTTGAAGCTTGGCGTACTGGTGTTGAAGGCACTCAGTTCTTTTATGACGACCGCATGCTGCTTGAAGTCGCTATGTGGTCAAACAATGCTCGTCTCGCTAATCACCTTGCTCTCAATGAAGTAGTTATCGAAAAGAAGGATGCTGGACACACCGTTCGGTTGGCAGTCGACATCGACAAGGTTCCGTTCACTACATATGCAGCCGACGGACTCATTTTGTCAACCCCTACAGGCTCTACGGCTTATTCAATGTCGGCTCGTGGGCCAATTCTTTCGCCTCGTCTGCGTGCCATGTTGCTAACACCAGTGTCGCCCCACATGTTGTTCGACCGTTCCATGGTGCTCGACGCGCCTGAAGTAGTACGCATTGAAGTCCTTGGCCATCGGCACGTGAACGTGGCCACCGATGGCGACTTGGTGCACACATTGAAACCTGGTGACGTGGTTGAAGTGCGCGCCGCTAGCGAAGTGGCGCGATTCGTGCGCTTTGAAGAGCAACGCTTCCATCAGATTTTGAAAACCAAGTTCGGATTATCAGATCGCTAATGCTTGTAGAACTCTCCATTGAAAATCTCGGGATCATCGAGTCTTCTCGTTTAACTTTCGATTCCGGATTTACGGCGTTTACAGGCGAGACAGGTGCTGGTAAAACAATGCTGGTCGAAGCGATTGGGTTAGTTGTTGGTCAGCGTGCTGATGTTTCAGTTATTCGTGACGGAGCAGAAGAGGCTCGTGTAGAAGCCCGTTTCGTTACATCTGGCCCCGATGGCGATGTTGAAACAGTTCTGTGTCGCGTATTGCATCGTGAAGGCCGCAGTCGTGCGTACATCAACGATCGCATGGCCACAGTTGCCACCTTGGCTGAAGTCGGTCAAAGCCTTGTCGATATTCATGGTCAACATGCCCATCAAAGACTCATGTCGGCGTCTGTGCAGCGCGATTCTCTCGACGCTTTCGGCAAGGTCGACACCTCTGCATTACGCGAGGCACGTGAGGCCGTTACGCAGATCGACGCCAATCTGGCAGCTCTCGGTGGCGACGAGAAATCGCGAGTTCGTGAAATTGATTTGCTGTCTTTCCAATGTGAAGAGATTGAGAATGCTGGCCTTTCTCGTCCCGATGAAGATCAGGCTCTTTCACGCGAAGAAGATGAACTAGGTGATGTCGTTCGTCATCAGGAAGCACTCCTGAAAGTGTCTGCACTGCTGTCAGACGATGGCAATGCTGTCGACCTCCTTGGTCAGGTGTCTCGGTCGTTATCTCCTATTTCATCCATGCGTGAAATTCGAGAGCGCGTGGAGAATCTCTTGGCTGAACTCAACGACATCTCTCACACTGTGCGTGGGGCTGCTGAAAACAGCGAGGAAAACCCAGAGCGCCTCGAAGAGATTCGTCTTCGTCGCCAGGCACTGCGCGATCTGGTGCGCAAATATGGCGACACCATCGCAGATGTTATGGCTTTTGGTGCTGAAGCTCGTACTCGTCTTAATGAATTGCTGAGTTATTCAGAAAGAGTGCAAGAACTCGAATCCTCCCGTGCCAATGCGTTGAAGGTATTGCATAGCCGACAGCTCGAAGTGGGCCGTCAGCGCCGAAAGACTGCTCCTGGCCTTGCTGCAGCGGTCGAGAAGCGTCTACGCCTCCTGGCTTTGCCTCACGCCACTATTCAGGTTGCAGTGGGCGACGAGGGTTCAGACCCGTCCGGTGAAGCGGTCTCATTCATGTTGGCGGCAAACCCGGGATCTGCGCCTATGCCCATCACCAAGGTTGCTAGTGGTGGCGAGTTGGCTCGTGTCATGCTCGCATTGCGTCTTGTACTCACCACAGACCCCGCCACCATGGTGTTCGACGAGGTAGATGCCGGAATCGGTGGAGCAGCCGCTGTGGCCGTGGCACAAGCGTTACGTGAACTTGGAACAGACCATCAGGTGTTCGCTGTCACTCACTTGGCGCAAGTGGCAGCCTCGGCGCACTCCCACATTGTCGTTTCAAAGTCGGTGAAGTCGGGCAAAACGTATGGCCGGGCGACAAAAGTCCTGCAAGAAGATCGCGTGGGAGAGATTGCACGCATGCTCTCTGGTGGAATTGCTGACGAGTCAGCGCTCACTCACGCGCAAGAGATTCTGAACACTTTGGGTGCTCCCATCAGTCGCGGAAAGAAGGCTCGGTAGAGGTTTCTCTGTGGCGGGGTGTTTTCGGTTATGCTGAAATCCCGTTAGCAGTCGAGCCTGGCGGGAGACCAAATGCCCAAGCACATTTTCGTGACCGGTGGTGTTGCAAGTTCCCTCGGAAAGGGTCTGACCGCCTCTTCACTTGGTCGCTTGCTCAAGATGCGCGGTCTGCGCGTCACGATGCAAAAACTGGATCCCTACATCAACGTTGATCCGGGAACAATGAATCCATTCGAACACGGCGAAGTGTTTGTCACCGATGACGGTGGGGAAACCGACCTCGACCTTGGTCACTACGAACGCTTCATTGATGAGAATCTCACACGTAGTTCAAACGCTACGACTGGTTCTATCTACCAAGCAGTTCTTGCCGCGGAACGTCGTGGTGATTATCTCGGAAAGACAGTGCAAGTCATTCCGCATATCACCGATGAGATCAAACGTCGCATTCGCCGAATCGCCACCGATGACACCGATGTAGTCATTACAGAAGTGGGCGGAACTGTGGGCGACATTGAGATTTTGCCCTTCTTGGAGGCCATTCGCCAGTTCCGTAATGAAGCAGGGCGTGACAATGTTTGTTACCTGCATGTCACCTTGGTGCCATTCATTGGTCCAAGTGGTGAGCAGAAGACAAAGCCCACACAGCACAGCGTGACAGAGCTTCGCTCGCGCGGTATCCAGCCCGACATCATCGTGTGTCGCAGCGAGGAGCCACTCAGCAGTAATTTGAAGCGCAAGATCTCACATATGTGTGACGTCGACACCAAGGCAGTGATCAATGCTGCTGATGCGCGCAATATTTATGAACTCCCACTCATCTTGCATGAAGAAGGGCTAGACACAGTTGCGTGCGAAGTATTGCGCATTGAAGGTGACGTTGATCTTTCGCAATGGGAAGGTCTTGTCGCTCAAGTAGATGCCTCTATTAAGCCAGTCAAGATTGGTTTGATCGGAAAATACGTTGAACTGCAAGATGCCTACCTCTCGGTTGTCGAGAGTTTGAAGCATGCTGGTTTTCATCACGGAGCAAAAGTTGAGATTGATTGGATTCAAGCAGAAGACGTTGAAGGTTTGCTCGCATCTGGTCGCCTCGATGGTCTTGACGGAATGATTATCCCTGGCGGATTTGGTCCACGCGGTATTGAAGGCAAGATTGCTGCCGCGGCGTACTCGCGTGAAAACTTGGTTCCTTGCTTGGGTATTTGCTTAGGCATGCAAGTAATGACAATTGAATATGCGCGTCACGTTCTTGGTCTTGCAGATGCAAACAGCACAGAGTTTGATGCAGCAACAACTAACGCCGTCATCGACCTAATGGTCGACCAACGTGATGTCACCATGAAGGGTGGCACTATGCGGCTTGGTGCGTATTACGCGGTGTTGCAACCCGGTACAAAAGTCGCTGATGCATACGGAGAAACTGTTGTTAGTGAGCGCCACCGCCATAGGTATGAATTCAACTACAACTTTCGTGCGCGATTCGAAGAAGCTGGATTCATCTGCAGTGGTACATCGCCCGATAAGAGACTTGTCGAATTCATTGAGATGACTGACCATCCGTTCTGGGTGGGAACACAGGCTCACCCTGAGTTCAAGAGTCGTCCCGATCGCCCACACCCGTTATTCCGCGAACTAATTGCTGCATCATTAGTTAATCGCGAGAAGCGTTTGTCGGGTGTCGCCGCACGTACGGCCTAGTCATATGCCATTACCCAGTGCCGACGGGTTCATTCACTCTTCAGACCACGATGTTCACTCGTGGGCGATGTTTCGCCTTGTAGAACGACATGTGACTGCGCCCTCCGGTGACGATTTTCAGAGAACCTTTGTTAGTACCCCAGGTGCTGTGGGAATAGTTGCGGTGACCGACGATCATCGAGTCGTTCTTGTCTCTCAGTATCGCGCAGCCGTGCATGGGTCCGTGCGCGAGATTCCAGCAGGTATGCGCGATGTGCCAGGTGAAGACCCTATGGAGACTGCTCGTCGCGAATTACGTGAAGAAACGGGATACGTCGCCAGCACATTTACACGGCTGGGAGTCTGCTTGTCGTCGCCTGGGGTGACTGATTCTGCGGTGGAGGTCTACCTTGCCACTGGCCTAGTTTCAGGAAATTCCGAGCCTCACGGGCCAGAAGAAGACTCTATGACTATCGAGCATTACAAGTTCTCTGAGGCTCTCGAGATGATTGATCGCGGAGAGATTAGCGATGCCAAGACTGTGTATGGGCTTTTGTTGGCTGCACGCCAACATCCCGACCTCTTAGGCTGACGGTATGACCGAGTCGCCCACTCCAACTGTGGCACATGCGCATGTCGAATCTTTTTTGCAATGGATGACGGTCGAAAGAGGACGAGCACTGAACACTGTGGTCTCGTATCGGCGAGATCTTGTTAAATACGAAGACTTCTTGTCGTCACGTAAATTGACAATTCTTTCAACGCAGGAAAAAGACATAGAAGCTTTTGTGAAAGTGATGCAGGCCTCTGGTGAATCAGTGGCGAGCACTGCTCGGCGAATCGCTGCAGTGCGAATGCTTCATTCGTATCTAGTCTCAGAAGATATTCGTTCTGATAATCCAAGTGCCCGCCTTGAAGGCGTCAAAGTGCCAAGTGGTGTTCCAAAGCCGTTATCGCTTGTTGAAGTTGAATCATTGTTGTCTGCTGCTACGGGAGAAAGTTCCACCGAGATTCGAGATAGGGCACTGCTCGAGTTTCTATACGCCACAGGGGCGCGTATTTCAGAGGCGTGCGATCTGAATCTGGACGACCTCGACATGTCGTCACGAGTGGTGCGACTCTTCGGGAAGGGTTCGAAGGAACGCATTGTTCCATTTGGAAGAACGGCAGAGGAGTGTTTGCGTGTTTATCTCGGGGTTGCGGGTCGCAACAATTTGGTTCCCGACACATGGGCTAAAGGTGCAGATAGAGAAGCTGTGTTTCTCACTAATAGAGGAAGACGCCTGAATCGGCAGAAGGCATGGCATATCGTTCGTGATGCAGGCGTGCGTGCCGGTATTCGAAGCGAGATGTCTCCGCATGTGCTTCGTCACACATGTGCTACTCACATGCTGGAGCACGGCGCAGATTTACGTATCGTTCAAGAGATGCTTGGTCACGCAACAATTTCAACAACACAGATTTATACCAAAGTGTCACAAGAGCGTTTATTGTCGGTGTATCGCAGTGCCCACCCCCGAGCAAAGCAATAATCATGCATCTTGTTAGACGTGCAATCAGTTCTTTCTCCAATGCGACGCCCGAGGTATCAAGTCAGGTTCGCCAAGCGTTACTCCCGGCTGAACTTGCGTTGTGGTCAACAATGCCGGGCAGGGATCAACGCCATTCAATAGATGTGCTTCATCGTTTTCTTCTGTTGCACCCCGAAGCAACACGTGCTCAAAGTGCTGCTGCCTTGCTTCACGATGTGGGCAAAGTGCAGTCTGGTTTAGGTTGGTCTCTACGAATAGTCGCTACGGTCATTGGGCCACGCACGCGACGTTTTCGTTTGTATCACCTACACGAAGTATTGGGTGCCGAGATGTTGAGCAGCATTAGCGAAGCTGAGACTGTTGCGCTTGTGCGAGGCGAGGGTCCGACTCAGGCGGTCGCTTCGTTACGAGAAGCAGACAACATCTAGATACGTGGAAGCAGACCGATTGCTTTATGTGTTCGGTCTAGTGTGCGTGCTGCTACTTCTCGTGCGCGCTGGTTACCAATTTTCAAGAGTTGCGCCAACTGGCCTTTGTCGTTCATTAGTTCGTTGTACCGAGAACGAATGGGCTCTATCACGGCAATAACTGCATCGCCCGTGTCCTTCTTGAGTGGGCCATATTGGCTGTACTGCTCAACAAGTTGTGGGATTGGTGTTCCGGTCGCAGCGGACAAGATGTCGAGCAGATTTGAAATACCGGCTTTGTTCTCTCGGTCGTATGCAACAACACCGTCTGAATCTGTAACTGCTCGCTTGAATTTCTTCTCGATGGTGGCATTGTCGTCCAGCATGTAGATGAGCCCATTGTCTGCAACTGCAGATTTTGACATCTTCGACGTTGGATCTTGCAAGTCCATCACGCGCGCTCCGGCTTTTGGATGAACAGCCTTTGGTAATACGAGTGTTTCGCCGAAACGATGATTAAAACGAATGGCGATATCGCGGGTGATTTCTATGTGCTGACGCTGATCATCGCCAACAGGTACTTCTTCTGCGTCATAGAGAAGAATGTCGGCTGCTTGTAGTGCTGGGTATGTAAACAGGCCGGCTGATACAAAATCTGATTCACGCTTTGCGGCTTTGTCTTTGAATTGAGTCATGCGACTGAGTTCGCCGAATGAAACTGTGCATTCCATAATCCATGCCAACTCTGTGTGTTCGTGAATATGGCTTTGCACAAACACTGTTGCTATTTCGGGGTCGAGGCCAACGGCGAAAAGCATCGCTGCCAACTCAATGGTTTGCTTGCCCAGAACATCGGGAGTGTCGGTCACCGTGAGCGCATGGAGGTCAACAATTCCATGAAAGACGTTGCCATCGTGTTGCCCGGAAACCCAGTTGATAAGAGCGCCCAAATAGTTCCCAAGGTGCACTGATCCCGTGGGTTGAATGCAGGACAAAACGCGGGGCATGCTCAGACGCTAGTGCGAAATTGACTCCGAAACGGTATCAATTGCTCTTGTTGGTGGGGCTGGGAACTACGATGAGACCGTGGCAATTGATGTGGCAACCCCGATTTATGAAGGTCCTTTCGACCTTTTGTTGCATCTCATCTTGCGGGAAGAAGTTGATATCCACGAGATCAGCTTGTCCACCATCGTTGACGCTTATCTGGCCGAACTAGCGAAGATGACCGAACTCGATCTAGAGGTCGCCACCGAATTCCTTTTGATTGCTGCGACTTTGATTGAACTAAAGACGCGACGTCTTTTGCCTGGACGTGAAAGCGTCGACCTCGATGACGAGCTTGCTCTGTGGGAAGAGCGAGATCTGTTGTTGGCTCGTCTACTTGAATGCAAGACGTTTAAAGATGTTGCCAAGATACTTGCGCACTTCGTGGATGATGCTGACCGCGTCTATGGCCGTACCACGGGTGTAGACGAGCGATTCAATGACGTGGCCCCCGACCTACTCGAGGGAATCACTATCGAGAAACTTCAAAAGGGTTTTGTATCTGCAATCACGCCACGACCTCGTGAAGAGCTCAGCCTGTATCACGTGTCGCCCATTCGTTTCACGGTCGCAGAAGCTGTGCAAGAAATGATGGAAGAGCTGCCTCGTCTTGGAACATCATCTTTCCGCAGGCTTACTGCAGATTTGGTGGAGCGACTAGAGATCGTTGTGCGGTTCCTCGCGATTCTCGAGATGTATAAACAGGGTTACATCGAACTTGACCAAAGCGACCGTTTTGGTGACATCACAGTGCAGTGGACCGGTATCGGCCCCGACGCACCAATGGAGATTGATTCATATGAAGGTTGAGATGACCGAAGAAATGGTTCGTGCGATTGAAGCCATGGTGATGGTGGCACAAGAACCAGTACCTACCGAACTAATGGCTCAGTTACTTGAGATTCCGAGTGCAACTGTGGAAACAGTGTGCGCTGAACTAGCTGAGACATATGCAACTGCCGGACATGGTTTTCAAATGGCCAAGATTGCTGGTGGATGGAGATTCCAGACGCACCCTGATATGGCCCCATACGTGGAGCGATTTATCTTGGATGGTCAGCGCGCACGACTTTCTGGTGCTGCCTTAGAAACTCTGGCGATCATTGCTTACAAGCAACCCATTTCACGTTTACAGATTGCTTCTATTCGTGGAGTTGATCCAGATGCTGTGATGCGCACCTTGCATGGTCGTGCTTACATCATGCCGGTCAGTCGCGATACGGGTCCAGGTCAGGCAGTGATGTGGGGAACAACATCACTCTTCCTCGAGAAGTTAGGAATTGCTGATCTCAGCGATTTGCCTCCGATTGCTTCATTTGTTCCTGATGCGTCTCTAGTCGAAGCACTTGAAAAGACTTTGCTGCTTGATATCAACGCTCCAGTGGACGCGCCAGAGAGTCAGTAATGGTCTCTTCTTCCTCGCCGGGAGGCGCGGTTCCTGAACCACCATTGTGGGAACAGTTAGCAGACAAAGCGCGCCTCGCTGAAGGGGAGCGTTTACAAAAAGTGTTGGCGCGTGTCGGGTTCGGTTCACGGCGTGTGTGCGAGGACTTGATTGCGGACGGTCGAGTCACTGTAAACGGCGATGTAGCAGTTCTCGGTAGAAGAGTGGACGTGCATGCCGATGAGATCTGTGTGGATGATGCGCCTGTTGGTGTTTTGCCTGGCTTGGTGTACTACCTGTTGAACAAGCCAGAAGGTGTTGTGACTACCGCTATTGATACACACGGTCGTGAGACGGTGTTGGAGTTTGTGCCAGATCAGCCTCGTGTGTTTTCTGTTGGACGGCTAGATATCGATACAACTGGTCTTCTCATTCTGACTAATGATGGACAACTGACGCAGCATCTCACGCACCCAAGTCACGGAGTGGAAAAGGAATACATCGCTGAAGTCGAATGTGGTCCAAATGGTGTATCTCAAGGTGCTTTGCGGCAGCTGCGTGATGGTGTTGAACTAGATGACGGATGGACTGCACCTGCCGAAGTAGGCCAGCCCGAGCCAGGCGTGTTGCGCATAGTGATTCATGAGGGTCGCAATAGGCAGGTTCGTCGCATGTGTGAAGAAGTGGGATATCCCGTCATTCAACTGGTGCGTACTCGAATTGGTCCATTGCGTGACACGCGTTTACGCCCTGGGCAATGGCGAGAGTTAACGCTCGAAGAAGTGCGTGCATTATCTGAGGCAGTCGACCAAGGGCCGACGGATACCATATAACCGTGTCTGCATCTGTGCTTCCTCGTGCCAACGTCCTTGGACTCGGTCTGATTGGTGGCTCTATTGCACTTGCCCTCGTAAATGCAGGGTACGACGTGGGAGCTACTGATTCAGATGAAAAGCGTCTAGATGAAGCAATGCAACGCGGCATCATTCAACACATAGGTTTATTTGAAGATGCCGTCGTCACATTCGTAGCAACACCAGTTGCGCTTGTTCCTGACGCCGTTGCCCTAGCACTGTCTGCCACCACAGGTCTTGTCACAGATGTTGGCTCCGTAAAGACTCATGTGTCTGAGGGTATTCATGATGCGCGATTCGTGCCGGGTCATCCGATGGCAGGTTCAGAACTGGACGGTCTTGATGGCGCAGATGCAACCATGTTTGAAGGCGCTGTGTGGGTGCTCACGCCCAATTCTGCAACGTCAGATGACGCATTCGCAGCTGTTGCAGAGATGGTCACCGGATTTGGCGCTGAGGTAGTTGCACTCGACCCCAAGAAACACGACGACCTTGTTGCTGTTGTAAGTCATGTACCTCATCTCACTGCCGCGACACTCATGAGATTGGCCGATGACCGTTCCGAAGAGCATCTCGCACTATTGCGATTAGCCGCTGGTGGTTTCCGTGACATGACCCGCATTGCTTCTGGGCGCCCTGGCATTTGGCTTGACATTTGTGAAGAAAACAAAGATGCAATCGTTCGAGGTCTTGATGCAGTTATCGATGGACTCATCGATATGCGAGATGTGGTGTCTGCATCTGATCGAAGGGGACTCCTTCATCGTCTGGAACAAGCTCGACAGGCACGCATGAATTTGCCGAGCAAAGCCGGTGCTGTTGAAGATTTGTCGGAGATTCGTATTCCGATTCCCGATCGTCCTGGGGCAGCAGCAGAAGTATTTGCACTATCGGGTGAACTGGGTGTCAACATCTACGACTTTGAAGTGGTGCACTCAGCCGAAGGTGACCGTGGTGTCATGGTTGCTGTGATTCGTATGGAACATGGCGACATCTTTCGCGGTGGCCTCATCGCGCGAGGATTTCGACCAGCACTTGCGCCCCTCTCATGAGCAATATTCGACTGTCGATTCCTGCTGGTTCGTTAGATACTCAGATCTCAGTCCCCGGATCAAAAAGTATTGCCAACCGTGCCCTCGTGTGTGCAATGTTGGCCGAGGGCACCTCGACCATTTCCGGGTTGCCTGATGGTGACGATACGCAAGTTCTTCTAGATGCATTATCTGAGACAAAGTGTCTCTTTCGTGTTGACGACGCGGCGGTCTCTATAAATGGTGGCTCGACTACTCGTTTGCCCACAATCGTTGATGCACGATTAGCGGGCACCACGTCCCGATTCATCACGGCAGTGTCAGCATTGTCGGATGCAACAACAATCATTGACGGTCAAGATGCATTGCGTGGGCGACCAATGTCTGATCTGCACGATGCTCTGCAAAGCTTGGGAGCCGAAATCACCGCATTAGGCGAGGTAGGCCATCTTCCCGTTTCAGTGTCGCGCGGAAAGCTTCGCGGAGGAAGTGTTTCAATTCGGGGCGACGTTTCTAGTCAATTCATTTCAGCTCTCATGCTGATTGCCCCCGTGCTGGAAGAAGGTATTCGCATTTCAATCGAAGGGCCATTGGTGTCGAGGTCTTATGTGCATCTCACCGCAGAAGTTATGCGTCGGTTCGGAGCCTCTGTGGTTGTGAAGGAACAAGAAATTGTTGTTGCATCTACTGGGTACACACCTACGACATACTTTGTCGAACCAGATTTCTCTTCGGCAGCATTTCCGATGGTTGCAGCGGTGCTTCGAGGTGGTTCTCTGCGCATCACAGGGCTCTCTCATTCGACAAGTCAAGGTGACGGCACAATCATGGAGATTGTCCGACGAATGGGGGCGACGTGTGGTGTAGATGGCCCAGATGTCATCGTGGGTTCATCTGGCGGTCATGATTTATTGCCGTTAACACTGAACATGAATGACTGCTCAGATTTGGTACCTGTTGTCGCAGTGCTGTGCGCATGTGCGCAGGGAATTAGTGAAATCTCCGGAGTTGGGTTCATTCGCAACAAAGAGAGTGATCGCTTGGGCGATGTTGCTCTTGAGTTGGGGAAGTGTGGCATTCAAGTAGAGGTATTAGCAGATGGTTTGCGCATCGTAGGGGGTCGCCCTATCGGTGCAAAAGTGCATACCCATCATGATCATCGTCTAGCAATGGCTTTTAGTGTTTTGTCTGTAGTTGCCGATGGAATGGTGATTTGTGATGCAGAGGTTGTTTCCAAGAGTTGGCCGAATTTCTATGAAGATATGGCGTCAATCCTCGGCTCGATGTCAACGGACAACTAACCTCGCATCATGGACGTCACCGTTGCTGTTTTTGATGTGGACAATACTCTGACGGTTCGTGATTGTGTTATGCCATTTATGAGGCGTGTATCAAGCGCGCATAAATTAGTCCGCATAGTAGTAACGCAGCCTTTAATGGTCTTGACTCTGTTGAAAAATAGGGATCGCAATTCGCTGAAATCGCTTTTTGTCTCGGGCGTGTTCACTGGTGTGTCTGAATCCAGCGTCAATGAAGAAGGTGTGTTGTTTGCGGCAAGAGTTGCTAACGGTTGGATGAGACAAGATGTCGTAGAACGTCTTCGCTGGCACCAGTCGCAAGGTCATGTCACTGTTCTGGTCTCGGCCTCATTGGCGCCGTATCTTCAGCCGTTAGGTGATTTGCTTGAAGTGGATGCTGTGTTGTGCACAGAGTTGGAAAGCAGTGCAGGATTGCTTACAGGAAAAATCAGTGGAGTGAACTGCCGAGGCGCAGAGAAGGTACGGCGCATCCAGTCGTGGTGCGACTCTGCGCGCATACCTCTTTCTTCAGTGCGGTATGCATATGGCGACTCAAGTGGCGACAATGAGATGTTGGAACTAGTAGAAAATCCGTATCAGGTAAAAAAGACAGAACTCGAGATGGTGCCATGACACTGCAGTCGATTATTGCTGAGGCGCGTCCCAAACAATGGAGCAAGAACATATTGGTGTTTGCTGCACCGGGCGCTCTCGGAGTTCTCAACGAATGGGAATCGTTGTCGAAAACTCTTGTGGTATTCGTGGCTTTCTGTTCAGTAGCAAGCGGAACGTATTACTGGAATGACATTAAAGATGTCGAACAAGATCGACTTCATCCTAAGAAAAAGTTCCGCCCGATAGCTAGAGGTGCTGTCTCGTTGCCGTTAGCAAGAGTTGTCGGATCCGTGCTCTTGGTGCTCGGCCCACTTGTGGGTTTTCTCGTGCGGCCTGCTGCGGGGGGAATCATTGCTTTGTATGCGCTTCTCACTATCGGCTACAGCACATGGTGGAAACACATTGCACTGCTTGACCTTGCATTAGTTGCAAGTGGTTTTGTTCTCAGGGCCATGGCCGGGGCCGCGGGCACACAGACTCCCATGTCTATGTGGTTTGTGATGTGCGTGACCTTTGGCTCTTTCTTCATTGTCACGGGTAAGAGATTCGCTGAGCTGTTAGAGATGGGGGATAATGCCGGAACTACGCGAGTTTCACTGAAGGCCTATTCCCTCACTTATCTTCGCCAGGTATTAGTTGTTGCGGTTACAGCAACCGTCGTTACCTACTGCATGTGGGCATTTGAAAACGCATCACAAGTGGACGAAACAATTCCATTTCATGGGCTTTCCATCGTGCCTATGGTTCTGGCATTGCTCAGATACCTCATGGTTCTCGAAAATGGTGACGGCGGAGCTCCAGAAGAAGTCTTTCTGAAGGATCGAACTATTCAATTGTTCGGTGCGGCGTGGGTTGTTGTGTATGGCCTAGCCGTATATACGTCATAAGTAACTCCGTCTTCTAGCATTCAAGAACCCCTAGAATTGACTCATGGCTTTGCAACGACTTTCAGGGTGGGGTCGAACTGCTTGGACTGTTGCAGACCTTGTGCACACCAATGATGTCAGCGAGATGAAACAGGTCATCAATCAATCGGGCGCGCGAGGCGTCATTGCCCGTGGACTTGGGCGTTCGTATGGGGCCGCATCTCAAAATGCGGGCGGCAGTGTTTTAGAAATCACCGCCGAAGGAGACCCACACGGAATTGATGCTCTCTTGGATTCAACAACCGGTGTATTGGACGTTGCATCGAGCGTCAGCCTTGATTCCATTTTGCGTATGAGCGTGCCGCGTGGCTGGTTCGTTCCTGTCACGCCCGGCACTCGTTTTGTAACTGTGGGTGGGGCCATCGCCTCCGATGTGCACGGCAAGAATCATCACTTCGACGGAAGTTTTGGCCAGCATGTTTCTTCCATCACGCTTTTACTCGCCTCTGGGGAAGTTGTTGAGTTAACACCACGGTTGAATCCGGAATGGTTTTGGGCAACGGTAGGCGGCATGGGTCTCACAGGCATTATTTTGCGTGCTCGTGTTTCGATGCTTCCCATAGAGAGCAGTCGAGTTCGCGTCGAGACTGAGCGACTGACAAATTTCGATGCGGTCTGTGAGGCCATGTCTAGTGATGGGGCAGATAATGATTATCGGTACTCAGTGTGCTGGATCGACTTGTTGGCGACTGGTCCTTCGATGGGGCGCGGAGTCCTTACCCGCGGTGAACATGCATCAGCTGCCGATGTGAAAGATGACGATGTGTTGGCGTATGACCCACGCCTGAAAGTCCCCGCGCCAAGTTGGGTACCAAATGGCCTTCTGAACAAATGGTCGATAAAGGCTTTCAACGAGGTGTGGTATCGCAAAGCCCCAGGTTCTCGACATGTGAGCATTGAGTCGATTCCGCAATTCTTTCACCCACTTGATGGCGTTCATCAATGGAATCGTTTGTATGGCAATCAAGGCTTTATTCAATATCAATTCATCGTTCCACTTGATCGAATCGATGTGCTGCGTGCAGTTATCGAAACTTTCTCGTCGGCAGGTGTCGCTTCGTTCCTGGCAGTCCTAAAGCGCATGGGGCCACAAAACCTCTCGCCGATGTCTTTTCCAACTGAAGGATGGACATTGACTTTGGACATAGCCGCAGGCATCAAAGGTCTACCTGAATTGTTGTCGAGAGTGGACAACATGGTTCTCGATGCTGGTGGTCGCCATTACCTGGCGAAGGATTCACACGTATCACCCACGGCAGTACGTCGTGGATACCCGCGACTTGACGAGTGGATGCACACTCGCGATGCGATGGACCCCAACGGTCTGTGGCGTAGTGATCTGGCACGAAGACTTGGACTGGTGTCAGCTCAACATACAAGAGGAAATGAATAGATACATGAAAAACGGAGTAGGGGTAGCCCAAAACATCGTTCTGTTTGGTGGCACTAGCGATATCGGCCAGGCCATTCTTCGAAGGATTATCAAACCTGGAGTTGCGCGCGTCGCCCTAGTGAGCCGCAATCTTGAAGCCGCAGCAAGTTTTGCATCCGAGTTAGAAGAAGCGTTTCCCGATGTGGAGATTCATCATGTGCGTTACGACGCCGCTGATGCTTCTTCAATGGCTCATGTCGTAACGGAAATAGTTTCTGAGATAGGCGATATTGATGTAGCGGTGGTGGCCCAGGGTGTACTCAACGAAGGTATGGACTATTACAGCGACCCCACAGGACTCATCACCCTTTGCGACGTGAACTTCACTTCCACGATGGTTTTGCTTTATGCACTTTCTCAACAGATGAAGCAGCAGGGGTACGGCAAAACTGTTCTGTTGAGTTCTGTTGCTGGTGAACGCGTGCGAAAAGGAAACCCCGCTTACGGCGCAACAAAGGCTGGTATAGATGGGTTTGCGTTGGCGTTAGATCATGAACTTGTGGGAACTGGTGCATCAATACTTGTTGTGCGCCCTGGTTTTGTGACCACCAAGATGACCACCGGCATGAAGAAGGCCCCGTTCTCTACCGATGCTGAATCGGTAGCAAAGATCACAGAGGCTGGCATTGCATCGGGCAAGAAAGTTGTGTGGGCACCAGGCTTACTGAGATGGATGTTTCTTATTCTGAAGAATGTTCCGTTGCCTGTATGGCGTAAATTGCCTTTGTAAAGATCAGGGGATCGCGGCTCGTACGCCGTACATGCCGGTCACTGTCACAAGACCAGCAACACAGATTCCGAGTACAACTAGCCACCAGCCATCTTCGTCGTCGCGCAACATGCGCGCCACTGGAAAGATAAGCGGAAAAGCGGTGAAGAGGAAGCGGGGTCGTGCCGTAACGGTGGCAGGCACCAGCATGAGGACGAGTATCGCGGCTGTATATGCGTAGTACATGAGGGGGAGTCGAAAGCGGTACATGCACCACAGTGCAAGAATCATCGCAACCATTGATGCTGCTGTGAGAACTGACGTGGGGGATCCAGTTGGATTCAAAATGAAGTCAAAGGTGCGACTGACGGCGGTGGCGCCAAAGCTCGTTCCTTCTTTCCACGCTTCTCGTTGCACCCGAAACCAGGCCCAGTGTTCATCTGTATGGCTACGAAGGAACAGCATGAAACCGACAAAGCCCCATGGTGATAACAGAGGTGCAATGAGTGCTTTCCACTCTTTGTCTTGTCGAATTGCAAGAAAGGCAGCTACAGCACAGACCGCCACTAGTGCAACACCGTTCGGGCGACACGCCGTGCCCAGAGCGGCGAATACTCCGGCCCATACCCACGCTTTCTTGTGTAGAGCGAGAAAACACGACGCGGCCAATAGCAGTAGTAGTGCTTCGGAGTAAGCAAAACTCAGCACAAAACTTCCAGGAAAGATTGCTGCAATGATCATTGCTTTTTCCGCTGTTCGATCATCAAACAAGATGCGTGCTAGTCGGCCGACGAGATAAATGAAGATGCCGCCGAAGATCAAGTTGACAAGAAGAGAAACACTTACTGGACCGCCTGGAACAATCATGTCGAGATAGTGGACAAGTCGCGGGTAGAGCGGGAAGAAAGCAGCACGAGCGTCTGACACAAAGTACGTAACGTTCGGCATGATGTGATGCGGGTACCCCTCGCGCACTACATCGAGATACCAGTGGCCATCCCAACTATCGAACACCTGAACGAGGCCACTCAGACCAGGAGTCGGTTCTTCGTCATTTGTACGTGCAGTCACCGCTTCGGCCGCGACTGCAATGGCTGCGCCCATCACAACAAAGAGCCGAGATATTAGATAGGCGAAGAATCCACGACGTATGGCACGACCCCAGGGTGTGTTTGCAGGCGCAATGGAGGGAATGGCTTGGGAAATACTCATAGACACTCGCTAATGGAGCATCCCAAGATTACGCCTTCGAGGCGTTGAGGAAGGGTTATGCGTGGCACCATTGAGCATGACTGAAGTACTTCTGACCTCTCCTCGTGAGGGCGTCGCCCAGATCACTCTGAATCGCCCATCCAAACTCAATGCGATGACATCTGAGATGGTGGAACTATTGCACGAGACATTGGGCCTTGTTTCTCGGAATAGGGAATACCGAGTGGTAGTTCTCACAGGTGCTGGACGCGGTTTCTGTGCGGGTCTTGACCTTGGCGGATACGGAACGGCGCCAGGTTACGAATGGAATGGGGCTGTGGAAAAAGGTCTCGCTATTCAAAAGCACATTGCATCATTGATTCCCCGGATGAGAAGTCTGCCTCAGCCCATCATCGCAGCTGTCAATGGACCTGCTTCCGGAGGCGGTTTTGCTCTTGTGCTTGGTTCAGACATTCGTTTGTGTGCCGCTTCGGCGCGTTTCAACGCAGCTTTTATCCGAATTGGTCTGTCAGCATGCGATATCGGTACCAGTTGGCTCTTGCCACGTCTTATCGGCGCTGCTCGTGCTCAAGAGATCATGTTGACAGGCCGAATCTTTGATGCGAATGAGGCTGCGCGTATCGGTTTAGTGCTTGATGCGGTGCCAGACGAGGTTCTACTTGATGCGGCGTATACGAAGGCCGATGAAATCATGCTGAACACTCCGTTGGGGGTGGCGCTTACCAAAGAAGGCATGTGGTCTGCTCTTGAAATACCCGGCCTTCAGGCAGCCATCGACATGGAGAACCGTCAGCAGATCATGGCCAGTTTTTCTGATGACGCCCGTGAGGCGAGATTGGCAAAATCTGAAGGACGTCCTCCCACGTATCGTGCCTAGCGACGTCGCTTAACTTTTCGTTTCAATTTTCAGTGGAATAGTTGCTGAGAGCGTCGGGAGAGTAGTTTTGTGACGTGAGCGAACGCGAAATAATGACATGGGATTCATTCGGAGTGGCAAGTCGTGAACTTGCTACAAGTGTTGCCGAATCGGGGTATGAACCCGACATCATCCTGGCAATCGCGCGCGGCGGGCTTTTGGCAGCCGGAGCACTCGGTTACGCACTTGCAGTCAAGAACTTGTACACAATGAATGTTGAGTTTTACACCGGAGTCGACGAACGTCTTCCCGTACCAATGATTTTGCCGCCAGTGCCTGACCTCGTAGAACTGCGATTTGCCCGCGTACTTATTGTGGACGATGTTGCTGACACTGGGCACACATTGAAAATTGTCGAAGATTTTTTCCGTGGTCGTGTGAAAGAAGTGCGCTCTGCAGTCTTGTACGAAAAATCGCATTCAGTTGTGCAATGTCAGTACGTATGGAAGCACACAGATTTGTGGATCAACTTCCCTTGGAGCGATAAAGATCCCGTTGTAAAACGCAGTGGATTGGTGAAAGACGCCTAAGCGTTATTTCATTTCCTTCACAATTGTTAGTGCTGTATTGCGGCCACTAGCGCCCCAGATCCCGGCACCAGGAAATGTTGCCGCGCCAGTGAGGTATAAACCTTTGATGGGTGTGTGGTATCGAGTGAGTTCTGGAGTGGAGCCGAGAAACGCTGCTAATGGTCCTCCCGCAAAACTTGTGGCGTGTCCCTTCGGTAAGTGAAATTCCGTTTCGTAACTAGCAGGTGTCATGACTCGCCAGTCAATGATGGAATCGATGAATTCGGGTTGCACAAGCGAACCAAATTGTTTCAACCAGCGTTCTGGTTCGTCTGTGTTCGGCCAGCCGTCTTGCAATGAGTACGGGGTGAAAAGCGCTTCAAGACTAAACACATGTTTTCCTGCGGGTGCAAGTGTGTCGTCTATCAATGACGGCGTATTGGCTAGTAGTGCCATACGAGGCATGGTTCGCCCATCGCGCAACATTTGCGCACCACGGTCAAGTTCGGCCAAAGATGGACTAACAACAATGGTTGATGCTTGAGGAAGACCAGCTAACGGGGAATGCTGCAAACCGTTCAAGATGGGCGCGACAGTCGAAATAGCATCAATTTTTGATTCGTACCCTTCGCCAGGCGTTGAGTTTTTCCAACGATCAACCAATGAAGATGCTCGAGCAGGAGGGTTCTTCAGCCAAGTGACAAAGGTGCTGTGTGGATCGCACGCAGACACGACAATTCTGGCAGTGACGGTGGCGCCATCATTCGTTTGAACTGCGCTGACCTTGTTGCCTTCACACACAATGCCAACTACACGAGTGTTCGTGCGCAGCATTCCACCGTATTGAAGAAAAGCCTTTTTCAAACTTTCTGGCAACATGCCGCTGCCACCTTTGGGTCTTCCCAAGTGCGCAACATGACGAAGTGAATAGGCGAGTGCCCCTAAACCAGTTCCTGGTGTTTCAGGTGAGATACCCCACACAACTGGGCCTTCCACCATCGCTGGGCCGATGATCGCTTCGTTATCAAAAAACTGTCGCATGACATCGGCTGCCGACATGCGACTCATGCGCAACATGGTGGTAACTCCGCGACCTCCACGACGGGCAACACTTGCAAGTAGTGACCCGCGTGTCGGGGGGTTGGCGGCAGCATCGAGTACGAGCCGTGCTACTGGCATTGTTGCCCGTGCAAATTTGCGATATCCGTCTATTGAGTCTGGGTGCACAGATGCAAGCGATTCAATGGTCTGCTCCACGTCGTGCCACAGAGGCCACATTTTTTCGGTGGTCCAGTCGCCGTTGATTTGCGGTGGTTCAACATTGATGTATTCAAGACCATGAGATGCGAGGTTGAGTTCCTCTGCTACCGGCGTTGTGCGAAACGTGAGGTGATCGCAATTGCAGATATTCACAGATGCACCAGCGAAGGAGTCACTTGCAGCAGTGCCACCGACTTCTGCTCGCGCTTCGATCAGCAATGTTGAGAGCCCATTCTTTGCGAGGTAGGCGGCTGTCACTAAACCGTTATGTCCAGCACCGATAACTATCGCATCAAAATCTGTGGCTGAACGCTTAACCATGGTTTCCATTCTTTCACTGAGATAGGTTAAATGCATGATTCATTCTTCACGTCAGTTAGGCGATTTGCGCGCCCCTGAACTGCCCTCGGCTCTTTCCCGTGATTCCATCATCGTTCTCCCATTGGGCGCTATTGAACAGCATGGGCCCCATCTTCCCTTGAATACGGACTTTGTTGTTGCTGATGCAGTCGCTAACGCTGCGGTGAGTGAATTCGGCGAAGAGAGTCAGGCATGGATACTGCCAACCTTGCCGTTTACGAAGTCGAACGAACACGCGTGGAGTGGGGGCACGATGTGGCTCTCTGCTCAGACCATGATGTCTGTTTTGGACGATATTGCACGCAGTGTTGCTTCAACTTCTGCACGCAAGATTCTGTTTGTTAACGGACATGGCGGCAATAGTGCATTGACTGCAATGATGAATCGCGAAATTCGATTGAAATATGGGCTCCAAACTTTCTTGGCGCACCCACACATGCCGGCCGATCAAGGTGGTTCATCTGGTGCATCTGAACTTGGAATGGGTGTACACGGCGGTATGGATGAAACATCTGTCATGTTGCACCTACGCCCAGAACTTGTGGACATGTCTTTGGCCGTTCGTCGAGTTCCAGAAAAGTTGGCTGAGAACGATCAAGTTCGCTTTGGTGGTCGTGTCGCTTTTGGCTGGCTGTCGAATGACTTCTTCCCGGAAGGTCACATCGGCGATCCAACTGGTGCAACAGCAGAACTTGGCGCGCAGATGGTTCGTTCTGCCACTGACAGCCTTGGTGGCGCTTTGCGAGAGATCAGTCGCTTCGATTTCGGCCGCTAAGGCTGCGAACGTCTGACAACAGCACACTGCTGTACCGATTCGGGGCAAAGAAAAAGGGAGGGACCTTTCGGCCCCTCCCAATCTCTAGTAATTGTCTAGCCGAGCTTGATGCTTGGGTCGATGTACTTGTTAGTAACGATGTCTTCGGCCTTGAGGTCTGCATTTGGCTTGCTACCGGTTGCCGTGAACACTGGAAGTGCGGTCTCGATGAATGCTGTGACGCGATCGAGGTCGAACGAACCAAGTGTTCCATCTGGGCTGTTTGCAATCAGTTGGTCTGATTGCATTTTTTCAACAGCTGCTGCTGCCTGATCCGCTGTGTAGACCCAACCGTTGTTGTACTGATCAACTAGATCCAAAATGAGTGCGTTAGCAGTTTCTGGTGTAGCCAAGTAGTCAAGTGCAGCTTGCTGAATGACTGGCACGAGTGCCTGCAAGCAAGTGTCGTACTTTTCAATATTGGCCGGAATGCCGCCCAGTGACTGTGCGTATGCGGTCCAACCTGCTTCGTGGATGTACTGGTAAGCCACTGGCTTCATCCATTCCTTCAACACATTTTCGTAGAAGAAAGGCTCGGAAGTACCGAAACCTTGCTGAGCGTCCTTACCGCCTGCGGCAAGGAACGATGCTGGCGCACCGTCATAGGTGTCGTCTGTCTGCTTCTTGTCCAAGATGCCTGTACCGGTGAAGTACTCCATGTATGCAGCGCCACCGAAGTAGCGAACTTTCACGCCTGGTTCTTTGAGGTCCGCAATCTCTTTCACGTCTGGGTATGTAGCAGGGTCCCACATGATGATCTGTGGGTTGATGTTGAACGGAGCAACAACTGCTTGTGTTGGGAACTCATCGCCTGAGTGGGAAACTGCTTCGTCGGTGCTTGTAAAGCCCAAGAGGATCGATGGATCTTTGTACAACTCAGCTGTGACTTGGCTGTAGCCGATTGCTGGGCCGCCTGCGCGAATTTCAACTCTGACACCAGTGGTTTTGCCACCGGCCATGAGATCGCCTGAAACACGAAGTTTGGCGGCATCAACGGTGTAGCCAGGACCAACGAGTTGGTACAGGTTGCCGTGTTCTGCTTCTGGGTTCCAGTCAGTTTGGAGTGTCACTGTTTCTGGGCAACCTGCAGCAAGAAGGTCGACGCCTTCAGCTGATGGAGCTGTTGTTGTATCGGAAGATGAGTCGCCTCCGCCACACGCCGCAAGCGTGAGGACTGCTGCGACTGTCACTCCGAGAAGTGGTCTGATTTTCATTGTTGGTGTCTCCTGGGTAGTGGATGTTTTCTGAAGGATGGGTCACTGACCCCTGTTGGTGATATGCCACTTTCCGATTGCTCTACGAGAGAGCAACCCGAAAGCAAGGAATACCACCAGACCTAAAACGCTTGCCATGATGATCGAGGCGATGAGTTCAGCACCCCACAAGCGGTTGCGATACACGTCGATTTGTGCTCCAATTCCAACGACGCCACCTTGACGGAAATAGAAGTCACCAACAACTGCGCCGATGACAGCCAGACCAGCCGAGATGCGTAGTCCAACGAAAATATTGGGTAACGCAGAGGGGAACTGGAGTTTTGAGAGGCGCGTCCATCTGGATGCGCCTTGAAGCGTGAAGAGTTCATGCTGGCTCTTATCGGCCGATACCAGACCGAACAACGTGTTGCTCACAATGGGAAAGATTGCGATGAGTACAACGACAAACAAACGCTGCCTTTGCGTTCCATCGATGAGGGCTCGAATGAGTGGCGTAAGAGCAAGGATGGGCGCACTTTGTACCGCAACGAGGTATGGCCACGTTGCGCGTTCCAGCCACCGGCTCGTACTCATAATGATGGCTAAAAACATTCCCACAACAATCGTGATTGCTAATCCGATGAGAGCAACTTTGGCTGTGTCCCACACTGAAACAAGGATGGGCTGAAAGCCACGACGTTCGCCAGTTCTCCATACAAGAAAACCTTCATCGATCACCTTGTGTGGCGTTGGAAGAAGAAATCTTTTTTGAGGGGGCAAGATGACTTCTGAAAGTAGATACCAGAGTCCGATGAAGAAGACAAAGACAATTGATGGTCCAAAGTAATCAGAGAACACAAACCTTTTCTTCGGTTCAGGAAGTGACTCTTCGATGATTGGCTGTTGGTACATAACGTCGCTCATTGGTGTGCTCCCCGAAGAGCATGCGAGACTTCTCCGCATAGTTCTGCAAATGCAGGCTCATACCGAAGATCGTGTGATCGTGGATACGCAAATGGAACATCAAAGGAATGCGTGATGCGGCCTGGTCGCGCAGACATGACCAAAACCTTGGTCGACATGTACACCGCCTCAGATATGGAGTGTGTAATGAACAATCCAGCGAATCCTTCAATCTGGAATAATCGCAGTAGTTCATCGTTGAGGCGTTCACGAGTGATCTCGTCGAGCGCCCCGAATGGCTCGTCAAATAAGAACACTTTTGGCTTCAGTACTAATGACCGAGCAAGCGAAGCACGCATACGCATACCGCCAGAAAGCTGTCGCGGGTACTTGTCTTCAAAACCACGGAGGCCAACAAGATCAATTGCTCCAGCTGCCAGTTGTTGACGTTCGGCCTTGCCGATTTTGTGCAACTCTGCGATGAGTTCGACATTTCGTTGCACTGTGCGCCACGGCATGAGTGTTGCGTCTTGAAAGACATACCCAATGCTGTCTCGGTCAACAGAACATGTGCCACCAGTATTTGCCTCAAGATTGGATGCAATGCGAAGAAGCGTTGATTTGCCACACCCAGACGGCCCAACAACGGTGACGAACTCGCCTGGCTTAACACCGAACGAAACATTGTCGAGGGCTCGGGTCCCATCGTCGAATGTCATTGAGACACTGTCAAAGGTGAGAAGTGATGAGGTATTAGTCATAGATGTACTCATAGGGAAATCAACGACATCTGCACTCCGCATACCCATAGAGAATAGGCATGGCTAAAGTCCGTTATGTCACCGAAATGTTTACTTTCTGTTTCGTTTTTGATCGCTCATCACGACGCCGCCATATACGACAAATCTGTCGGGGGGCCCCATCGCGATTGCTTCTCTTACAGTAGTGGCACGTACGCCCACCATGTTTGCCGAGTCACCCACTGTGAGTGTGTGCTTTGCACCAGAGACAACTAATGAAGAGTTTGTGCTGATGCTCTCTAATGCTTCGGCTGTGGATAAGTGTGAGGCGGTCATCAAGAGTGATGCGATTTCAAGTGGGTCTGCGCGACCCACCAAGTTGAATGGGTCCTGAAGGTTGTCTGCCCCGGCTGCGACGTTCACTCCTGCTCGGCGCAAAGCGTGAATGGGTGTGATGGCGCGAGGCGCCTTCGAAGTTGTGCCCCGAGCTTGCAAATATAGATTGGTCTGGGGAAGCGAGATGACAGAAATACCAGCGCGGGCAACCATCTCTGCAATGCGGTGAATGTCATGTTCTTCTCTGGTGGACAGAGATACGCAATGGCTTGCAGCAATCTGGTGCTGAATGCCGTTTGATAACACGGTGTGAGCGAGGTGTTCGAGATCGACAGAGTCCGGACGTAAATTTTCATCTGCATGCAGGTCTAGGGGGATGCCAGCATTGACAGCGGTCTCGAGAAGGAAGTCGATTGATCCCTCAGGGTCTGGGTCTAAATGAGGGCAGCCTCCAATGACATCAACCCCGGCATCGATGGCGTCGCGAGTTAGGGCACGACGTGATGCACCTTCTGCACCGGTGAGCGGCCATTCCATAAGTGCTGCAACCTGAATGTCAATGAAATGTGCACACTGCCTTTTCACTTCAAGAAGAGCAAGCACAGAATCGAGGCCGCCAGATTTGGTCGTGTCTGCATGCGTGCGGATCGCTGTGACTCCGTTGCGAGACATGAGTAGCGCAGCGCTGGTCGCTCTATCGATTGTGTCTTGTGTTGTAAGAGTGTCGCGAACTTTCTCGAGACCCTCGATTGCACCCATGAGGTCACCCGCAGGGTTGTGCACTCGGTCTGCAAGAAATGCTTTGTCGAGATGAGCATGAGGCTCTACAAAACTTGGAACCACTACGTAGCCAGACGCATCAACATCTTCTGTGTACAAATTGATAGCTGCAGCGCTGGCCACGATTTCCAGTATGCGACCGTCTTTGATTCCGATGTCAACTATTGAGTTGTCACTCAATTGTGCTGAGCGAACGATGAGGTCGCCGTGTGTCATGAACTAGATCAGTGGCGAAAGATGTGGCAACGGGCGATGTGTCATTGTCTCGCCGAGTTGAGGAAGCACATCTTCAGCAAAAAGGTGCATTTGTTCGTTCATCTCTTCGCGAGTCACGCCAGGGAAGTCGAAGAAAATGCAGAGATGCTTGAGGTCAAGAAGTTCCTTCCAAAATCCAAGTATTTCAACAACATCATCGACTGAACCGATGGCTTGAATTTTCTGATCAATAGATTCTTGAACAGTAGGACAATGATCGAACGCCACTTTTGATCCATCAGGATTTCTGTATGAGGAGAATCGTCCGTATGGAGATAGGAAGTTACAGAATTCGTCGTGACCAGGCTTGCCCTTGCGCATTGCAGCCTCGCGGGTTTTTCCGATGTGCATGTTCAAGACGAGCATTCGATCTGCGCCTGGCGCAACTGGTTGGCCCATCTCTTCGCGGATCTCTGCGTAACGATCCCATTTTTGTTTTTGGCTGTCCGCGTTTTGGAGCCAATACACCGCTTTATGTCCGGCACGTGGCACGTATTCAATTGTTTCCGGGGAAGTAACTGGTTGGTACACGTCTATATGGCGCTCTGGGCGAGGAATCAGTGTGAGGTCATCAACGTATGAACCGCGGTCTGGAATGTCGTCTGGTGGGAAAACAAAATGCTTTCCACGGAAACTGAATCGCTCATTGGTCCAAGCAGTTTTGATGACTTCAATCGATTCTTCGAATATCTCACGGTTGATGCGGTCGTGTTCAGCTGACATGGCGTTGTCGCCTGAGGCAACAACGGTGCCAAGCGACCATGCTTCACGGGGCACAGTGCCACGGCCTACGCCAAACTCCATTCGTCCTCCGGTGATGATGTCGGCCAATGCGAAATCCTCGGCCAAGCGCAATGGATGCCACTGCGGAATCACGTTGAACATCTGCCCCAAGCGAAGATTTTTTGTTTGACTAGCAAGGTGCTGTCCGAACATGACGAGGTTTGGTAATACTTCGTATCCCTCGTATTGAAAGTGATGCTCGGTGAGCCACATGGTGTCATACCCAAGAGAGTCCGCGGTTCTGGACCATTCGACAAGGTTGCGGTAGCACTCGATGACGGCATCATTTCCGTATCGGCGGGAAGTAGGGGTGATTGCCGGGTCGCCTGCGTCTGGCATGGGGACTGTGCAAAAGAAGTTTGTATCAACGCGCATCCGTCAACCGTAGTGCACAAACTGGCGGCAATTGTTCTTGAAAAATGAACTACTTGTTAAGCGTTTACCAGATGCCTCGGGCATGAAAGACATCACGAAGAGCAATGGTGTCGTCGCTCATGATCCCGTCAGCACCTAGGTCTAGGAGGCGACCAATCTCTTCTGGTTCGTCAATGGTCCAAACATGAACAAGAAGGCCGAGGTCGTGTGCTCGCTGCACTGTGCGCCTTGTCACGACCGGAATTGGGCCCTGGCGCACTGGGATCTGAGCCACAAGTGCGTGTTTCGTTGGTCGAACTGGAATTCGTGCGTGAGTGCCAAGCACCAGAGATGCAACCTCACGTGGGCCCATTGAAGTACACACAGATGAACCAAATTCTTCTCGAATGCGTGCGAGGCGTTGATCGCTGAAACTGCCGATGCATACTCGGTCAAGACATTGCGAATCGCGCAACTGTTTGATCAGGGGAGCGACCACCGCATCTGACTTGCAATCAATGTTTACCTTTACATCGGGCCACGCATTCAGAATCTCCGTGAGCAATGGAATGGAATCGGTTCCGTCAATTCGAGCGTGACTGAGTTCATCGATGGTTGCTTCGGCAATCTTGAGAGGAGAATCGCAGGTGCGTTTCAAGTCGTTGTCATGAAACGCCACGACATGCCCATCAGAAGTTGCATGTACGTCAGTTTCAATGTAGCGATAACCCAAATTCACTGCATGTTCAAATGCACGCATTGAATTTTCTGGTGCCGCAGATGTTCCGCCGCGGTGTGCGAACGCAATTGGTGTGCTGGAGTCGAGATAGGGGTGTGGTGATGCCATTAGATGGATCGGCCAGCTGCTTTCCAGTACTCATCTTTCAGAAGACGTTTGTACAACTTGCCGGTTG
>SYAZ01000097.1 GCA_005788815.1 Actinomycetota bacterium | reverse complement strand
ACTGAAGGTCGTATTCAGCCTGGAATCATCAGCCCTATGCGCACTGTGCCTGAAAACATTGGCAAGCCTCCATATGCACTTACTGGTGTTCCCCCGCGTAACGATGAATCACGTGTGAAGACACCAGAAGTAATCGAACGTATGCGCGTTGCTGGTGCAGCTGCTGCAGAAATCTTGCGACGCGCTGGTGAAATGGTGCGCCCCGGAATCACAACTGATGAGATCGACATCTTTGTACACAACCTCACCATTGAAATGGGTGGCTACCCCAGCCCATTGAATTACCACAACTATCCAAAGAGTGTGTGCACGAGTGTGAACGAAGTGATTTGTCATGGCATCCCTGATTCACGAGTGTTGGAAGACGGCGACATCATTGACATCGACGTCACTATTTACCTCAACGGTGTTCATGGCGACACAAACGCATCATTTGCTGTTGGCACTATTTCTGAAGAAGACAAGAAGCTCATCAAAGTGACTGAAGAATGCATGTGGCTTGGTATTGAAGCTGTGCGTCCTGGTGTTGCACTAAATGAAATCGGTCGCGCTATCGAAACGCACGCAAAGAAGCACAAGTTTGGTGTGGTACGTGCTTTTATTGGTCATGGAATCGGTGAGAACTTCCACACAGATATTCAGGTGTTGCATTACTTCGACCCACGCAACACAATGATTTTGCGCGAAGGCATGACTTTCACCATTGAGCCCATGATCACTGCCAGTGGTGAGACCAGGCACAAGATGTGGGACGACGACTGGACTGCGGTTACCTCTGATGGCAGCCGCACCGCCCAATTTGAACACACCATGGTGGTTACTGCTGATGGTGTTGATGTCCTTACCGCTGGCGCCGGTGCTGTTTCTCCTAGTGCACCGTGGAATCGCTGAGTTTTACCTCGTAGCGTCAAGACCGTGATTGACACAGCACACTCTGATCGTTACCTGTCTTTTGACAGGGCGGAATGGGCAGACCTTCGTGCTGCAACACCTCTCACTATTCGTGAACGAGACCTTGTAGAGCTGCGCGGTATCAATGACGACATTGATCTTGATGAAGTGGCAGCTGTGTACTTGCCGCTCACTCGACTACTGAATCTGTATGTAAGCGCAACGCAGAACTTGCACAAAGTGTCTGCAACGTTCCTTGGTGCAATGGCGCCAAAGGTTCCATACGTCATTGGCATTGCCGGAAGTGTGGCCGTAGGCAAGAGCACGTTTGCTCGTATCTTGCAAGCGCTACTCGCCCGCTGGCCAGAGCACCCACGCGTCGACCTCATCACTACTGATGGTTTCTTATTTCCTAATGCTGTGCTGGAAGAACGCGGCATTATGAATCGCAAAGGTTTCCCCGAGAGCTACGACACCAAGACATTGTTAGCTTTCTTGCGCGAACTAAAAGGTGGTGCTCCAGAGGTGGAAGCACCTATGTACAGCCACGTTGTCTACGACATTATTGAAGGCGAAAAGGTTGTGGTGAGCCAGCCGGACATTCTCATTCTTGAAGGACTCAATGTTTTGCAAGTAGGTACAGAGGCGAACGAGTTTGTGTCTGACTATTTCGACTTCTCAATTTTCATTGATGCTGATGAGTCAGATGTTGAACAGTGGTACGTGGAGCGCTTTCACAAACTTCGTGAAACAATCTTTCGTGATCCCGACAGTTTCTTTCAGAACTTTGCACACATGTCTGACGAAGAAGCAGATGCAATGGCTCGCAGCATCTGGCATGAGATCAACGGAAAGAACTTGGTGGAAAACATTGAGCCAACAAAGTCACGCGCGTCGTTGATTGTGCGCAAAGGTGCAGACCACCGCGTCACAAACGTGAATTTGCGCCGCCTCTAACCTTCGATTTCGCCTGCTGTCGCCGGTGGCAACTGATTCACTTCTGCAGCTTTCACTTCGCGTGGTACTCGTCCAATTGGTTCAATTGACTTAAGAGGTTCATTCTCCTGGATGACCCCCATCTCCTTAAAGCGGCGCATGGTCACCAACAGATTCTGTTCCATAGAACCGATCATTGCATCATAAGAATTATTGACCGTCTTGAGATTGGTCCCCATCTTCACAACGTGTTCGAGCATATTGCCCACGCGGTCATACATTTCCTTTGCCAATTTGGCTACTTTTTCGGCATTCTCTTCTAGCTGATGAGACTGCCAACCTTTAGCAATCGTCAGAAGTAGAGCTAAGAGATTTACAGGTGAAGCAATGAGGACGCGATCCTTCATTGCATCTGCCAACAGATTGATATCTGACTTCATTGCATCGGCCACTGCGCCTTCATTGGGGATAAACATCACTACAAAGTCGGGAGCATTATGACCGAATTGATCCCAATATTTTTTGTCGGCCAAGGCTTTAATGTGGGTGCGAATATCTTTCGCATGATTTTTGAGCTCTTCGTCTTGACCTGCAGCATCTTCAATTTCCTGCATTCGTAAGTAAGCATTGAAGGGAAACTTTGAGTCAACAGCGATACGACCACCCGTGGGCAAATTGATAACGGCATCTGGACGCTGATTACGTTCTGCTTCGCCGCCTGTGAATTGTTCGGTGTAGTCACAGTAATTTTCCATACCGGCCAACTTCATAATTGTTCGTAGTTGGTTCTCACCCCAAGAACCACGAGCTGTGGGTGATTTCAAAGCATTACGAAGTGAAGTTGTTGAATCTTGCAGCACGTTGATTTGTCCGGCGAGCGTTGCAACTGTGGCTTGCTCGGAGGTGTAACTTCCTTGCAGATTTGCAACTGTCTCACCAAGCAACTTCATTTGTTGCTCGATTGGTTGAAGAAGAAGTTTTGCTTGCGCATCTAGTGCAGCTGACTGACCATCAAGAGTATGTTTTGCATTTTGCTGAGCTTGCTCATTGTTAGAGGCCAAAGCTTGTTGTGCAGTTGTAAGCATCTGAGCCTCAACTGCACCTTTGACAGAAGTGGAAATTGCATCAAGATTGATTGCTGTCTGCACAGTTCTTGTGAGTAGGTCGGTGTCCAAAGCAGGGGAAAGCACATTCTCTAATTTGTTGGCACTTGCCTTGGTGCCAAAGTAAAAGACGGCGCCGATGAGGACTATAAGTAGGACAATGATGACTGCTTGCATCTCATAAGTATGACACCCAGGTGTCACACAGTTATCCGGGCCGTTTAGCGGTGTAGCGCGTTGAGGTAGTTGTACACCGTGATGCGAGAGACGCCCATTGCATCGGCCACGTCTTCCACAGCACGACGCAACGTAAAAGCACCACGCTGATCCAGCATGCGCACGGCAATTTGCTTATCGCTGCGCGACAAACTGGTGAGCGGCGCACCCAATTCACGCTCCACTTGAGTAATCAAACGATCAAGTGCGCCTTGCAATAGCGGCAAACGCACTGCTGCGATGATCTCACCTTCCCACTCCAATGCAACATCTGAAATGCGGGCGTCTTCAACCGAAACAAGGTGTGCGCCAACAGCATCAAGAATCGGCTTGACGGCTGCAAGAAGAGGATGCTGAACAAAACCCATTACGCAGAAGCCGATTTTTCAGTATCTATGGTGACGTGGGTAGCGCCATGCGCATACGCAGCAGTGGTGAGCGCAGACAACACTTCCCCGGCACGAGATGCATCAACAACAACAGTTGAACCGAATGGCCCAATCTCTACGGAAATGCCAAGAGCTTCCACGGCCTCAATTGCACGCGCGACGTGAGCGCCAGGAGCGCCATCGGTAAACGGCTCAATGGTGAATTCAATAGTGATGTCAGCCATCGGAGGCTCCTTTCGTCTACAAGGTGGAAACAGCCTAAGACCGTAAGCCGAGGGTCACTCTCGCCACAGCCGAGGAAGTACCAGTGCCACGCTGTCTGGCAGGAAGGGTTTTGCCCCAAGCCATACGGGCAATTCCTCTTGGCTCACCCAATGGGCCTCGGTGATTTCCCCATCGGCAAAGGTGAATGGGCCCTCGGTGCGGCACACAAAGCAGCCCGCCAGCAGGCTGACCGTGGCATCTGAATATGCCCCCGTGCCCAAGGGTTCTAATGAAGCCGCCGCAAGCCCCAACTCTTCAGCCACTTCGCGGCGCGCGCCGTCTTCAAAAGATTCTCCTGGCGACAACACCCCACCCACAGCAAGATCCCACCAGCCGGGCCACACATCTTTTGTCTCTGCTCGCCGATGCACCAGTATCTGGCCAGCCTCGGACATCACCGCGATAAACACTGACCGATGTCGAAGGCCTTCTGCACGCATCTCACGCCGAGAAACAGAGCGAAGCACATTGCCTGCAGCATCTACTTCTTCCACCATCTCTGGCGGAGAGTTTTCTGGGCGTGCGGCCATTCTGTTCTCCATCGCAATGTGCCTACCATGTGTCATGACCAAAAACACACTGACAGCAGACGACGCGCGCGATCAGCACGGAAACCCTGCAGGCATCTTGGAGCAAGCACAAGACCTCATGGGTGAAGTTGTTGAACTACGCCGCGAACTGCACCGTTGGCCAGAGATTGGTAACCACCTTCCCAAGACGCGCGAAGCAGTGTTAGCCGCCCTAGAAGGTTTGCCGCTCGACATCACATTGCACGAAACAACAAGTGGTATCGCCGCAATGCTCACTGGTGATCAGCCAGGCGACACAGTTCTTATTCGTGGCGACATGGACGCACTACCCATGCCCGAAGACACCAACGTTGAATTCAAATCACATGTTGAAAATGCAATGCATGCATGCGGACACGACACACACACTTCAATGCTTGTTGGTGCGGCAAAGTTATTGTCGGCTCGCAAGGCAGACATTAAAGGTCGCGTCTTGTTTATGTTTCAGCCTGGCGAAGAGGGTTACAACGGCGCAAGCGAAATGTTGAACGAAGGTTTGCTCGATGTGGGTACTGAATCTCCCATTACGGGCGCATTTGCAATTCACGCAGCTTCAAACATTCCTGGCGGCTTCATTGGTTTGAAGGGCGGCACCATCATGGCGTCAAGCGACACCATGACTATTACTGTTCGCGGCCGCGGTGGTCACGGAAGTGCACCACACTTCACACTCGACCCTGTTCCTGTCGCATGCGAAATTGTTCAAGCACTGCAAACACTCGTTACTCGCCGTATCGACGTGTTTGACCCAGGCGTTATCACCGTTACTCAAATCCATACTGGTACAACAAGCAACGTCATTCCAGAAACAGCAATGATCAATGGCACCATGCGAGCAGTTAGTGAACGCACACGCTCACTAATTCACGATGGCATTCGTCGAGTGGCAGAAGGCATTGCTGCTGCTCACGGTATGGAAGCCGAAGTTGAATTGAACTACGGATACGACGTCACCATTAACAATGATGAAAAAGCCAGTTTTGCAGCGGATGTTGCCACTGCAGTTTCAGGTGAACGCAATGTGCGAATGATGGACCACCCAGTTATGGGCGCTGAAGACTTCAGCTACGTTCTGAACCGCGTACCCGGCGCCATGATGTTCCTTGGCCTCATGCCAGAAGGCATGGACATCATGAAAGCTGCACCAAACCACAGCAACCGAGCTATCTACGAAGAGACTCACATGGCCCGCGGTATAGCGGTGTATTCATCTGTTGCCCTTCGCCACTTGGGCGTTCCACTTAGTTAGT
>SYAZ01000096.1 GCA_005788815.1 Actinomycetota bacterium | reverse complement strand
TTGGAGGTCCACCATGATCACTCTCACCGACAACGCAGCAAGCAAAGTCGCTCAACTTCTTGAATCAGAAGGCGCAGCCGAAATGGCATTGCGCGTCGCAGTGAAGTCCGGCGGATGCTCTGGCTACTCATACGACATGTACTTCGATAGCGAAATTGCTGCCGACGACATCACCCTCACATTCGGATCAGTGCGAGTCGTTGTCGACCCAGCATCTGCTCCAATGCTCGAAGGTGCAAGCTTGGACTTCAAAGATGGTCTCAACGAGGCAGGCTTTGCAATCACCAACCCAAGCGCACAGCGCTCATGTGGTTGCGGTAAGTCGTTTAGCTAATTCCTGCAGCGGCAAGTGAGTCGCGCAGTTCCTTTACATCAAACACCGCGTCTAAGCGGTTGATGAGTTTTCTATTTTTGTCCGTGATGTACAGCACTGGCTCGTACGAAAGTTTGTATGCCTGCACTGCGGGCGCTGCTTCTGTTGCTGTTTTGTCTTTGTATACATCAGCGTGAATAAACGCAACTGCGTCACCAAGTGAAGCAGCAACTTCAACTAGTGCATCAAGTGCAGGTGCGCATGTTCCTGTCTTGCAATACGCAGGTGTGCCAATGAGATACACAACTGGTTTCCCAGATTTCAGTGCTTCTGTCAATGTTTGCGTGTGAAACGGGCATGCTCCGTTCGGGCTTGTACAAATGGGATCGACTCCGCGATTGTTATCCGTTGTTGGTGTATCGAACGGCGGCAGCTGGTCGCCAACAAGCGGCGTGAGCACATTGCTTCGTTCTTCAATCTGGAATGAGCTCTCCGTGTTTGGCGCAATGTTGAGCTTCAGTAAATAGATGCCTTCTTTTGCGATTTCGAAAACAAAGGGCCAATACGGAACTGAGAGATTTTCTGCATGCTGTTGCGCAACCACTGCATCATGTACGACGTCGCCAGTTTCTGCGTCAATAATTCGTGCAGTGAGTTGTTGAGGCAGAGAAATATCTCCGGATGCACCAAGAATGCCACTCTTATCGGCCAATGAAATAGGAAGACGTACTGTTCCTGCAACAAGCCCGGTGGACGGGTAACGCTTCACAACTTGAAGATCGCCCGAAGTCTCTGGGGCGAACTCCGACCATTGACCATCGTTAGAGGGGGAGGACCCACCGCATGCTGCGACGATTCCGCCCAGTCCAACGGTGGCAGAAAGGGTTAAAAAGCGACGGCGGCTAAAGGAGGTGGGCAGATTCATCAGAGTCAATGGTATGCCCTCGGTGCTCTGGCGTAAGGTTGGGGTATGGCAAATGCACCTCACCCCCCATATACCCCTGTAGTTCGCGCCGGAGACTGGATCATCGTGTCTGGTCAATTGGGCATGAAAGATGGTGCATTGGTGCCAGGCGGAGTTGCTGCACAGACTGCTCAGGCCGTCGTGAACCTGAAGGCACAGTTGGCTTCAATGGGTGCAACAGTGAATGACATTGCAAAGACGTTGTGTTTCCTCACAGACATGGACACATTTGCAACGTTTAACGAGCAGTACGCAAAAGGTTTTGGAACAGCACGTCCAGCGCGAAGCACTATCGGTGTGGCGTCATTGCCATTCGGTGGGGCTGTAGAGATTGAAGCGTGGGCGTATAAGCCACTTGCTGGTGGTGCAAAGAAAGCAGCGAAGAAGTCTTCATCCAAGAAGTCTGCTGTGAAGAAAACTTCGAAGAAGAAGACCAGTGTAAAGAAGGCAACTAAGAAGAGCGTTGCTAAGAAAACCGTTAAGAAGTCAGCGAAGAAATCCGCTGCTCGAAAGAAGAAGTAGTTCTATGCCTGGTGCAATCATTCTCGTTCTGATCCTTTTTGCTTTTCCGATTGTCGTTGGACTTTCCACGGCAGCTCTCGCTGGCCTCCTCGGACACCTGCTCTACAAAGATGCAGAAGTTCGCCACGAGGGTAGCGAATTGCTTGATACCAACATTTAGTAATAGACCGAGAGGTCACAACTATGACTGCTGACCTTCTTATATACAACGCACGGTTGGTTGCAACTGTTGATGCCAATCGACAAGAACTTCCTGGTGGTTGGGTCGCAATTACCAAGGGTCTTATTTCTGGCGTCGGATCGTCTACCGATGCAATGCCTGAAGCATCACAACGCATTGATGCGAGCGGTTGCTTAGTTACTCCAGGTCTTATCAATACGCACCACCACTTGTATCAAAACTTGACTCGTGCGTATCCGCCGATGACATCGTCGCCATTATTCGGGTGGCTCGAAACGTTGTACCCGTTGTGGCGTGCATTAGATGAAGAATCAGCCCATGTTTCCGCGTGGATTGGCCTTGCTGAACTTGCACTCAGTGGTTGTACAACAAGCACCGATCATTTGTATTTGCACCCACGTAACGGCGGCGATTTATTGTCTGCTGAAATTGCAGCCGCAAAAGATTTAGGTATCCGCTTTCACCCGACGCGCGGTTCTATGTCGTTGTCGCAAAAAGATGGCGGATTGCCACCCGATGATGTTGTGCAAGAAGACGATGAAATTCTTGCGCTGTCACAAGTAGCTGTTGAGCGTCATCACGATCGTTCGTTTGGTGCGATGACACGCGTTGCTTTGGCGCCGTGTTCTCCATTCAGCGTTACGAAAGATTTGATGATTCGTTCCGCCGAACTTGCAGAGAAGCTCGATGTGCGATTGCACACACATTTTGCAGAGAACGCTGAAGACGACGATTTCTCTATCGCTACTTTTGGATGCAGGCCTTTTGAGTACTTGAAAGAAGTGGGCTGGTTAAGTAATCGCACGTGGGTGGCGCATTGCGTGATGCCGAATCATGACGAGATTCAGGCTCTCGGTGCTGCTGGTATTAGTGCAGCACATTGCCCGTCATCCAATCTCATTTTGGCATCAGGCATTTCACCAGTTGTTGATTTGCGAGCAGCAGGCGTGCATGTTGGTTTAGGTGTTGATGGTTCATCGAGTGCAGACTCTGCGTCGTTGTGGCTGGAAGCACGACAAGCAATGTTGTTGGCAAAGTTAAAGAATGGTGCAGATGCTGCTGACGCGCGCATGGCATTAGAAATTGCGACCATTGGTGGCGCGGGTTGTCTTGGTCGTTTGGGTGAGATTGGCCAGATTGTTGTGGGCCAAGTGGGTGACATTGCAATTTGGGATCTCACCGGAATTCAGTTTGCGGGCGCAATTGCAGACCCTATTGAGGCATGGTTGCGTTGCGGCCCAACGTCGGCGCGTGACACCATCGTGCACGGGAAAGCAATTGTTCGCGACGGTCACTTGGTGAGTACCAAAGTGAATGAGATGATGACAAGCCATACGCGTCTTGCGACCAAGATGCAACAACTCAGTAATTAATGCTGCACGCTTTCTTTTTATCTTTCGGTGTCATCTTTGTAGCGGAGCTAGGGGACAAGAGCCAGTTAATGGCTTTGGCATTTGCCACTCGTTACAAAACATTGCCGGTGTTGATTGCCATTACTTTGGCAACAGCCATTGTGCATTTGATTTCTGTGGGAATTGGCGGGGCTTTGGGCTCTGCTTTACCCACAGACTTCATCAACATTGTTGGTGCTCTTGCTTTTATCGGCTTTGGTGTGTGGACGCTGCGAGGCGATGAACTAACCGAAGAAGA
This sequence comes from Actinomycetota bacterium, assembly GCA_005788815.1. Lineage (GTDB taxonomy): Bacteria > Actinomycetota > Acidimicrobiia > Acidimicrobiales > Ilumatobacteraceae > UBA2093. Next base: position 5,761 of record SYAZ01000096.1, on the reverse strand, counting down.
CAAAGAGAGCACAAAGGTTTCATCGAAGCATGTGATCATGGCCGTGGGCACAGTGTTTTTCTTGGCAGAGCTCGGTGACAAGACGATGCTTGCAACTGTCACGCTTGCGACTACTGAGGGTTTAGTGGGCACGTGGGCAGGTTCAACCGTGGGAATGGTTGTGGCTGATGCATTGGCAATTGTGGTGGGTAAAGCTTTGGGTAATCGTTTGCAAGCAAAGACTGTACGAATTGCATCTTCAATCGCGTTTTTTGTGTTCGCCGCACTGATGCTCGCCGACGCACTGCGCTAATTCATCTAGCCTCACAGCATGCGTTTATTTGGTGAAGTCCTCGTGACCATGTTGGTCATTCTTGATCCTCCTGGAAACGTTCCTATTTTCTTGGCCGTGACGCAACGCCTTTCCGATAAAGAACGACACAAGGCCGCATTTATGGCCGTAGGTACTGCATTCTTTGTTATCTCCATGTTTGCTATTGGCGGACGCACAGTTCTCGATTATCTCCATGTCTCCGTACCAGCGCTTCAGGGTGCTGGTGGATTGCTGTTGCTCTTGGTTGCATTGCAGTTGTTGTACGGCAATGGCAACACAGAAGACAGTTATGAAGTTGCATCGCCGGAACAACGCACCTCTGTGGCCATGGTGCCGCTTGGTACGCCTTTGTTGGCCGGACCAGGAGCAATTGTTGCCACCATTGTTTTCTTTGGGAAAGCTGATGGTGCCACGGAATGGTTCAGCGTTCTACTAGCAATTGCATGTGCGTTGTCGGTCTCTCTGATCACATTGCGCTTTAGTGGTGTCGTGAAGAAAGTGTTTCGACCTGCAGGTGTTGTGCTGTTGGCGCGAGTGGCTGGCATGTTGCTTGCAGCAATTGCCGTGCAGATGATTGCCGACTCAGTGACATCCTTTGCGCATGCCGACTCCACATGGAAGGTCACCAGAATCATTGACGGTGACACATTTGAGGTCGTTTCGAGTTCTGGACATGAAGACACTGTCAGACCTGTCGGGATGGACACTCCTGAGAGGACGGAAAAGTGTTATACAGAAGCGGGAGACGCTCTCAGTCATCTCATCTTGGGCAAGCAAGTGACTCTGATTTCTACTTCTACTAAGAATCGTGAACGTAATGGACGTCTTTTGCGGTATGTAGAAATTGACGGCCAAGATGTCGGATTACAAATGATTAAGGATGGTTGGGCCGTGGCTGCCTATGACAGTCAGAGCACCGAGGAATCTTTTCCAAAGCATGAGAGGGAAGATTTGTATCGGAGTGAAGACGAAAAGCAGCCAGCCAAAATTTGTAGCTAACGATGTTGTCCCGAACCTAAATTGCGAGATGCAATCTCTGGTCTAGTGTTGCTCTCATTCGTACCGAATCATTAGGTGGCATTTATGGATGAGCTTCAATCGGACAGTGGGCACAGCAGGATTGCCTATTTGTATGTGGTCAAGGACTCTGAGAAACAACCTTTGTCCTCGACGGCCTCAGCCAGCTTGGGAATCAGAAAACTGGCTGTTCCTAAGGGTCGAGTCGAAGTGTTCTTCATTCCGCCTACTCCGATTAATCCGACAAATAGGGGTAAATCAATCGAACAGATCATTCTGAGTGAAACGAAAGCTCTGGCGGAGATGCATCCGGAGTTTGCGGTTACGCACCTCACACATGACTGGGAATCTTCCTACGTGCTCTGGCCCGTTCTCATAACTGGGAAAGACCCCGCAGAAGTTGAAAGTTCAGAGGTTGAGTTTGAGGTGACATGGGACTACCTGCATGTTTCGCGCGCAACGACTGATCAGATTGATCTGATGATTAGTTGTGTTGCGATTTGTTTATCCCGATATAGAAGTCTGTCAATGGCCATCCGAAGTATGCAGAGTCATGCAGACGCACTAATTTCGAAAATAGACGGAAAAGATTCTGATCACAGTGCCTCTAGCGAGAACGACAATGAAAGGGACAGGAGAGCCTTAAAAGCTGATTTAATGAAAGTCGATGCGACAATGTCTTTGCGGTGGGGCTTTGAATTTCGCCTATTAGATGCAGTCTCTGAAGCATGGAATCTGTATGGCCTTGAGCGGAAAGCTAGAGAGTCCGAGGCAACCATTGCACAATTAGCAGCAGAACTTGAAGCAAAAGATGAAGCAGAAAGATTTCAAGAACAGTCACGACAAACGCAAAAACTAAGTTTCTTTGTTGCGACTTTTGCTTTGGTTCAACTTCCCGCGACGCTGATGCAAATTAGTGATCTATGGCTTAAACAGGATTCAAGGATTTTCAGGGGTATTGCGGTAGCGGCAGGTGTTTTGGCGACTGGTATATGGCTTCGGATGTGGTTTGCACATCGAAATTTAGGACGAATAGCAGCCGAAGCCGGCTGAAACTACGAGCCCCAGCGAGATTGACCGAATCGATAGCCAACGCTGCGAACGGTCTGAATCAGGTTGGCGTGTTCTTCGCCTAACTTTGCGCGCAAGCGACGGATATGCACGTCTACCGTGCGGGCGCCACCGTAATACTCGTAACCCCACACCCGTGACAACAACATTTCACGAGTGAACACTTTGCCTGGGTTTTGCGCAAGGAACTTCAGCAACTCGTATTCCATGAATGTGAGGTCGAGCGCATTGCCGTTGAATGTGGCTTGGTATGTCTCGAGGTTGAGAATCAGACCACTGTGTTCCACGAGTTCGGGGCGCAAGCCACTTTCAGTACTTGAGAATAAATGGCGAAGGCGGGCTTCGAGTTCGCGTGGGTGAAATGGCGATAAGCAGAAGTCATCAAACAAATCGTCGCGTAGTTCAAGGTCACCTAACTGTGCACCAGAAACAAGAACGACAACTGCATCAACGGCGTTGTCGCGCTTACGCAGTGCTCGCACGAAAGCCCAAGCAGCCTCGGGGTCTTCGTCGCATGCAACGATCGCACCCATCCAGCCGGCTTGAGGCTCACACTTACCTGCTTCATCTGCACCAGAGACTGCTTTCCATCGATACCCACCAAGATCGAGGGTGCGCGCTAAATCAGGTGTGGGGTTCGCTGGGAACACAACAATCATGTCTGACGTAGCCATGGTGACTTGTTACAACAACTTCAGGTAGCGGTTGAGTTCGAATGGTGTCACTTGCGTTTTATATTCACGCCACTCGTGACGCTTGTTGCGCAAGAACCATTCGAAGATGTGTTCGCCCAGTGCTTCTTGAACAAGCTCGGATTTTTCCATCACCTTGAGTGCGTCATTCAGTGACTGCGGCAATTGATAGATGCCGAGCTCTTCGAGTGCGGCATCGCCCATCTCAAACAAGTTGGCATCGGCCTCGGGTGCGAGTTCGTAACCCTCACGGATCCCTTTCATGCCCGCGGCAAGAATTACGGAAAATGCGAGGTATGGATTGCATGCAGGGTCTGGCGAGCGGTATTCGATGCGAGTTGCACTCACGCTTCCACGCTTAGGAATCGGTACACGTATCAGGCCGCTGCGGTTGTTGCGCGCCCAACTGATGTGCACTGGTGCTTCGAAGCCGGGCACAAGGCGCTTGTAGCTATTGACCGTTTGGTTGGTTACCGCGGTGATTTCAGCCGCATGGCGCAGCAAGCCGGCCATGAATGATTTTGCAACAGGGGACAAGTTGTTTGGATCATCTGCTGAATAGAACGCATTGGTGTCACCAGAGAACAATGACAAGTGCAAGTGCATGCCTGAACCTTGAACTCCTTCAAGTGGCTTTGGCATAAACGTGGCGTGCACGTTGTTCATTGCAGCGATTTCTTTCACAATCATGCGAAAGGTCATCACGGAGTCAGCCATTGATAGTGCGTCAGTGTGGCGAAGATCTATTTCTTGTTGGCTCGGTGCATCTTCGTGGAATGAATATTCCACAGGAATTCCCATGGTCTCTAATGTGCGAATTGTTTGCTTGCGCAATGACGATGCAACGTCGGTGGTGGTGAGATCGAAGAAACCGCCCTCATCAAGAGGCACTGGTGCTTGCCCGCGCACTGGTGGCTCGAAGTAGAAGTACTCAATGTCGGGAGCGATAAGGAATTCGTATCCCATTGCGCGGGCAGCATCGAGGTTGCGGCGCAAAACTTGGCGCGGGTCGCCTTCAAAAATAGAACCGTCGAGATTGCGCACGTCGCAGATGACGCGTGCTTCTGCAGATTTACTATCCACCCACGGCAACACTTCAAAAGTATTTGGGTCCGGGACAGCAAGAACGTCTGCTTCTTGCACACGTGAATAGCCATCAATCGATGAACCATCGAATGACATGCCGTCTTCTAATGCGTTCTCAAGTTCGGCCGGGCTGATTGCAAAACTCTTGAGCGTGCCGAGAACATCGGTAAACCAGAGGCGTACTAAGCGCACGCCTCGTTCTTCGACAGTGCGCAATACATAGTCGCGGTGTTGGTCCAGCATGTCGCTCATTCCTTCAGTCTGCCGTGAGGCGGGTCATAGGGCTACTTGAAAATGAAAACGGGGGGCACGAAGCCCCCCGTTCCCAATAAATATGGTGTGTAACGCTTAGCCGCAAACAGTCTCGAGGATGAGACGGGTGACGGTGTATGGGTCCACGTTTGCGTTTGGACGGCGGTCCTCGGCGTAACCCTTCTGGTCGCGAGCAACCTGCCATGGGATACGTACTGATGCACCGCGGTTTGACACGCCGTAGGAGTACTTGTTCCATGGAGCAGTTTCGTGCTTACCAGTGAGGCGGCTCTGAATGTCGTCGCCGTAGTTTTCTACGTGCTCAAGAACACGAGTACCGAGCTTCTCGCATGCTTCGATGATTGCTGGGTAGCCCTCACGCATTGCTTTTGTTGAGAAGTTGGTGTGCGCACCTGCGCCGTTCCAGTCGCCCTTCATTGGCTTTGCGTCGAACGAAATGACCACGTCATAGTCCTCTGCAATGCGGTGCAACAACCAACGTGCAACATGCATGTGGTCAGACACTGTGAGTGCGTCACCAGGTCCGATTTGGAATTCCCATTGACCAGGCATTACTTCGGCGTTTGTTCCGGAGATAAGAAGGCCAGCATCGATGCACGCCTGTGTGTGCTCTTCAATGATCTCGCGACCGACAACGCGTCCTGCGCCAACACCGCAGTAATACGGACCCTGTGGCTTAGGGAAACCACCTACGGGGAAACCGTATGGACTGCCGTCGAGACGAAGCATGGTGTATTCCTGCTCGATGCCGTACCACATCTCTTGGTCTGCATGCTTTGCAGCGACTGCTGCCAAAGTTGCACGAGTGTTGCTCGGGTGTGGTGATGCATCTTTTGCGAGCAACACGTCACACATGACGAGAACATTCTTTCCGCCACGGATCGGATCTGGGCACTGAAATACAGGACGCAAGATGCAGTCAGACGCATCGCCTGAAGCTTGTTCTGTAGAGGAGCCGTCAAAGCCCCATTCGTCCATTGGCATGTCAGCAATTGATCCAGCAAAGTCGGGAATGACTTTGGTCTTGGAGCGGAGCAATGGTGTTGGTGACGTTCCGTCAATCCAGATGTATTCAGCCTGAATGGGCACTGTGGTGTCCTTTACTTCGAGGGATAACTCCCGTTTACTCATTACAGGATGTCACCTCGCCGTTTCTCTTCCATTGCCCAAATGTGAACGCTGTGTGAAACGGGGCCAAGGGGCAGGCCGTATGTTGGGTAAGCCTTATACATATTGGGCTTTACGGGGTCTGTGGTTAGTCTGACGATGTGAGTACAACCGGACCAGCCACCTCGCCGAAGGGCCTTCG
>SYAZ01000095.1 GCA_005788815.1 Actinomycetota bacterium | reverse complement strand
AGAGTACAAAGCGCTTCTCGCTACTAACTTAGGTACTCATGTCGCCTGCAGCCGAACTCGCACACACCACCGCAGTGGCACAGGGCCTTCGTTTCTATACAGACCCAGACACCGGACTCATGGTGATGACGGAGATTTACCACAAGGAACGCGGGTCTTGTTGCGACAGCAAATGTCGGCACTGCCCTTACGGCGACACCAAAAACTAATTCAGAGCCAAGCGTTCAAATTGTTCGCTCGGTGCATCCACACTGTGAAGCGCCACACGCAACAACTCTTCTGCTTCCTTCGCAATGGAGTCGTCAATGCGGTTCACTGTTTCATCCGGATCTTCCGCACGGTTAAACATGATTGTCTCGTATTTCTTCGCATAAGCCCAGAACGGCAGCATGTCGCCTTCGCGGAATGGTTGACGAATCACAGGCACAGTGCTTCCGGGCATGAAGTCCAACACTGCACGATTATCGGGCATTGGCATCTTGAAGTCGGGCATTGATCCAATGGGCATGGTGCTCCAACGATTCGACCACATTGTTTGTGGCATGTTCTTGCCTTGTGGTCCACGTGTGTAACGCCATTCGTTCGTTACTAACTGCACTTCTCTTCCCCACACCCCGGTGAGCAACCAATCACGCACCGATGTCGCTTCTTCAGACAACACAGGTACTAATGACTTTCCATGCGCAGTGTGCTTAATTGTCGTACCAAAAATTTCAGCAATCGTTGCATGAATATCTGTTGAGGTCGTCAGCGCATCATTAGTAGATGGCGCAATGCCGGGCCACGACACCAACATCGGAATATGGCCGAGTGGTTTGTACACGGGAAGACCAGGCTTACCCCACACGTCACGTCCGTACACATCTAGATCACCCAAATAATGTCCGTGATCTGTGCACAAAATAACTGCGGTGTCATCCCACCCATTCGTTACATCAAGTGCATCAAGAACTTTGCCAAGCCAATGATCAATCATCGATAACTTGCCCCCGTACTGAGCACGTACCTGACGAGCATCACGCTCTGTCATCACACCTTCTTTAATGGCATCGACGGCATACGGCGGCCACATCAAGTGCGGGCCTTCCCATGAATCGTCGTACCGCATTGCCCAGTCTTCTGGTGTATCAAATGGTTCGTGTGGGTCAAACTCATCAACAAACAAAAAGAACCGTTCGTCTTTTGCGCGATGCACGGGCGCATCTTCAGTTAGCCATCGTGCAGTAGCAGCCATCGTTTTCGGCCCAGGAAAGTCTTCTTCGCTGCGGAAGTAACCACGTGAATTGTCGTAGTGCGTATGACCCCGGCCAAACGATGGTGCACCCAACCAGGAATCATCTGGTCGTGTTTTCCATGCATCACTCTCGTGACCACGTTGGTAATCCCACGCCGTGAAATCAGTGTGATAGTTCTCACCACCAACTTCAAACAAGTGCGGGTGATCTGTGATGAGTTGTGTCACTACTCCGGCACGGCGCAACGAAGCAGTAATTGGTTCTTCCCACAATTCAATAGAACCCCACGGCTTCCAGAGGAAATCCCACGCACCAACCAAAATGTCGTGACGTGCAGGAATGCATGGCAACGAACCGGTGTGGTGATTTGTAAATCGAACAGAGCGTGCAGCTAAACGATCAAGATTTGGCGTATCAAAATTAGTGCCGCCGTATGCACCCATTTCGTGGCGATTCAGACTGTCGAGTAACAGCACCACCACATTCTTTGGTGTTGTTTTCACGGAGTAGCCCCAATCAAAACTTCGTCGAGCCATTTCATTGTTGTCTCGAACATCACGTCATGGCTTTTTGCCAACAAGTGATCATCGCCCGGCATGATGTGCAAATCACCCGAACCTGCAATTGCTCGCACAACTTCACTTGCATCCATCGGCAAGATGGAATCTTTATCGCCATGGAACATCAGCAATGGTCTGCCTTGCAGACCACCAGCAACTTCACAGCCGGCGGATTGCGTTGCGAACGTAACTACACCACTCACCATCTCGGCAAGACCAACCGCAACACGAATGGCAACGGCACCACCAAAACTATGACCCATAATCACAACGTTGTCTGCACCACTGCCCACAGCAAGTTGCACTGCAGCAGCCGTGTCTACGCAACAGGAATCTAAATCGTTCGGTTTGCGATAGCTCAATCGAATTGAAGGAACTCCGCGCGCGACCAAAGCTTCACCAAATGCGTGATACAAACTGTCGCCAGGCCCAAGCATTCCGCCCATAGCTCCGCCCACCATCACCACAGCAACTGGTTTCGCATCACCATCTGGCTCATGCCACAAGAGTGACAAAAGTCCCCGCATTGTGTACATCTCAACGTGTCGAAGATTTGTGCCAATAATTGCTTGCTGGCTGGCCATAATGCCGAGCGCATCGAGTGGTGTTTGGGGTGTTTCCTGACCATTCCCGCTCTGTGACATGGCATTACCCTAGTTACTAGATGAGTGTTATGAAGACGCCAACAGATTTCACCTCCGATGCGGATTTAGAGGTAGCGATGCGAGTGGGCATCGCCTGGCGCGAATTGCGTCGGGGTAGCGTTGCAAGCAATGCGCGCGATGCAATTTATGGCGTAGGCGGAAGTGCAATCGAGCCCGGCCAAATGGATGCACTGGATTTGCTGGTCACTGTTCCCTCATGTCGAATGAGTGAGCTTGCCGAGTATCTACAAATCGATCCCAGCTCTGCAACTCGTGCCGTGCAGCGACTTGTCAAAGACAATCTTGTCGAACATGTGGCACATGAAGGAGATGGACGCGTTGTGTACATTACGGCTTCGGAAAGAGGCCGCCGAATCCACGCGGAAGTTGCCGAACGACGTCGCAGCATTCTGCTTCGAGTTCTTTCAGATTTCTCAGAAGAAGAGCGTCAGCAGTTTGCTGAATTGTTTGAGCGCTTCACTGCATCAATCGATACTGCTGTCACCGAAAAGCTTCGCAGTCGCCGTCGTCATTAGAACCTCTCAAATATGACACCTCAAGAAGACTTCACTCACGATGCAATGCAGTACGCACCTCAGTTGTTTTCTACAGCTATGCGTATGACACGTAATAGAAATAATGCAGAAGACCTTGTACAAGAAACTTTCATAAAAGCGTGGCGTTCATTTGCTACGTATCAGCAAGGTACAAATCTGCGCGCATGGTTGTTTCGCATTATGACGAACACCTACATCAATAAGTACAACGCGCAACAACGCAAGCCAACAGAAACTGAACTTGATGATGTTGAGGAACTTTTCTTGTACAAAAGACTCGGTGCAGTTGACCAATCACAACTGAGTCAGTCGGCCGAGGACCAAATGCTGTCGATGTTCACAGATGATGAAGTAAAAAATGCTCTTGAGGAATTGCCCGACCAATTTCGAATTCCAGTGCTGATGTCGGATGTAGAGGGCTTTTCGTACAAGGAAATCGCTGAAATTCTTGAAATTCCCCTCGGTACAGTGATGTCTCGTCTTCATCGGGGAAGAAAATCAATGCAAAAGATGTTGTACGAGTATGCGAAAAAGCGAGGCCTCATTAATGAGGCCTTGTTGCCACAGGGAGACGACGAGTAATCGTCGCCGACACGGAGAAGATCAATGGCCAACTGCCAAGAAACCTTGAACGAAATGTATGCCTACCTCGATGCCGAATTGGCAACCGAGCGCGCAACAGAAATCATTGGCCACCTCAAGGTCTGCACCGATTGTCAATCCGCGTACGAGTTTCACGCTGAATTCAAGTCGATTATTCGCTTGAAAGCCCAAAAAGATGAACTCTCAGAAGGTTTCCTCGACCGATTGCGTGAGTGCTTCGGAGACGATTCCCTCAAAGACGCATAGCCAAGGTTTCCTCAAATCCATGGCTAGCTGGCTACGATAGAACCATGTTCGCAGCGAATGTTTGGCATTGGTGGATCGGAGTAGTCCTCCTCGTCGCAGGTATCGGAGCAGTGCTCCAAACTGTCGTCGGTTACTTTCTCAAGGTAAGCGCAACGCGCTACCCAAACCGTCGCCAACGTCAAATACAAGGCAAGAAGTAGTCACGCTTCGCGCTCGGTGCCTCCCATGACGGACGGCCCAATCTCCATGCTCACCGTCGAGCTTCTTTCGCGCTGCACTTTCCCCATTGCAGGCACGCATGTGCAATGCGCAGTATCTGGTGGAGCTGATTCATTAGCTCTCATGCTGTTGGCCCACGCAGCTGGTCTCAATGTCACAGCTATCCATATTGATCATGGTTTACGACACGATTCGTCGCTCGACAAAGACGTCATTCAACCCATTGCTGATTCATTAGGAATCACCGTGCAGATTCACTCTGTTCGCATTGAAGATGGCCCAAATCTTGAAGCGCGCGCTCGCGAAGCCAGATATAAAATCTTTACGCCAGAGACAATGACGGGCCACACTGCAGACGACCAAGCAGAAACTGTCCTTATTAACTTGTTGCGCGGAGCCGGCGCGCAAGGTCTGAGCGCAATGCGACCCGGATACACACGCCCCCTCCTTTCATTGCGTCGAAGCGAAACACACGCACTGTGTGCTGAACACGGAATTACACCTGTCGATGACTACACAAATAGTGATCCGCGCTTTCTACGCAACCGCGTTCGCCACGAGTTATTGACTCTCATGACAGACATCTCGCAACGTGACCCCGTTCCCCTCCTTGCCCGAACGGCCGATGTTTTGCGCAGCGACAATGAGCTCCTTGATGAATTAGCAGCACAGATTGACCCCACCGATGCCCTTGCCTTGGTCGCAGCCCCTGCCCCATTGGCGCGCCGGGCAATTCGTCAATGGCTGGCCCATCCGTACCCTCCAGACCTCGCAACCATCGAAAGAGTGCTCACAGTGGCCCGAGGCGAGGCTTTGGCGTGTGACATTGGGGAAAATCGGCAAATTCGTCGCAGTAAACAGAGGCTCATCCTGCACAACGTGGGGTAACTTGCTATGCGGCCATTTGGCCCGTCAGCCCCAATACACCTCAAGGAGACCGAGATGCCCCCGAAACTACGCGGAAAATGGGCTCTTGGGATAACCCCTCGAAACTTCACCTGGGTCATCAAGGACTGCCTCGCTATTTGTGAGCGGCCCGGCGGATACGGCGACAATCACCGTCGCGTCCGTAGGCAAGAAGAAATTATCTGGTTGCGTGAAAACCATTTCGACCTTGTTATCTCCATCATTGCTGCGCCACACAACTTGCATGCATACGAAGAACTCAACATGCCGTACCGTCATCGCCCACTCAGTGGTGCAGACGACACTGATGCTTTCCTTCGCACGTTCTATAAGGAATTACAAGATCTTCTTGGTCGCAATACAAAGATGATGATTCATGCCGAAGAAGTCGGAGATCGTCTCCTTGGCATTATCGGTGGTTACATCCGCTGGAGCGGCATGGTCGATGACCCATCACAGGCCATCATCATCACAGAACGTATTGGTGGAAGACAGCTCGACACCTGGGCTCGAGAACTGATTCTTGGTGTTCATAACTTGCGATAAGCGAGTCATTGCGCCCGAGCAAGTAGCGTTACATATATGAAGGGGCGTCGAGTACTAATCACCGGAATGGGTGGTGAACTGGGTTCTCTTGTTGCCACCCTGGCAGAGAATTCTGAATGGGCCGGCGAAATCAAAGGCTTCGATGTTGACCCTCCCCGACGCCTTCTCAAGCGTTCACAGTTTGTGCGTGTTGCTCCGCATGAGCACGATCGCATCGCTCAACTCATTCAAGATTTCAATCCGCATGTATTACTTCATGTTGGTGTGTGGGAACCAGATGCTCGTTTAGCAACAGAGCCTGCCGCTGAATGTACAGAACTAGTTGCTAAGGCAGTATTTGATGCAGCGCATCAAGCAGAGTCTCTAGAAACAGCAGTCGTACGCAGCGGCATCGAGATTTACGGACCGGGTAGTTACTCGCCAGACATCGCTGTGGAATCAACACCTATTGCTCCCAACACTATTTATGGAAACATGTGTCGCAATATTGAGGAACAAGCCTCTGAACTCCGCACTGCTCGCGGAGTCAATGTGTGCACACTTCGGCTCGCACCAGTTTTAGGCGCACATGTTCCTAGTCCGCTCGGGCGCTTACTACGACTGCCAGCAATTCCTTATTACGGCATCGGCAATCCAATTTTTTCAGTGGTCGAAGATTTCGATGCCGCCACTGCATTCATGCAGGGCGCACAACGTGATGCCGATGGTGTTGTCAACATTGTGGCCAACGGTGCAATCAGCATGTTGCGCGCCACCACGATTGGTCGT
>SYAZ01000094.1 GCA_005788815.1 Actinomycetota bacterium | reverse complement strand
TGTGAGAGCAACAGTGGTGCAGTTCTGACCGCCCGGGCTCACCGTTGCTGTGTAGCTGGTGATTGCTGATCCATTTGCCGACACTGGTTCTACCCATGAAACAACAGTTGATTTAGATGCAACAGTTGCTGCCACTGAAGTAGGTGCACACGGCACAGCTGCCGGAGCTTCAACTGATAGCAATCGATTAGGGGTGCGCGGCAGTGCTGTTTGCGATGCATATGAAACCGCGTTACATGTTGCGTTGAGTTTCAACCAACTCCAGGTATCGGCCGGCGTTGTCGATGACACTGTGGCAGTCTGCAGATATCGAGCGACTGCGCCCGAGACGTGTGGGGCTGCCATTGAAGTTCCTGATTCCGCAAAATATGTATTTGTAGCTGAGGAATACTTAGGCCATGCCGAGATGATCGAGTCACCCGGTGCAAAAATATCGACGCAGTCACCAAAGTTTGACCAAGGAGTTTCAGAATCATTTGAATTAATCGCACCAACCGAAATTGTTCCAGGTGTTCCTGCCGGAGTGGAATTACATGCCGACTGAGCCGAGTTTCCCGAAGCGGCCACCACAACAATTCCTTCTGCTAAAAGATTCTTAATTGCCGTATCAATCGAAGTTGCGGAAACATCGAATCCAATGCTCATGTTCACTACCGCACGTTCACCATCTTGATGATTTGCCAATATCCATTCGAGGCCTTTGCGCACCATCGTTGCAGTGCCAGAGCCACAGGAGTCCAGCACACGAACGGGAACCAACGACACTGCCTTTGCCACTCCGGAATATGTGCCCCCAATGGTTCCGGCAACATGTGTGCCATGACCGTCATTGTCAGTTGTTCCCACATCGCCTGCTGAATACACGCTGTCCATTGTCAACGGATTCACTGTGTGAGTAGGGCCGTTGGCGCACGCAACAATCCCCTCTCCCGGATGTGTCAATTCATAATTCAATGAATTGGTGTATGTGAGAAGAGCTGCGGTATCAGACCGATAACTCCATCCAGGCAATACTCGCCCCGTGAATTCAGCATGAGACATGTTGATGCCAGAGTCAGCCACATATACCTTCACACCAGTTCCATCGGTGGAATAGGTGAACGAACCATCTTTTCCTGAGCGCGCATCAAGACGATCGAGTCCCCATGGAACAGTGCCACCGGTAGCAGATCCAAGCGCAACTGGCCCGACTGTTTGTGTTCCCAGTGCACGCGCAATTGGTTCAGGAACAACTTCTTGTGCTTGTACAGCAGAAACATTCATCACTGCCACTGATGCTGTTGCAATCAATGTGACTACTAATAACAATCGCCTCATCACAATTGAACACCTTGCATCACTGCAGCATTAATCGTGTTTTCCATTAGACACGCAACGGTCATGATTCCCGTGCCACCTGGCATGGGAGTGAGTGCGCCCGCAATGCCTGTCACTGAATCTGCATCAATGTCGCCCACAATGCCAGCTTCGGTGCGTGAGATGCCAACGTCTATGCAAGTTGCACCCATCGAAATGTGAGCAGCAGTGATTGAATGTGCAATTCCTGTTGCCGACACAACTATGTCTGCGCTGCGACACAACTCTTCTAGACGAGTGGTTCGTGAATGCGCGAGCGTGACAGTTGCATCGATACCTTTACGTGCAAGAAGAACCGATAGTGGTAAGCCCACTAATGTTGATCGGCCGATAACAACAACATGTTTGCCACTTGTTGCAATGCCGTAGTGCTGCAACAAACGCAACACACCAAGTGGCGTGCACCCCACATGGCCAGGAGCATCGCGCATCAACCGACCCATGGACGCTTCCGTTAACCCATCAACATCTTTTTCAGCTGGAATCAATCGCAACACCGCTTCGGTGTCAAGGTGACTAGGCAAAGGCATTTGCACCAAAATACCGTGAACACTCTTATCTCTAGCCAGATGACGCACACGATCTTCCACTTCGTTCTGAGTCGCAGTTGCAGGTAATTCCACTTGCACCGACTGAATGCCAATTGATTGTGCAGTCTTATGTTTGCTAGCTACGTACTTACGGCTTGGAGCATCGTCACCTACTAAAACGGTGGCAAGGGATACATGAGGTGTACCAGCCGCCCTCATGCGACCAGACAATGTTTGGAGAATGCCGTCTCGTGCTGGTGCGCCCGCCAAAACAAGCGTGGAAATGGGGGCACCAGACATGCCTCTATCGTACTTGTCCCCCTGTAAAAGGATTTTGGAACTTAGTGAAGAATGGTTGAAGAATCGTCCGCTGTTGGGCGTGCAGGCAGGAACTTCAAAGCAAATAGTGCCCCTACAAGAGCCATGCCGGCCCCCACCAAAGAGGACGCCTGAAAACCGTGTACAAACGAGTCACTCACTGCATTAATCACAAGCGGCTGTAATCCAGCTGGCGTTTGTTGCGAGATGCCAAATGCCGCACCAACAGAATCTTGTGCCATTGGATACAACTCAGGGTTTATCTTGTTCAGACCATCAACAAGTCCAGGAATCTTCTCAAAACTGCGCACGAGTTGTGGCGTATACAAACTGACGAAAACCGAACCCACAACTGCGACTCCCAAAGTTCCACCCACTTCGCGACTGATGTCGTTTACTGCTGATCCCACTCCGGCTTTTTCGCGTGGCAGAGAACCCATCACTGCGTCGGTTGATGGTGAAGTGACAAACGACAGACCATTTGCCATCAACACCATCGAGATAATCACATGGCCCCAATATGAACTGTCTGCATCCATGCGCGAAGCGATAAGCAGGCCGAGAGACATATTAAAGAGACCTAAAGCAACAATCCGTTTCGTTCCGAACCTCAATGCAGCACGTGCAGCCAAAGGCGCAGTGACACCAGCGCCAACTGCAAATGGGATTGTGTGTACGCCTGCACTCAATGTGTCATAGCCACGTACGAATTGGAAATACTGCGTGACTAGGAATGTGAAACCAAAAAGGCAGAAAAACGCAATACCGATACTTCCCGTAGCTGCACTAAATCGAGCACTTTTGAAGAACGTGACTTCGAGAAGTGGCGCTTCCTTTTTTGATTCGAACAAAACGAAACCAATGAGAGTCATAATTGCAATGCCGAAGCCAAGATTCGACTTTTGACTTCCCCACCCCCAATGCGGAGATTCGATAACTGTAAACACCAGCGATCCGATTGCAATGACCGACAATAGAAATCCAACCTTGTCCAGTGCATGTGCATCTGGGTTACGTGAGTCAGGAATAAGTCGAGCGCCAACGATTAGCGAGATCGCAACGATCGGCAAGTTAATGAGAAATACTGAGCCCCACCAGAAGTGTTCGAGCATGAAGCCGCCAACTACTGGACCAAACGCAACGGCCATGCCGGATACGGCGGACCACAATCCGATTGCTTTAGCTCGCTCGATTGGGTCTACAAACAAGTTCGTAATAATCGCAAGAGTCGCGGGGAACACCAATGCAGCGCCGATTCCCATCGCACCACGCCAGAAGATCAACTCATTAGTAGTCGATGCAAATGCCGCCATGCCACTACAGGCCGCAAACAGAACGAGTCCAATCTGCAAGGTGCGCTTGCGGCCATAACGGTCGCCAATGCCACCGCCGGCAAGAAGTAGACCAGCAAATACCAATGCGTAGGAATCAACGATCCACTGAAGAGAAGTAGTTGTGGCATTCAGTTCGCTCTGCAGAGTGGGCAACGCGACGTTCACAATGAGGTTGTCGACAACCACCAGAAACACACTGATGGCGAGAACGGCGAGCACCCACCAGCGGCGCGCGTAGGCAATGGATTGATGTGAAGTTGTATTCATACTTGACATTGTCTAGTCGTTGTACTTGACATTGTCAAGTTGTACTCTGAAGTCATGGTTCCCGCCCCACATGATCACCATGGCGATGTTCGCCGACTGGTTCTCGATGCGGCCATTGCCATCATCGAATCAGATGGTGCCGAATCGTTATCCATGCGAGAAGTTGCGCGTCGCGCCGGCGTCAGCCACCAAGCGCCGTACCACTATTTCGGTGATCGCAGCGGAATTTTTGCAGCCATTTCTGAAGAGGGATTCACATTATTGGCACAAGCGTTTCGTGACGTTGACTTTTCTAATACATCACCTGCAAAGGCTGGTTTTATTGCCTATTTGAGCTTTGCTCGAAAACATGTTGGCCATTTCCGTGTGATGTTTCGCCAAGACATCTGTGGCGTCACTGATAATGAAGGAACTGCAACTGCGGCATCTTCTGCGTTCGACGAATTACTTCAGATGGTGGCAAGAACTATTGGCTCTTCAGTCGACCCGACAGCGGCACACACATTTGCCTTCACTATGTGGTCTCATGCCCATGGGTTAGCCACTTTGGTCATCGACGGCCCCCTGCCCCAAAAACTTCTGGCCGGGGTGAGCCTCGATGACCAGATTGATGCAGTCATCAATCTGTGCTCGCACATGGTGGCTCTCGAAGCCGCTGAAATGGGCTTGGTCCCGAGCCAGTCATAAACCCGACCAAAGTTGTCGGGTTTCGCCAATTCACCCCTATCCTGACCACAGACACCTAATCCAAGGAGAACACCATGAGCGTACGTTTAGGCGACACGGCACCAGATTTCACAGCAGAGACCACTCAGGGCACCATCAACTTCCACCAGTGGTTGGGAGACTCCTGGGGCGTTCTCTTTAGTCACCCAAAAGACTTCACACCCGTCTGCACCACAGAGCTCGGATACGTCGCTCGCATCAAGCCAGATTTTGACAAGCGCAATGTGAAAGTCATTGGTCTTTCTGTAGACCCAGTTGATAGCCACATCAAATGGGAAGAGGACATCGCAGAAACACAGGGAACACCTGTGAATTTCCCAATGATTGGTGATGGAGACAAGAAAGTTGCTGACTTGTACGAAATGATTCACCCAAATGCAAGCGACACAATGACGGTTCGCTCTGTGTTCATTATTGGACCAGACAAAAAAATCAAATTGTCACTCACCTACCCTGCATCTACCGGACGCAACTTCGATGAAATTCTTCGCGTTATCGATTCACTGCAATTGACAGCCAAATTCAAAGTGGCAACACCTGCCAACTGGGTCAACGGTGGCGATGTCATTATCGGTGCTGCAGTTTCTGATGAAGACGCAAAAACACTGTTCCCACAGGGCTGGAAGACAGTAAAGCCATACCTGAGAGTTCTGCCACAGCCAAAGTAAATCCAGCGTTAGTAGCCTTGGGGGTATGACCCCCCAGACACTTGCTGTTGCTGCTTCCACCATCTCTGCGTCCAAGATCTACGGATCTGGTGAAGACGCTGTTTATGCACTTAACGACGTTTCTGTCGCGTTCTACGAGGGACAATTCACCGCCATCATGGGCCCAAGCGGTTCAGGTAAATCAACGCTGATGCATTGCATCGCTGGCTTAGATGAACTCACAAAAGGTTCTGCCATTATCGACGGAGTCGACTTGTCCACGATGAAAGACAAGGGACTCACCGAGTTACGCAGAGAGAAAATTGGATTCGTCTTTCAGTCGTTCAACCTTGTTCCTACATTGACTGCGAATGAAAACATTCGTTTGCCGCTCATGCTCGGCAACGACAAGGGTGACGAGGCTTGGATTCAAAACGTCATCAATACGGTGCACCTACAAGATCGCCTCACGCACCGACCAAGCGAACTATCGGGTGGACAACAACAACGTGTTGCTGTTGCTCGTGCCCTTGCATCGAAGCCACGCATTATTTTCGCCGATGAACCAACAGGCAACCTTGATTCAACCACTGGTGCAGAAATTCTCTCCTTCATGCGTAAAGCAGTCGACGAGCTCGGCCAAACAATTGTGATGGTGACTCACGACCCAGTGGCTGCGGCATACGCAGACCGCATCATCTTCTTGGCAGACGGCAAAGTGGTGAACGAAATGACTGAACCAACTGCTGCCAAAGTTCTTGATCTCATGAAAACACTCGGTAACTAAGTCGTGTTTCGTATTGCCTTAAAGGGAATCGTCGGGCGTAAAGCCCGACTCATTCTCACTTCGCTTGCTGTCATTCTGGGAACATCGTTCTTGGCGGGAACATCTGTTTTCTCCGACACCTTGACTCGTACCTTTGACAATCTGTTCTCCGACGTGTTCAAGAACGTTGATGCATACGTTCGATCATCCCAAGTCATCGAAGCCGACTTTGGTTTAGAGGAACGCCAACGAATTTCAATTGATCTCGTGTCGGTTGTTGAAAATGTGCCAGGCGTTCGAGATGCCTCACCTGATGTTCAAGCATTTGCCCGCATCATTGGAAAAGACGGAAAGCCACTCGGCTCAGATGGGCAGGGGCCTCCGACCTTCGGCAGTATCGGTGAAGAGTTTGCCGGCGCGCTCTGGTCAGTTGCAGAAGGTAAATGGGCCACTGCTTCAAACGAAGTGGTCATTGACGAAGCATCTGCAAAAGCTGGTAAGTACGTCGTCGGTGACACCGTGAAAGTGGTCGCACAATCCGGAAGTCGCGAATTTACGCTTGTTGGTATTGCTTCTTACGGAGATGTGCGTTCCCCTGGTGGTGCCACATTTGCTTTGTTTGACTCTGCAACGGCGTCCGAGTTCCTCACAAAGCCAGGCTTCATTGATGCCATTCTCGTCAGCGGTGATGGATCAGTCTCTGACACAAAACTTGCGGCTGCCATACAGGCCGCGCTTCCAACAACCGCCAAAACCGAAACGCTCACTGGCGCTCAAATTACATTGGAAACGCAAGACCAGATTGGGTCTGCGCTCGATTTCTTTGGCATTTTGTTGCAGACATTTAGTTTCATTGCGCTCGGAGTCGGATGCTTCGTTATTTACAACGTGTTTTCAATTAGCGCAGCGCAACGTCAGCGCGAGAATGCATTGCTCCGAGCTATCGGTGCAAGCCGCAAACAAGTGACGCGTGCAATGTTGATTGAATCAGTCGCAGTTGGTCTTGTTGGTTCCACCATTGGATTGGTCGCCGGAATCGGGCTGTCTAAAGGTTTGAGTGCCTTACTGAAGGCATTGAATATCGACATTCCAAGCGGTGGATTGGTCGTCAAGCAAGACACCATTTTTTCCACCATTGTTATTGGTCTTGTCGTCACGGTACTTTCTGCGATTCTTCCTGCTCGTCGTGCTGGAAAAGTGCCACCATTAGCAGCAATGCGTGCAACAGCATTAGAAATTGCAGAGCCGGGACGCAAGCGTTTGTACGGTGGTTTCCTCTCCATCGCTCTCGGAGTTGCAATCATCTCTGCTGTCGTGGCCGGCGCAAACAACTCGTACCTCGGATTTGGCATCTTGTTCGTGTTCATTGGAACCATTGTTCTTGGACCAATCATTGCTCGCCCGGTTGCATTGTTCTTGGGTAGACCTGCCGCACGTTTTCGTGGCATCACAGGCGTCATGGCGCGGCAGAACTCGGCACGTAACCCGAAGCGCACTTCTCGCACTGCATCGCCAGTACTCATTGGTGTTGCTCTCGTTACTGCAGTTACTGCTCTTGCAGCATCCATCAAGGGCCAAATCAACGATGTATTTACCGAACAATTCAAGGGCGACTACGCAGTCACTACGAATAATCAGTTCACTGGTGGTCTCAGTCCCTCATTGGCACTCGATCTCAACAAACTGCCTGAAGTCGACAAAGCATCTGGCATCGGACTTATCACAGTAAAACTGAACAACAACGGTCAGTACTTCACAACTATTGATCCAGGCACAGTTGAGGGTGTATTCGATCTTGGTCTTATAAACGCCAAGTACTCAGACCTCACTCCCAACAGCATCTTTTTGGCCGAGTCCTATTCATTGCGCAAAAACCTTCCAATAGGAAGCAATGTCACCATCACATTGGGCGATGCAACCCAACGAGAACTCACTGTGCGCGGCTTGTACAAATTCGATGAACTAGCAGGAAACTTTGTTGTCAATCGAGCAATGATTGCGAATTCAGCAGTTGTCAACTTTGACATTGGTGTGTACATCCTTGCCAAAAACGGAGTGCCCGATGGTGAGGTGCAGGCCGCACTTGATAAAGCCGTGAAGAAATACGGTCAGGGCGAATTGCTGTCCAAGGATGAATACATCGATAAACAGTCTGGCCAAGTGAACCAATTGCTCGGCCTCATCTATGGCTTGCTCATGTTGTCCATCATCATCGCATTCGTAGGAATCATCATTACGTTGCTTCTCAGTGTGTTTGAACGCCAACGAGAACTTGCACTGTTGCGGGCAGTAGGAATGACTCGTTCTCAAGTGCGCACCACAGTGCGTTGGGAAAGCGTCATTACATCTCTTCTCGGTGCTGTGCTCGGAATCATTCTGGGCATTGGCCTTGGTTGGGTCATTGTGTTTGCTCTTAAAGATCAGGGTCTCACATCTTTCAAGCTGCCCGTCGTTCCAACCATTGTCATCATGGTGATGTCTTTCATCGTTGGTTTGTTTGCCGCTATCTACCCGGCATGGCGCGCAACTCGCGTGAACATTCTCGACGCTCTGAACACCAACTGACATGAATCAGCCTGTAGTTACTGATGAAATGTTGATATTCCTCCGAGAGCGTCACCTTGCATCGCTCACCACCATGCGTAAAGACGGGTCACCTCACGTCGTTCCCGTTGGGTTTTCTTACGACGCTGAATCTGGCATAGTTCGCATCATCACGTTTCCTTCTTCTGTGAAATACAAAAATGCGTTACGTGGTGGCCGTGCAGTGGTGTCCCAAGTAGACGGTGGCCGTTGGCTTTCTTTAGAGGGAACCGTCAGCGGCACTGCAGACGCACATCGCGTTGCTTCAGCAGTACTGGGGTACACCGCTCGGTATCAGGAACCAAAAGAACGTGCTAATCGCGTTGCCATCGAGATTCACGTCGACCGCATTATGGGTCGCGCGTAAGCCTTACGACGCTGGTCGATGTCGCAAGATGTCGGAAATGAATTGCGACCCCGCTGGGTGAGCATCCATCATGCGAGCAATCGGATCTGAATCATCGCGTTCTGGGTATGGCTCACACCCCACTTGACATCCGGGGCACCAATACAACAAGCGAGCGTGTGTACCCATTTTTGTGAGACGAATCACATCACCACAACGAACACATTTCTGACCATTACGGCCGTATACCGCAAGACCACCTGGTACATCTGGCGCGGTAACTCGCACAGGTGATTGAAGGTTTGCGCGTACTTGTCCAGCAGCAGTGAGAACAATGTCTAAACAAGTTGATTGCGGGACAGAGCTAACAAGTGCCCAAGGGTGAACACCACTAGACCACAACACTTCACAGCGATACACATTGCCTACGCCACTCATCACGCGTGGATCCAACATTGCTTCAGCAATTGTGGAATCTTGATTGTCGTAGTGAAACAAACGCGATGCGCATTCATGCAAGTCTGCATCTAGTCGTGCGACATCCGGACCAAGTCCACCTGCACGAGGATGACGTGATTGATCAAACTGTCGATACGTCTCTGCAAGACGAGTACCGAAGGCAACGACAACCCAGTCTTCGGTCTCGATGATTACATGTGCAAGATGACGCCGACGTTTCCATTTTTGGCCCACGTGATACGCATGCCACGTTCCACGCATACGAAATTGTGTGTGAAGAACAATGCCATCATCAAAAACAATTTCCAGTTGCTTACCGTGATTCTCCACACGTTCAATTGCTGCGCCAACTTGGGGAACCGGGCCAACAAGACCAACTGATTCAAAACGAGAGATTGTTGTTCCAACGAGGGCCGTTCGCAACACTGCGGCTGCTCGATACATGGCGTCGCCTTCTGGCACGCATGAAATTCTAGTTCAGGGAAGTTGACCGACGGAGGCAAGCGCCAAACGAATCAAGCGATCATGGCCACTTGTCATTTCGCGAATGACATCGTCACTCAC
>SYAZ01000093.1 GCA_005788815.1 Actinomycetota bacterium | reverse complement strand
TTGCATATGGTCAAGAAGTAGCGAGAAAAGCGGGGCTTTTGCTGGCCGATACCAAATATGAATTTGGATTGGCTTCTGATGGTTCAGTCATGTTGATTGATGAATTGCATACGCCCGATTCCTCACGGTTTTGGGAACTTAGTACTTATAGCGATCGACTTGAGCGGGGCGAAGAGCCGGAAAGTCTTGACAAAGAACCGGTGAGGCTTGCGCTTGATGCACTGGGCTACAACGGAGACGGCACTGTGCCACTTCTTAATGACGCAATTATTTCGGCAACAACGCAACGCTATGTCACGGCCTACACACGTTTGACGGGTCGTGTCTTTGAGCCAGGGGAATACCCGGTACAGCATCGTCTTGAAAAGATTTACAAAGTAATGGAGTCATATGAAGCCTGAACACATTTCTGACAGCGTGTTGTCGGATCGGTTACACGAAGAATGCGGTGTGATGGGAGTGTCCTCACCCTCTGAGGACATTGCTCAGTTAGTTTTTTTTGGATTGTTTGCATTGCAGCATCGTGGTCAAGAAGCAGCAGGAATTGCGGTCTCTGATGGTTCTCAGGCCCGTATACATAAAGCCGATGGTTTGGTGACTCATGTGTTTACGCCCGCTAATTTGGCTCCGCTGCGAGGAAGTAATGGCATTGGCCACACCCGGTACTCCACTACAGGAGGGTCAGGTGCTCGGAACGCACAACCTTTCCTCGTTGAAACGGTTCATGGACCACTAGCAGTTGCTCACAATGGCAACTTGGTGAATGCACACGAACTTCGTTCTGAATTGTTGGCCAAAGGTTTCGGACTGACTGCGTCATCAGACACCGAAGTGATGACCCTGATGCTGGCATCAGCCGGAGGCTCCACATGGGAGGATCGATTGGCGCGCACTTTGTCATCATGGACGGGTGCTTATTCCTTGGTCATTTTGGTGGAAGATCGAGTCATTGCAGTGCGAGATCCGTGGGGCTTTCGACCAATGTCTGTGGGCAAATTGCCAGATGGAGGCTGGGCTGTTGCCTCTGAGACCTGTGCTCTGAGCACTTTGGGCTGCACTGAAATGTCAGAAGTCGCTCCAGGAGAAATTGTGACATTGAAGGGAACCGAGCTTGCGCGACGACAAGCGCTCATGCCATCGGTGAAATCTTCGCGTTGCACATTTGAATTTGTGTACTTCTCGCGACCCGACTCACAATGGGATGGACTGAGTGTTCATGGTGTTCGTCAGCGCATGGGAGAACAACTGGCGCGTGAATCATTTGTCGATGCAGATGTTGTTGTTCCGGTTCCCGATTCGTCTATTCCGGCAGCTGTTGGTTTTTCTCGGCAGAGCGGCATTGAATACAATGATGGGCTTATTAAAAACCGTTACATCGGTCGAACTTTTATAGAGCCAACAACCCTCATGCGTGAACGAGGGGTTGCAATGAAATTTAACGCGCTTCCTGAGAACCTTCGAGGCAAGCGCGTCATTCTCATTGATGATTCTTTGGTGCGTGGCACAACGGCTGGGCCTTTGGTGCAACTCATTCGCGATGCTGGTGCATCAGAAGTTCATTTACGTAGGACGAGCCCACCAATTAAACATCCGTGTCATTTTGGGGTTGATATGGGCCATGATGACGATCTGATTGCAGCTCGTCTCAATCTTGAAGAACTGTGTGCAGTCGTTAAGGCTGACTCTCTTGCATTTTTGTCTCTCGATGGAATGATGAGTGCAGTGGGGCGTGAAGACGGTTATTGCAATGCGTGTTTTACAGGCGTGTATCCCGTTGAAATACCAGCACCCCGTCGTAAAGATTCATTTGAACAGGTTCTGGCATGAGCACTCCCCGTCACCTCACAGTGCTGATTCTGGGTAGTGGTGGCAGAGAACATGCCATGGCTCACGCTGTCCAGCAGTCTTTACGGTGCTCGCGCCTATTAGTCACGCCCGGAAACGGTGGAATGCCAGGTGAACAATTCTGTGTTGCGGTTGACGATATTGGCGGAATTGTCTCGCTGTGTGAGACCGAAAAAGTCGACCTTGTTCTTATTGGACCAGAATTGGCCTTGGCCGCAGGTGTGGTGGATGCGTTGTCAGCAATTGGTGTAAAGGCTTTTGGTCCGACTCAGCAGCTTGCTCAAATTGAAGCATCCAAGGTGTATTCGCGTGAGTTGGCAGCGCAGTTAGGAATTCCTGGTCCACGATTTGCGAGTTTTAACACAGGTGATAGCGAATCCGCAGTGGCATGGTGGAAGGAACTCGGTGCGCCGGTAGTCGTGAAACAATCTGGTCTAGCGGGTGGCAAGGGCGTTGTTGTTCCAGACAACGATATGCAGACACACTCTGCCATTGTCGAAGCATTGGCCATTGGTCAAGTGGTCTTAGAAGAAAAGTTGCGAGGCCCTGAGTGTTCCTTGATGGCTTTGTGCGACGGAGTAGTTGCTGTGCCGCTTCCGGTTGCCCAAGATCACAAGCACATTGGTGAAGGGGACTTGGGTGCAAACACGGGCGGGATGGGTGCTTATGCCCCGGTCTCAGTGCCTTTTACGACTGATGATCTTTCTGCAACTTTTATTCAGCCAATTATTGAT
>SYAZ01000092.1 GCA_005788815.1 Actinomycetota bacterium | reverse complement strand
TTCTGGCACGCATGAAATTCTAGTTCAGGGAAGTTGACCGACGGAGGCAAGCGCCAAACGAATCAAGCGATCATGGCCACTTGTCATTTCGCGAATGACATCGTCACTCACGGCTTGTTGAGGAGTGAACCATGCAAGGTCAAGCGCCTTCTGCGATGGTTCACATTCGCCTGTGACAGGCACTACATACGCCAAGCTCACAGCGTGATGTCGCGGATCGTAGAAACCAGAGATTGATGGATCGGTGAAGTACTCGACCACGGTGAATGGCGAAGGTTCTGGTGGCACTCGTGGGAGAGCAAATGGTCCAAGATCCTTCTCCAGATGGCGCATGAGAGCGTCTCTGATGCGTTCATTCAGCATGACGCGCCCTGAGACCACCATGCGGCTGATGCTTCCGTCTGCGGCCTGCTGCAGGAGCATGCCCACATGAGTGACTTTCCCATCGGGGTCACAACGCACCGGCACAGCCTCGACGTAGACCAACGGCACTTGATTGCGCACCATGGCGATCTCTTCTGGGGAGAGCCACGCGTTCTGAGTCTCAATTCGTTGGTCAGTCACAACCTTGACGCTACTACGCACTGTGCCTTGAGTGAATGAAGGTCGCCGCCCGTCTTACAGCCGTTCTGAAGACGGTGATACCGTAAATCTGTGTGCACAACACACCTCAATCCAAGGAGACACCATGGCAATCAAAGTTGCAAAATTCAGAGACGTAGCAAACGGACTCCAGCCAGGACAGTTTGCAATCGGTGATCATGAATCAGTGAACTCGTTGAACGACCTCGACCCGAAGTACAAAATGCTTGTCGATAAGCCATTCGCCTGCACCATGGCAGTTATGGGTTCCGATGGCCGCCCCAACCTCACTCCAATGTGGTTCGACTACGACGGAGACAAGGTGTTGGTCAACGTTGCTTCACAACGCACCAAGACAAAATGGATTCGCAAGACACCTCAGATCACCATCTTGATCATGAACCCAGAGAACATGTACCACTGGATGAGCATGAAGGTCACCGTCGAGCGCGAGATCTCAGAAGACGATCCAAAAGAAGGCTCAGCAGTTACTGAACACCTCAACAAAATCTGGCGTAAGTACATCGTCGATGGTGGAGACACCTACGGCTTGCGTGACCCGTCAATCGATGAACGTCGCGTGTTGTTCGTGTGCAAGATTGACAAGATCGCAACCTTCGGTCAGCCATAAAGCACAACATGAAAATCAGTGTCGTCGGTGGGTCCATCGGTGGACTCACCGCCGGACTGTTGCTTCGCGATGCAGGCCATGACGTTCGCGTATTTGAACGTTCTCCATCAGAACTTGCTCAGCGCGGAGCAGGTATTGGTCTATTGCCCGAGACGTCTCGATACCTCACCGAGTGTGCCGGAGTAGACATAGACGACATCTCTATTGCTACGTCGCATATTCGTTACTTGTCTCAAGATAATTCAATACTGCGTGAAGAAAATCACAACTACCGATTCAGTAGTTGGAACACCATCTACCGTCAGTTGTTGTCGTGCATGAAGCCAAACGACTATGTGCTTGATCACGAAATGACTGGGTGGAGTGACGTTGACGCCACAGAAGTGACCATCGCGTTCTCCAATGGAAAGACCCAAACATCAGATTTGGTTGTCTTTGCTGACGGGGTGAACTCACTTGCGCGAGCAACACTTCTGCCAGGTGCAACCCCAAGATATGCAGGGTATGTGGCATGGCGCGGCATGGTACACGAAACTGAACTGTCAACCGATACGCTTACTTTGCTTGATGACGCAATCACGTACTTCGTCTATCCGAACAGTCATATTTTGGTGTACCCCATTCCCGGACTTGAAGGTGAAACAGCACCAGGTCAACGACTCTTCAATTTTGTTTGGTATCGCAACTACTCAACTGGCGGTCCACTAGAAGATTTACTCACAGATATCTCTGGTGTGCAACGCGAAATCTCATTACCACCAGGTGCTGTTGCTCCACACCACGTTGCAGAAATGCAAACACATGCCAAGGCGCACCTCCCCGCAGCCATTGCCGAGCTCATCGTGAAGACGCAGCAGCCATTCATACAAGTTGTTTTCGACCTCACTATCGACCGCATGGCATTTGGTCGCACATGCCTTCTCGGTGACGCAGCAAATCTTGGCCGCCCACATGCCGCTGCAGGAACTGCAAAAGCCGCAGATGATGCATGGGCGCTTACCGATGCTCTCGCTCGCAACGACGACCTTCTCACCGCCTTGTGCGAATACGAGAAGTCTCAATTAGCCGTTGGGCATCAATTGATTGAGCGCACCGAACTCATTGGCCGGCGTTCCCAATTTGAAAACTCGTGGGTACCTGGCGACCCAGACCTCATCTTTGGACTGAAAGCACCTGGCACATGAGCGCTACAGCAAACGCAATGACCGATATTGCTCAGGCCATCCTTGCCACGTTGAATACAGAACAAACGTCGCAGGCGCACTGGCCCTTCCCTAGTGAAGACGAACGACAGAAATGGTTCTACACACCAACCGATCACGGTGGCCTCACACTGCACACACTCACACCAGAACAAACTCGATTGGTGATGCGTTTAGTTGATGCCGGACTCTCGCGACCTGCGTACGTGACCGTTTCTACAATCATAGGACTCGAGAACGTTCTCGATCAGCTTGAAGGCTGGACAGCACATTGGAACTTCCCACGTGGTCGCGACCCACAACGCTATTTCCTACGCATCTTTGGCGATCCAGGTACATCTTCATGGGGTTGGCGCATTGGTGGACACCACGTATCGCTGCACTTCACCATTCTGAATAACGAAGTCGTTTCCAGTACGCCATGCTTCTTGGGCGCAGACCCAGCCTCTTCCCCATTGCTCGGTGGTCAGTTTCTGCGGCCTCTAGGTGCGTGCGAAGACCTCTCGCGCGAACTCATGCATTCATTCAACGATGAACAACGTTCTCTTGCAATTGTTTCGCATGTGCCTCCCACAGACCTAGTGACAGCAAACAGAAGTGAGCTTCATGATGGAGACATGGCGCTTCCATTAGCAAAGGTGTGGCGAGACGAATTCACTGGTGATTTACACAATGTCGTGGAACAGTTTCAAAAAAATGAAGACGCAAAGATTGGGTATACGCCCGAACATGCGTCAGCATTGTCGTACTCCACTACCCCAAAAGGCATCGCAGCATCTTCAATGAATACCTCACAGCAAGAAATCTTGCGAGCATTGGTAAACACCTATGTGGGTCGCATCAGCGATGAATTTGCACAACGCGAAGCAGACAAAGTCTCTGAGCATTTTCAGCAGTTACATTTTGCGTGGGCTGGCGGCACAGCAGTTGGCGTACCGCATTACTACCGCATTCAAGGCCCACGTCTACTTGCCGAGTACGACAACACGACTCGAGACGGCAACCACGTTCACACCGTGTGGCGCGACCCTGTGAATGACTTCGGTGCAGATGTTCTTGCAGAACATCACCGAAAGTCGCATTAGAGATACGCCTCGCGCTGCAACGGTGTTCTACCAATCCGTAGAGACATATTTGGTCTCCATAAATGCCAAGAGACCATCGTGACCGCCTTCGCGACCAAGTCCTGATTGCTTCACTCCACCAAACGGCGCTGCTGGATCTGAAACCAATCCCCGATTCAAGCCCACCATGCCAGTCTCTAATGCGTGCGCAAGCCGCATTCCACGCCCGTGATTGCGCGTATAGATGTAGGAAACAAGTCCATGGTCCACGCCATTGAAGAGCGGAATTGACTCTTCAATATCCTGCACTTCAATGATCGGAGCAACTGGCCCAAACACCTCTTGTTGAATAATTGAGTGGTGCTGCTGAACTCCCGCCAACACCGTTGCTGCATAGCCGTGCATTGGTGCAGGTGTTGCACTTGCACCACACAATGCGATGGCTCCCTCAGTTATCGCACGCTCCACCAGTGAAGACACACGAGATTGTTGCACCGCACTAACCAATGGTCCGAGTGTGGTTGTTGGGGCCATACCGTCGCCTACAACTAGTGCAGACATTCGTTTCACAAACTTGGAAGTGAATTCATCGAGCACTTGAGTATGCACATAGAAGCGATTTGCAGCCGTGCACGCTGCTCCTCCATTACGCATTTTTGCAATCATTGCGCCATCAACGGCGGCGTCAATATCTGCATCATCACAAATAATGAATGGTGCGTTGCCGCCTAATTCCATGGAACAGTTCACGATGTTGCTTGCTGCCTGACTCAGCAGGAGCGACCCCACACGCGTACTTCCCGTGAACGACAGTTTGCGCACAATGCCGCTAGCAAGTAACGCTGCAACAGCATCACCCGGAGGATCGGGCGTAATCACCTGAAGTACTCCATCGGGCAAACCAGCGCGTTTCAAGATGTCTGCAATGGCATATGCAGTCAGTGGCGTCTCGTGAGCAGCCTTCAGCAACACGGTGCAACCAGCCGCCAATGCAGGGCCTACTTTGCGAGTAGCCATAGCTGCCGGAAAATTCCACGGAGTGATGCACAGAGCGACACCTACGGGCTCACGCGTTACAGCCAACCAATTAGTGCCATTTGGCGCTTGGCGTAGATCTCCATCGATTCGCACTGCCTCTTCGCTAAACCAGCGAAAGAATTCCGCGGCATATGCCACCTCTGCCCTTGCATCGGAAAGAACTTTTCCGTTTTCACTCACAATGAGCTCAGCCAGCGCCTCTTGCTCAGCAACCATAATGTCGAAGGCTGTGCGCAGGATCTCACCGCGTTGACGTGGCAAGGTTTTGCGCCATGCTGTGAATGCAGTTGATGCAACCTCTGCAGCAGCAACACACTCTTGAACCGAATGGTTATGTACTGCAGATACCAGTGAGCCATTCGCAGGATTCACAATTTGAATATTTCCCATGCACCATTCTGCCCCAGTCACCTATCTACGGCTGACCAGGGCAAGCAGAAAGGCCCGGCGCTTTCGCACCGGGCCTTTCGCAGTTTCTAACTGGGTAGAGGGTTTATGCTCCGCCGTTTAACTTTGCAAGTTGGCTAACTGCCTTCTCGAGAATCTTTCCAACAAGTGGTGTGTAGCCAGCTCCAGGAGCTGATTTCGGTGCACATGTGTTCAAGAAATAACTGAAGAAGCGCTTCGAGATTGACATGTCTGCACTTGCAGCCGAACTTGCCAAACCGTATGAAACAGCATTGATTGGGTAAGCATCAGATGCGGTGTAGGCATAGTTCTGAGTAACCAATCCTTCTGCACTCACCTCTGCACCTTCAAGCCACGAGGCTGAAGTCGAAGGTGAAGGTGAAACGTAGGTTCCGGATGGGTTACTAACAGCCGCTGCCTTCACGCTCCGTTCTTCCAAGAAAGAAAGTTCCGCGTAGGTAATTGAACCGTTATTGTCGCGTACATAACTTGCAAGACCCTCGTTGCCCTTTGCAGACTGGAATGAACCGTCAGTAGGAACAGTGCCTGGGAAACCTGTGCTGAACGTATCGCTAGTAGCCTTTGTCCAGATTGTTGGGAACGACTTGTTCAAGAAGTTAATGAAGTTGTTGGTTGTACCAGAGCCATCGGAACGGTGAACAACACGAATTGCAAGATCTGGCATCGTGATTGTGACGCCATCTGTCACAGTTGCAACTGCAAGTACACCAATTGGGTTCTTGCCAACGTTTACCTGATACGTGGTGTTGGCCACATAGGAAGTGGTCTTCGTCATTGGCTTCGTGTATCGAGAATTGATGATGGATTTAGTTGCACCGCCAAGAGTCGCTGCTGAAATTGTTACTTTTGCGTTCTTGTACTTCGTCTTTGCAGCTGCAGTCATTTTTACGGTGAATGTAACGTTTGCAGCAACTTTTTTTGCCGTAACTGTTACGCCAAGCTTTGTAGCAGTAAGTTTCTTCTTTACCGTTGAAGCCTTGTTCGAAGCAACAATTGCTGGGTCGTTCCACTTGGTGATCTGGCCAGCAAAAATCTTTGCGACAGTCTCGCTGGTTAAGCGAACCTGTGCATTGGCTGGGCTCATGCCATCAACCCTGTAACCAATTGCGATTGATCCACCAATCAAGGGAACATACACAAGGTTTGCTGGAGCGCCACTGGTGTACGCAGACTCAGATCCACCAAACTTATATGTGCCGTTTGCGAATCCAGTTTTGCCTGAAGATGAGCCGACCGACGCGTAGGTGATTGTGTCGGCTTTGCCTGGGTTAACAAGTTCGTTCTTGTTGAAGCCGGATGCGCAGATATCCATCATGTTTGCCATGAAAGATGCTCCTCCGCCACCAACAGCAGCAGCATTTGCCTGTGTTGAAACGGCAGCAGTTGTAGCGATAGCTAATGCTGCCACGACTGAGATTTTACGACGGAATGTCATTTGTATTTCTCCTTGGGATTATCGGAAATGATTCCACTTGCACCGTAGGAGGTGGATTTAACTAGAAAAATACCAGCCGACAAACGACAAGGGGTATTTAGGTAAACAATCCGTTAACTGAAAATCAGCCGAAACGACCCTGCACATAATCAGCAGTGCGCGTGTCTTTGGGGTTCGAGAAAATATTCGTAGTGAGGTCAGCTTCAACCAGGTGTCCCGGACCACCATCGGACAGGAAGAATGCACAGTAATCAGAAACGCGAGCTGCTTGTTGCATGTTGTGCGTCACAATCACGATTGTCATGGACTCTGAAAGTTGAACAATTGTTTCTTCCACTCGAAGCGTCGAGCCTGGGTCAAGTGCAGAACATGGCTCGTCGAGCAAGAGAACGTCTGGCTTTAGCGCCAATGACCGTGCGATACAGAGGCGTTGCTGTTGACCGCCCGACAGGGAACCACCGGGTGATTTAAGACGATCTTTCACTTCATTCCACAAACCAGCACGAGTGAGACAATCCTCAATAATTTCGTCTTTGTTGTCTGATTTGATCTTGGAGAGCTTCAGGCCAGCCACCACGTTTTCCCCAATATTCATTGCAGGAAATGGGTTCGGCTTCTGAAACACCATTCCAATGCGCCGCCGCATGTCAATGGCGTTTACGTCATCTGCATAAATATCATGGCCTTCAAACAAAACCTGCCCAGCCATGGCTGCTTTTGGAATGAACTCGTGCATGCGATTCAACAAGCGCAGGAAAGTTGACTTACCACAGCCCGATGGTCCAATTAAACCCGTGACTGTGTTTTCTGGAAAGTGGAGAGAAACATCAGCCAAGGCGTGATGCTTGTCGAACCATGCGTGAACGCCGCGCGTCTCAAGACCACTCTCGCCTTTTACTTCAAGATTCTCTGCATTGCGTCGAGTTGTATCGTTCATCACCGTTGGCTCCATTTGAATATTCGAGTTGATTACTTCTTTAGTTTCTAGGTTTGGCGTTTCCATGTCTGCGCTACTTTCTACTTAAACGGGCACTCAGGCCACGGGCTAACGAGAATAAAATAAAAACGACGATTAGTAGAACTAGCGAGCCACCCCACGCGCGTGTTGTTGCGTTTGCATCGCCGAGTCCAAGGCTGGAGAAAATGTAAATTGGCAAACTTGCAATTGGTTCACTCACATTACGACTCGTGGCTACAAAATAGGAAGCCGTCAAAATTAATGGTGCAGTTTCTCCAGCTACACGAGCAATACCGAGAATTGCTGAGGTAACAAGGCCGGTCGCGATGGTAGGAAGCACAACCTGAAACACGGTCCGGGCTTGACTAGCGCCAAGGGCATAACTGGCAGCTCGCAATTCATCTGGCACCAACTTCAAGACTTCTTCAGATGTGCGCGCAACAGTAGGCAACATAAGAATTGTGTAAGCCAGTGCCCCAGCCCAAGCACTAAAGCCACCGAAGAACACACAAATGGTTGAATAGATGAAGAGCCCGGCCACAATCGATGGAACTCCACTCATCGCTTGAGTAAAAAACCGTACTGTGCTCGCAAATCGACCTTTGATCTCAACGACATAAATTGCAGCGGTAATTCCCAGTGGAACCGAAATGATGGACGCGATGAGGACCAAAATAAGTGTTCCAACAATGGCATGAAGTACTCCGCCAAATTCAAGTGGGTCACCAGAAGCTGTGACGCGCATATCCGTCGTGAGATACCCCGAGTGAAATGCTTTAGATCCCTTTTGATACACCGTAGTCACTATTGATATCCATGGGATGACAACCGCACCAAATATCGCCAGAATCACCGAGGATGCAACCCGATCTATAGCAACGTTGCGTCCGTGACGAATTGACTCGATGAGCACAACGACAGGCAGACATACAGCTAACCCAAAATAGAAGCCGAGTACGCCACCCAACTCAGTAGTTGAAGACAAAACCCAACTGATCACAAGCGATATGCAGATCAGAATCGCAGAACGTACAAACGTTTGCCGTTTCTTATTCCAAGGCCGCCTCGGAGTTGGCACCTCTAGCGAGTCAAGAATAGTTGTCATATGATTTTTCCACTCCTGTTGACAACAATCGATGCCATGAAGTTGACCAAGAGCGTTACAAGGAAAAGCACGAGACCAGCAGCCATGAGTGCTTTCAGTTCATATTCAGTGGCTTCACCAAACTTTGTGGCAATGAGAGACGCTACGTTTCCTCCGGCAGAGCCAAGGATTCTAAAATTTATGTCAAAAACAAGATTTAGTGTGAGATAAACAGCAACAGTCTCACCAAGAGCACGTCCTAACCCAAGCATTGCACCACCTACTAAACCGCTGCGGCCAAAAGGAATAACTACATTTCGTATTGCTCCCCAACGGGTTCCACCTAATGCGTACGATGCATCGATGAGATCACGCGGTGCTTGGCTGTACACCTCACGCGCTACGGACGTAACAATTGGAATGACCATGAGCGCAAGTAGTACCCCGGCCAAAAATGGCGACCTTCCAAAAATGCCGGATGGGACACTGAAGATGGGAATGAAATCGAG
This sequence comes from Actinomycetota bacterium, assembly GCA_005788815.1. Classification (GTDB taxonomy): domain Bacteria; phylum Actinomycetota; class Acidimicrobiia; order Acidimicrobiales; family Ilumatobacteraceae; genus UBA2093. Next base: position 4,195 of record SYAZ01000092.1, on the reverse strand, counting down.
CCAACGCTCAAGTGGCACAGACCAATCTTCAATAATCGGCAACAACACTGCATAACCCCAAATACCGAAGATGACTGAGGGGATGGCAGCTACAAGGTCAAGAACTGCAGTCAGAATCAAGCGGACTTTTCTTGGTGAGTAGAACTCAATAAAAAGCGCAACTGCAATTGCGCAAGGCACAGCAATCAGAATTGCAATCACAGATGTAATCACAGACCCCATGAGCATGGCGCCGATACCTAGGACAGCAGTTGATGTGTCCATCGGATCACCGATGTTCCACACTTCACCCGTAATGAACGAGAAACCAAAATCGGAGAAAATTTCAAATCCGCGATAGAGGAGAAATGCACCGATTAAACCAAGTATCACAAGGGAGAAAAGTCCTCCCGTGGTGATCACACGACGAAAGATTCGATCTACAAGTGTGTACGACGAAACAAGTTTTCGGTGCTGGGGTACCAAGTCATCTTGAATCACCTGAACATGTTCTCAGGGGTAGTTGTCGCCCAACCGACGGCAAGGTGAACGGAAGGTGAACCCCACCAAGTTTTTTGGGGATTTGATTGGGCTCTAACCGAAAGTGAGGATGTTGGTGGCCAAGGTCTGGACATCCTCTGGATCATGCGAGACAAGGACAACAGAACCTTGGTAGCCCTGCACCAATGAGGGCAACAGGTCTCGGAGGCCTTTGCGGGACGACACGTCAACTGATGCAAATGGCTCATCGAGAAGCAGTACTGGCGGCCGCAGGACAAGTGCGCGGGCAAGGGCTGCCCGTTGCCGTTCCCCGCCACTGACCTGCCCAGGCTTTCTATCCGCCAACTCATCGAGTCCAACAAGCGTCAACTCTTCTGCAGCCCGCGCGTGTGCCTCTTGTTTTGACATTTCAGTTGAGCGCAGGCCATACGCAACATTTGCAATGAGTGACAGGTGAGGAAATAGCCGGAGGTCTTGAAAGACCACGCCGCAGTGCCTATCTTGCGCGGGAGTAAATATCTTTGTAATCGGCTCATCCCACACCTCATTGTCACATGACAATCGCCCACTCTTCAATGCAGCAATGCCGGCAATGGTTTGCAACACGGTCGATTTTCCAGAACCATTTGCGCCAACGATGGCCAAAATCTCACCTTGTTGCACTATGGCGTCAATTTCGCGAGAGAACTCTCCCCTACCCACTTGGCCCTGCAACACCAAACTCATTGTTCAGCTCCAGACATCCAGCGATCTCGCAGACCGACCAGCACAGCAACCGAGATTGCAACCATCAACAGTGACAACACGAGAGAGAGTTGATAATCGACCGAGACCAATTCATACACAGCCATAGGCAGAGTCTGTGTTCTGCCAGGGAAACTTCCGGCGAAGGTAATTGATGCACCGAACTCGCCTAAAGAGCGAGCCCACGACAATGCAAAACCAGCGATAATGGCCGGGCGTGCAAGTGGCAAAGCAACCGTGAGAAACACGCGCAGCGGACTTGCACCCAATGTTTCTGCAGCTTCTTCAAGATGACGACCATTTTGACGAAATGCTGCTTCTACTGCGAGAACAAAAAATGGCAATGCCACAAACACTTGCGCCATGACGACTGCAGTACGTGTGAACGGTAGCGAAACACCCCACCAGTCGTAGAGGTACTGTCCGACTACACCTCGCCTGCCAAATGCAGCAAGCAACGCGATACCGCCCACAACCGGAGGCAAAACAATGGGAACAACGCTGATGGTGCGTAGAACTGATATCCCTCTGCCTGATGAGCGTGCAAGAACCCACGACAATGGAATACCAATCACGCTTGCAATAACTGCAGCAATGACAGAGGTTTGAAGAGAAACAACGAGTGCATCTCTCGTTCTCTTCTGAGCCACAATCTCCCATGCATCTGACCACGGAGCCCTCACAAGAATCGCCAATATTGGAAGCGTTATAAATGCAACCGCAGTTACGGCCAATGCAATAACGACTGGAGAGAACTTCTGCTTCATTTCGGTGCGCTAAATCCGTGCTCGGACTGAAGAATTGATTGAAATGCAGAAGATGTAATGAACTGCGAGAACTCTCGAGAGTTTGCCTTAGTGGTGATTGCCCCAACGTAATACTCATTGGCCAGGTTCAGTGCTTTGCCATTATGCATGTCCGGGATCTCAACGCAACCACTGCTCTTCTTGCTTGTTGCAGAAAAGCGGCAATCACTCTCGTACACAATTCCAGCATCAAGTTCACCCATCTCTATTTTTGAGACAAGATCTTCGACTGAAGGCGATTCCGTATCGGCAACTTCATCACGGTTCAATGATTGATTCCCGTAAGCCTCGCCTGCATTTTTCAACACCGAATCTGCAAGTGAGCCACACGGCGCTGTCTCTACACAGAGGCCTACTTTTATGTTTGGATTTGAAGTATCAAGAAGACTCAGAAGCGAAGTGATGCGTTCTTCGAATCTAGAATTTTTGGAAAACATGATTGCGGCAAAGTTTCTCGCAAATCGAGTTGGTGTCGAGATAACTCCTTCTTCCTGTACTGAATCCATGGTGCCTTTGCTTGCTGAAACAAAAACGTCTGCCGGGGAACCATTTATAATTTGTGCAGCCAGAGTGGCCGACGAACCAAAACTAAAAACCAAATCAACGACACATGGATGATCTGCGAGATATACAGGTTTAATCTCCTCAAGAGCGTTCGCCATGGAACTTGCTGCAAGAACAACTACCTTGCCTTGGTCCTTAGGCACCGGGCACAACATGGAAGTTGAGTCAGTTGAAGAGGAAGTTGAACTCACGCAACCCGAGAAACAGAGTGCCCCGACAAGCAACGTTCCTACAAATCTCACCATGTCAGAGTAGTAACTTTTTGACTACTTTCACAACAGGACTATGGTATTGATATGGCTCGGCAAGACGCACAACTAGCAAGAGACGTGGTGCTGGCCCTAGTTGTACTTTCCCCGCGCCATGGGTGGGCTGTGCACGAAGAGCTTGCACCTAGTGGCACCATCGGTCGTGCGTGGTCGTTGTCTCGCCAATTGGTGTACCGCGCCATAGATACCTTGGTGGCCGATGGCCTGGTGAAGCGCGCAACACCCAAAGATGGTGGCGGTGCCGACAAAGTGATCATCTCCCCTACTGCTGCTGGCAAACGTCATGCAGAATTGTGGCTCAATACTCCTGTTTCACATCTTCGTGAAGTGCGCACAGAACTTGTTGTGAAAGTCATGCTTCGCGAACAGTTTCAATTACCGCTGCAACCGTTTGTTGCCAAACAACGCCAAGTCTTTGAACCCCTCATCGACGCGATCAATAAGAACAATTCACAGTCGCCTGTTGAGATGTGGCGACGCGAAAGTGCGAGTGCAGTAAGGCGTTACTTAACGCGTTTAGAAAAATACGGGAACTAGCCGCCGAGGTATGCGGCGCGTACTGCGGGATCTACAAGCAAATCTGCTCCAGTACCAGACTTCATGACATACCCGGTCTCAAGTACGTAACCACGGTGCGCAGTCTTCAAAGCTTGCGTCGCGTTTTGCTCAACCATGAGCACTGAAATGCCTTCTGAGTTGATCTTCTTGACGATACTGAAGATTTGTGCAATCAACATTGGTGCGAGCCCCATGGAAGGTTCGTCGAGCAACATAAGACGCGGGCGACTCATCAGTGCTCGACCAATGGCGAGCATCTGTTGCTCTCCACCTGAAAGCGTGCCACCCATTTGAGAAATACGTTCACCGAGGCGTGGGAACAGACTGATGACATGTTCCATGTCTGCAGCTTTCGTTGCACTCTTGTAGCCACGGATATAGGTACCCATATCTAAGTTCTCACGCACCGTCATTCCGGGGAAAATCCCACGACCCTCTGGAGCCTGACAAATACCTAGCTTCACGCGGTCGTGCGGAGCCATGTTGGTGATGTCTTGTCCTTCGAACAGAATGCGACCCTGAGCAACTGGGCGAACACCAGAAATGGTGCGCATTGTTGTTGTCTTACCAGCACCGTTTGCGCCAATGAGGGAGACAATTTCTCCCTCATTCACATTGAAAGAAATGCCCTTGATGGCTTCAATCTTTCCGTAGAAAACATGCAGGTCTTGTACCTCAAGCAGCATCGTCTGGCACTCCCAAATAGGCGGCAATCACATCTGGGTTATTGCGTATCTCTTCAGGCAAGCCTTCAGCGATCTTCCTGCCGAAATC
>SYAZ01000091.1 GCA_005788815.1 Actinomycetota bacterium | reverse complement strand
AGAAAGCATCGAAGCCCAGTTTTTCTGCGCGTTGGGCAACTGCGAGCAATTGAAAGTAGCTGGCACCTTGTTGTGGTTCTGTAAAGACACGTAATTTCACGTGCCCAACCTATTACGGCACAACAGTTGAGGTGGTATCGAAAACTGTGGTGGTGGGTGCGACGGTGGTTGTGGTCGTGCTATCTCGGTAATGCGTATCAAGTGCGGCGCGAATTCCTCGACCAAGCGCGACACCACCGAGAGCGTTCATATGTACAGAAGCGCCATTGAACCAAGCACTCTTGGTACGAGATTTTGCATCCCAGTCAAAGATGGACATATCGAGTCGCTTAGCTTCTTGGCGTACAACTTTGTTGAAACCACGAGCCTTGATACGTACATTGCCGTTTTGTCTATATGTGAGCCACATGAGTTCTGCGCCCATTTGTTGAACAGCTTTATGTATCTTGCGAATTGCGTTGCGAAGGTATTGGTCGCCAGTGTCGTTGTAGCCAGTCATCACAACAACGATGTCAATGTTGTCGTTCTTGTGTTTCAGAACTGATGCAAGCGCACTGGGGGCTTTATTGGGGTTGCAGCCCTCTGTAAGAAGTTTCTGGCATCCCCACACTTCAAGTGTTGAGTTGTATGCCTTTCCCCACAATGGCTTCATAGAAGCAGGCCACCAGTTAAGAACTGTGGAAACAGAATCACCAATGATGAGGACACTCTTTTGATCTGTGGCATTCGCAGCAGAAGAAAAGGGGAGAGCACATGACACCACTGCAGCAGCTGCAAGAAAACAAGAGATGATGCGACGCTTCATGCGACATGAATCTTATGCGCATTTATGAAGAACCTAGGCAGGACTAGAAACAGAATTGCCCCATTGAGCGTGAGCAATCTGAAGTGTTTCAGGAAGGCGTGCTAGGTGGCGTTGTGAGACCGACGGCAATGTGGTGCGCACAGCCACAGTGAGGCTGGGAAGAAGTGCAATCTGATGTGCCACACCAAACATGGTGCACCGTTGCAAAGCGCGCGTAAAGGAATTGTGCTTCCCCGGCGAATAGGCCACACCTAGTGATCGCGCCAGATCCTGAATATCCAAAGTCACGCCATCTGGTTGATCGAGGAGTCCAAAGGAAAATCTGCGCAGAAGCCACGTGGCAGTTGGCCCAAGAACCGGCAACCAGAACATCTCCACATATGGGTCCGTGATGCAATAACCATGCGCCTCTACAACGGGGTCTTTCCATTGGGTGATAGTGATGGATTGCGAAGGAATGTTCTGCATGGTTTCTCCTTGATATCAGTGTTTCCAAATGTGGAGAAATGAAGCAGAATAGGGAAGTGGAAAACATAAATTCTGAAGATCTTGCAACGGTGATTGAGTGGCTGAAAGAAGCCGACAACATTGTTGTATTCACCGGTGCTGGCATCTCAACAGATTCTGGAATTCCCGACTTTCGTGGGCCAAGAGGTTTATGGAAGACCAACCCTTTGGCTGAACGCACGTCGACATTGAGCTATTACCTCAATGATCCAGAAGTGCGAAAAGTGGCATGGGCCGGGCGTGAACGAACTTTTGATGGCTCTGCGTTACCCAATGACGGGCATAAGGCACTGGTGCGTCTGCAGCGCGCAAACAAACTTGCTGCTGTTGTCACGCAAAATGTGGATGGTTTGCATCAGGCTTCGGGAATCGACGAAGACAAAGTGTGGGAATTGCACGGCACCATCGCATATGCACGCTGTTGGGATTGTGATGATCGCCGCCCTATGGGTGATTACATCGAACGTGTCCGCAATGGTGAAGAAGACCCTGATTGTTTCGAATGCAATGGAATTGTGAAGAGCGATGTTGTGTTGTTTGAACAGTCTCTCGACCCCGAAGTGATTTACGGTGCATTCGCAGTTTCGGAGCAATGCTCATTGATGCTGGCCATTGGCTCCACACTTGGTGTGTCACCAGCCAATCAAGCAGTGGTGCGCGCACGGTCGGCAGGCGCACGTGTTGTCATCATCAATGGCGAAGCGACCGAACTCGACCACTTTGCCGACGTCCGCCTCGTGGGCAGCATTACGCCCATTTTGCAGGCACTAATGGACGGTGCTGAATTCCCGACTTAGTTGGTAGGGTATTGGTCATGGCATCATTCCGTGACCTGCTTGCTCAGGCCAAGTCCCAGATCGTCGAAATCGACACCGCTGAGGCACAAAAGCGCATTGAAGAGGGAAACGTCGTCGTTCTCGACGTTCGCGAACCAGACGAGTACGACCAGGGTGCTCTTCCTAACGCATTGCACATTCCGCGAGGACACCTTGAGGCTCAGATTGAAGGAAGAGCTGTCGATCGTGACCAGACCATTGTTGTGTATTGCGCAGGTGGCGTGCGGAGCGCATTTGCTGCAAAAACGTTGCAAGAACTTGGGTATACCGATGTTTTGTCGGTAGCCGGTGGTTTTGGCAAATGGAAAGACGAAGGACGCGAGTGGCATCAACCTGTCACTTTGACAGCTGATCAACGTAATCGTTATCAGCGTCACCTTTTGTTGCCTGAAGTTGGCATTGAAGGACAAGCAAAACTTCTTGGTGCAAAAGTGCTCATGCTGGGCGCTGGCGGACTTGGTTCACCAGCCGCCCTGTACCTTGCAGCCGCAGGCGTAGGAACAATTGGCATTGTCGACATGGACGAAGTTGATGCATCGAACTTGCAGCGACAAATTCTGCACAACATGGATCGTATTGGTGAGCGCAAAGTTGAATCAGCGCGTCAAACAATTGCCAAGTTGAACCCAGACGTCAAAGTCAATACATACGACGTTCGTCTCACTGCTGAAAACATTATTGAAATCATGACTGGCTACGACGTAGT
>SYAZ01000090.1 GCA_005788815.1 Actinomycetota bacterium | reverse complement strand
GCGCGCGACCAACTGCGCCACACCCCGTGGTGTGAAGTGAATGCTATCGGCGACTAGTCGGCACGCTTCGCTTCGCGAGCAAGTCGCTTGGCGGTGCGTCCGATCGGGATGAGATGACGATGGTCGAGGTCGCTTATTTCTGCACCATTGGTGAAAAGCACTCTGTATCGAAGCCAGTTGAAGCCATTGGCCAAAATGACCTTACCTTCGGTTCCCGCCGGTGCTCCATCAAGGTCAACGCTGGTGGCCACTTTGTCTCCATTGCGCAGATTTATCTGATCCTTGTGGGGATTGGCAAGTGCGTGGGGCTTCCAAAGCGTCATGTCTCTATTATTGCTGGAAACCACCCACCAGAAACGAACCTATGACCTTTTTCTTGTGGGGGTAACAGGGGTAGGTGCGCCGATACACTTCGCACCCTGTGAAAAGCACTCTCGAAGCCCTAGAAGGCAACAAAGTCAAGCTGTCCATCGAAGTCGATGAATCTGAATTCGATCGCAATGTCGATGCCGCGTTTCGGAAAATCGCTCGCGACATTCGCCTCCCCGGATTTCGGCCCGGAAAGGCACCGCGCAAAGTGTTGGAGGCCCGTATTGGTCTCGACGCAGCTCGTGGTCAAGCATTGCAAGACGCCATCCCCGAATATCTCAGCCAAGCAGTGCGTGAGCACAACGTCGACATCATTGCAACTCCAGATGTGAAGTTGCTGAACAACAACGATCCGATTGACGAGAAAAACCCCACGTCAGGCGAATTCGTTTTCCCAGTTCTGTTCGAAGCAACATGCGAAGTACGCCCAGAAATCACTGTTCCTGGGTACGGCGGCCTTCGTGTTGAGTTGTTGAATCCGTCATTGTCGGAAGAAGAACTTGAAGAGGCAATCGCTACAGAGCTTCGTCGTTTCGGCTCGCTTGTCGATGTAGATCGTGCATCGGCAATCGGCGACAACGTTGTTGTTGATCTTGAAGGATTACGTAATGGTGAGCCTGTACCTGGTCTCAATGTGGACGAATGGACCTATGAAATTGGGCGCGGATGGGTTGCACCCGGATTCGACGACCAACTCACCGGTACCAAAAAAGGTGACGTTCTGAAGTTCAGTGCTGTTCCAAACGGAACAGAAGAAGAAGCAGATTTTGTTGTTACGGTGAATCGCGTGCAGACACTTGAAGTTCCTGAAGTGAACGATGAGTGGGTTGCTGCCAATATTGCTGAAGCCGACACTGTTGAGGAATGGCGTCAATCACTTCGCGATCGTTATAGCGAAATGCGTGTCAATCAAATGCGTCGCACCGTTGTCGACCGCGTGACAGATGAACTGGCAAAACTTGTAGAAGTTGAAGCGCCAGAAGCAATGGTTGCCGGAGACTTGCAGGCTCGTGTTCAAAACACCATTCAGCAGTTCCAACAGCAAGGCATTGCTCTCGACCAATGGTTGTCTGCAACTGGTCAAGACACTGATTCGTTCATCGCTGGAATGAAAGAGCAGTCCGAAAAGGCTGTGAAGGTCGATCTTGCGTTGCGTGCAGTAGCTACTGCGCAAAACATTGAAGTCACCGACGCAGACCTCGAGGCTGAATACGAAGCAATTGGCGTTCGCGTCAATGAAAAGACTGCCAAGGTGCGTAAGGCTTACGAGCAGAACGATGCGGTCACAGACCTCATTGCGCAGATGCGTAAGTCACAAGCACTCGAGTGGTTGCTGCATAACATCTCGTATGTAGACCAGAATGGTGCTGAACTTGATACCAACACGGTGTTGGGCGATCACGACCATGATCACGATCATGATCACAACGATGCGGAGGACGCAGAATGAACTTCCAGAATTACTACGTTCCGAACGTCACTGAGCAAACAAGTCGTGGAGAGCGCACGTATGACCTCTTCTCACGTTTGCTGAAAGAGAACATCATCTTTTTGGGAACACCCATCGATGACACAATCGCGAACTTGATCTGTGCGCAGCTCATTCACTTAGAGAGTGAAAACCCAGACCGCGACATCAATATCTACATCAACAGCCCTGGCGGCGACATCACCTCGTTGTTTGCCATTTACGACACCATGCAGTTCATCAAGAACGACATTGCAACCATCTGTCTTGGTCAGGCCGCGTCTGCTGCTGCAGTTCTCCTGGCCGCCGGCACCAAAGGCAAGCGCCTTGCCTTGCCTCACTCACGAGTCCTTTTGCACCAGCCGTACGGTCAGGTGGGCTACGGCCAGGTCACCGATCTCGAGATTGCAGCCAAGGAAATCCTGCGTATGCGTGACCTCCTCGAGGAGATTCTTGCCAAGCACACGGGCCAGAGCATGGAAAGAATTCATGCCGATACGGACCGTGACTTCGTAATTGAAGCGAATGAGGCCGTTGAGTATGGCATTATCGACAGTGTGATTTCTTCACGCGAGTTGACGGACCGCACCGGTCCTATCCGCTAGCAACACATCGTCGAGGGAGGGCCTTCGTGGCCAAATTTACGGACACAGGAGAGCTTCTGAAGTGCTCCTTTTGTGGCAAGTCCCAAAAGCAAGTTAAAAAGCTCATCGCCGGCCCTGGCGTGTACATCTGCGACGAGTGCATCGAACTCTGCAATGAGATCATCGAAGAAGAAGTGGGAGAGCGAAGCGACATCCGCTTGGATTCGCTTCCGACACCAGTAGAGACTCGTGCTTTCCTTGATGAATATGTCGTTGGCCAAGAGCGTGCCAAGAAAGTCCTGTCGGTAGCGGTATTTCATCACTATCGCCGGCTCCAGTACATGCAGCAAAACACTGGTATTCGTCGCGATGAAGTGGAATTGCAAAAGAGCAACATCTTGCTTCTTGGTCCTACCGGTTGCGGAAAGACTCACTTAGCGCAGACTCTTGCTCGCATGTTGAACGTTCCGTTCGCTGTCGCCGACGCCACTGCTCTCACCGAGGCTGGCTACGTCGGTGAAGACGTCGAAAACATTTTGCTGAAGCTCTTGCAAGCAGCAGATTTCGATGTGAAGAAAGCCGAACAAGGAATTGTGTACATCGACGAGATCGACAAAGTGTCTCGTAAAGCAGAAAACCCAAGCATCACTCGCGATGTCTCTGGTGAAGGCGTACAACAGGCTCTGTTGAAGATTCTTGAAGGCACAGTTGCATCGGTTCCGCCACAAGGTGGCCGCAAGCACCCACATCAAGAGTTCATTCAGATCGACACAACGAATGTTCTCTTCATTTGTGGTGGTGCTTTTTCTGGTCTTGAAAAAATCATTGAGCAGCGCATCGGACACAAGGGCATGGGTTTCAACGCAACTGTCGCTTCCAAAGCAGACAAAGATGCGGGCGACCTTTTCTCCCAAGTCCTTCCTGAAGATCTTTTGAAGTTCGGAATGATTCCAGAATTCATCGGACGCTTGCCAATGGTGGGCGCGGTGCATGCTCTTGACAAGTCTGCGCTTATGCAGATTCTTACTGAGCCAAAGAATGCTCTCGTGAAGCAATACACCAAGATTTTCGAATTTGACGATGTTGAACTGGTGATTACACCCGAAGCACTCGATGCAATTTCAGATCTCGCCTTGACTCGCGGCACAGGTGCACGCGGTCTGCGTGCCATTCTCGAAGAAACATTGCTTGATGTCATGTACGAAGTGCCTGGTCGCACCGATGTCGCCCAAGTGATTGTCAACGCTGAGTGTGTAACGAATCACACGATGCCAGAGATGGTCTCTAAGGCCACCGCACGGGCACCGCGTCAGCGTCGCGCCGCTTCGTAGAGCAGTGGACTATTCAGCAGCGCTCGTTTATCTAGACGAGCACGCCTCGTATGAAAAAACCGGACGCATAACATCTCCGTCTATTGACAACATTGAGTTGCTTTTGTCCGTTCTCGGCAGTCCACAAAATGATTTTCGAGTTATTCACGTCACGGGAACAAATGGCAAAGGCTCTACTTCTCAGATCATCACAAAGTTGCTCATGGCGCATGGCGTCAAGGTGGGCACATATTCGAGTCCTCACTTGGAAGATGTTCGTGAACGCATACAAGTAGATGGCGAGATGATTGGGGAGCACGATTTTGCTGACTCTGTCGCTGCCATTGCTAACGCCGAAGGTATTGCCGCTATCAGGCCTTCCTATTTCGAAATCATGACTGCTGCTGCGTTTCGCTGGTTCTCCGATGCAGCCGTTGATGTGGCGGTAGTCGAAGTGGGAATGTTGGGCCGTTGGGATGCAACCAATGTCGTGCAACCAGACGTTTCGGTTATTACCAACATCGCACTTGACCATATGGAATTCGCTGGACCAACGCTTGCTCATATAGCAACTGAGAAGGCCGGCATTATTAAGCAAGGGTCCGTCGCAATCATCGGTGAAAGCAATGAAGATTTGTGGCCCATCTTTCGTGCCGAACCCCACGACGAAATGCTCTTTGTGAACGAACAATTCGAAGTCGTAGACAATCACTTGGCACTAGGTGGTCGTGCGTTACACATTCGTACTCAACGCGGGGACTATCTCGATCTTTTCCTACCGCTGCACGGATGGCATCAAGGCGATAACGCTGCTGTTGCAGTTGCTGCAGTCGAGGCGTTTTTTGGCACGGCACTTTCCCACGAAGTTGTAACAGAGGGGTTTGCCAATGTCGTCATGCCTGGTCGATTCGAAGTTGTCGGTCATCAGCCATTGGTCATTTTGGATGGTGCGCACAACCCGGCAGGCGCAGATGTGTGCGCCAGTGTTTTCTTTGACGATTTCGATCCACACGGACGACGCATCTTGATTGTTGGTGCTTTGGGCGGCAGGGATATCGCCGACACTTTGTCTGCGTTGAAAGTGGATGAGTTCGACGTCGTCATTTGTTGCACTGCGCCTTCGCCTAGAGCGCGTCAGGGCAGAGAGATTGCAACTGTGGCCGAACAGATGGGCTGTACGAATGTCTCATCGGCCGATTCTGTAGAACGCGCCTGTGACATGGCCTTGGCCGATGCTGGAAGTGATGACGCGGTCCTTGTTGCTGGGTCTTTGTACGTCGTGGGGGCTGCACGGACCCATCTTCGACGGGTTTTACCCTGATTCCATAGGGGTCTTGGGCATTCTGAAGGGGAACGGCGTAGCCTGTCAACCATGTCAAACCGCACCCTCGTCCTTTTGAAGCCCGATGCCGTGGAACGCGGCCTGATTGGCGCCATCACTTCTCGTTTCGAATCCAAAGGCTTGCGTGTCGCTGCAATGGAACTGCGCACACTCGACGCCGACGTCCTTGCTCGTCACTATGAAGAGCATGTGGGCAAGGGTTTCTATTCGGATCTCGTCACCTTCATGGCTCGTGGTCCAGTGGTGGCCATGGCTGTTGAGGGTCCAGAAGATACATGGGAGATCGTGCGCGCAATGATGGGCGCCACCAATCCACGCACTGCAGCTCCTGGCACTATTCGTGGTGACTACGGCACCTTGTTCACAGAGAATCTTGTCCATGGCAGTGACTCGGCTGAATCTGCTGCCCGCGAACTAGGAATCTTCTTCCCCGCCCTCTAGGGCGTGGGTCGTTAGCATTCTCGCAGGCACGATGGTTTCCGTCTTGCCGCAGGAGTTTCTTCTATGAGTCGCAATAATCCATTGAACATCGGTCGCGACATCGCCATTGACCTTGGTACAGCAAACACCTTGGTCTATGTGCGCGGTCAAGGCATTGTTCTTAATGAGCCATCGGTGGTGGCAATTGACATGCGCGATGGTCGACCAGTTGCTGTGGGTTGGGAAGCGAAGCGCATGTTGGGTCGCACGCCAAAGCATATTGAGGCGATCCGTCCCCTGAAAGATGGAGTCATCGCAGACTTTGACGTGTGCGAAAAAATGTTGCGCTATTTCATTCAGCGAATTTCCACCTCTCGGTGGAGCAAGCCACGCATGGTTATCTGTGTTCCGTCTGGCATTACTGGTGTTGAGCAACGTGCTGTGCAGGATGCCGCTGAATATGCTGGCGCGCGTCGCCCGGTGCACATTATTGAAGAGCCAATGGCCGCTGCTATCGGCGCTGGCCTGCCTGTGCACGAACCAAGCGGCAACATGATTGTTGACATCGGTGGCGGCACTACTGAAGTTGCAGTTATTTCATTAGGTGGCATTGTGGTTGCGCAGAGTGTTCGCGTTGCAGGTGATGAGTTAGACGAGGCAATCGTTGCGTATGTGCGTACTGCTTTCAGTCTCGATATTGGAATCAATACGGCAGAAGAAATCAAGATTCAGATGGCATCGGCATGGCCATTGGCCCAAGAACTCACAGCAGATGTTGGCGGTCGAGACACAGTGTCAGGCTTGCCTCGCACGGTAGAAATCACATCTGCACAGATACGCGACGCCATTGCAGAGCCAGTTACTGCCATTATTGATGCTGTGAAGTCAACTCTCGATAGAACGCCTCCAGAGCTGGCTGCCGACATTATGGATCGCGGTATCTATTTGTCTGGCGGTGGCGCACTGTTGGCTGGAATTACTCAACGAGTCACTCACGAAACAGGCATGCCTTGTTACATAGCTCCAGACCCGTTGTACGCGGTTGCCATAGGTTCGGGTCTTGCGCTCGAAAACATTGAGGCAATGCGCGGAATGATGTCCTCTCCAGGGCTCGACCAACAGTAGAAGTATTTCCGTGGCGGGTTATTCGTTCACGCGACGCCGGGCGATCCTGCTGTTGTCGCTCACCTCAGTGATTCTCATCACGATGGATTTACGTGGAAGTTCCATCGTCAACTTTGCCCGTTCAAGTTTTGGTGTTGTGTTTCGTCCGATTGAAAGCGCTTCACGAGTTCTTACTCGGCCCATTCAAAATACGTGGCATGGCATTACTCACTACAACTCTGTTGTAGATGAGAATCGCCGTTTGAAGGACTTGGTGGCGTACAACGAGGGTGCAACAATTTCCGCAATTGCAAGTGTTCGTGAAGCGCAAGAGTTATTGGCACTCAATGGTTTGCCAACTCTTGCTGGTATTTCTTCGTGCACCGCTCAAGTTGTCGGGTCATCACCTTCCAACTATTCCCAAACGGTAGAAATCAACCGTGGCACCGAATGTGGAATAAAGGTGGGCATGCCAGTGCTGAACGCAGCCGGCATGATCGGAAAAGTCACCGACGTGTACAAGAAACGTTCGGTTGTCATGTTGATGACAGACCCTGGTTATTCACTGGCAGTCAAAGTAGTGAATGCGCCCCCAACAACTACGACGACAGTCGTGGGTGAAGGGACGTCCGACAGTAGTAGTACAACATCAACGAGTACAACAACCACAACGATCAAAGTGACAACCACGACTGGGATTCCAGGTTTCACGCCTGGCGCAACTATCGCGCCAACAGTTACAACTGTTTCTCCGACAGGTGTTACTTCACCACCTGGTTCAGTCGGTCCGAACAAACCTGGACAATCAACGAAGTCACCCATCACGGTGCCTGCGGGAATTGATTTGCCCCTAAAAGAGACGGGGGCACTTGAAGGGCGCGGACTCTCGAAGGCTCCTGTTGTTCGATTCGTGGAAAATCAAGTGCGTTTCGGTGATGTAAAGGTTGGCTCTCCCGTGATTTCTGCTGGCGGTGCTACCTCGCTTGCGCCACCCGATGTTGTGATCGGAACAATTAGTCGCGTCATCAAGAGAACCGGAACATTGGGACCTCTGTTAGAAGTTGAACTCGCAGCAGATTTCGATTATCTGAACTTTGTTCGCGTGTTGTTGTATCAACCAAGTACTGAACGGCCAGTGCAGCCATGATGAATCAACTCATTTTCATTATTGAGAATCGCTATACCCGTTTGGTTCTAGTGGGCTTGATGTTTTTATCGTTGCAAACAACACTGTTCAACGAAATGCGCCCATTCGGAGTCTGTCTGCAGGTGATGTTGCTGTTAGCAGCGTCCTCGGGCTTGGCGACGGGTTCACAGACCGGCGCTATTGCTGGTTTCATTGTCGGCCTTCTCTATGACATGGTGCTGGCAACGCCATTGGGATTGTGTGCAGCAGTGTTTGCCATCGTTGGGTATCTCGCTGGGTTTGCACACTCTTTTGTGCATGAATCCACTTGGTGGTCACGCATGTTGACTGCTTCCATCGTGAGTGCGGTGGGAATGATTCTGTTGCCGATCGGTTTCACAATCACAGGCACAGAAAATGTGCTCACATTGAACGTGTTGACAGTGGCTCTAGTTGTTGCTTTGTTCAATGCTGTCTTCAGTTGGCCCGTTGAGTTTGTGTGTCGCTGGGCCCTTCGAGAACCTTCGGCGGCTCGCTAGTGGCAGGTATCTCTACTGTCTCACGACTCAAGATTTTGGGTTCTGTTGCACTTGTTCTTTCATCGTTGTTAAGCGTGCGTTTGTGGTTCTTGCAAGCTGTTGATGCGCCAGGTTTGGAAGTGCGCGTGCAAGAAGTGCGAACTCGTACTATCAAACTCACTCCCGAGCGTGGACGAATATTTGATTTAAAGGGTCGCGTTGTTGCGAGTAATGAACGATTGCTCACTATCACCATGGACAGAGGTGTCATTGCTAAAGATTTGTCTCGAGCACAAATGTGGGACAGATTGTCTGGCGCATTGGGTATGTCGTTCAAGCAGCTTGAGGACAGATTTACATCGAAGCGCTACGACCAGTTGCAGCCCTTACCTCTGAAGGAAGATGTTTCTGAGGAACTGGCCGTGTATCTGCGGGAGCGCTCCGAGGATTATCCCGGCATAGATATTCGTGAAGATTGGCGTCGTGAATACCCGTATTCGCCGATGGCAAGCCACGTCATCGGGTTCCTTGGGGCAATTCGCGAATCCGAGACGAATTACTACAAAAATCTTGGCTATGACCCAGACGCGCGTGTTGGCCAGTTTGGTGTTGAGCAGACATATGAATCCGTACTTCGAGGAACTCCTGGTTATGTGAAGTATGAAGTGGATTCTCGAGGTCGTTTTTTGCGACAACTAGATCGCAAAGAACCGGTACCAGGCAATGACATTCAGCTCACTATCGATTTAGATATTCAACAGTTCACCGAAAGAGCACTACAGAATGAAATTATGGTGCGTCGACGAACAGAGGCCCCCACGGTCTTGTTGAATGGCGAGCCAGATCCTGCGTATCCAGAGATTACGTATTACAAGGCTCCTGCAGGTTCAAGTGTTGTTCTGAACCATGCCACAGGTGAAGTGGTAGCAATGGCTAGTTTTCCAAACTTTGATAACCGTTGGTTCAATGCCGGCATTTCATCTGAGAAATTCGGTGAGTTGTTTCCAACGACAGAAGATCCTGACTTGTCGATTTTGGTCAACCGAGCAATTTCAGGGCGATACAACTTGGGTTCGTCGATCAAACCTTTTGTGGCTTTTGCGGCTTTGAATACTGGACAACTTGCGGGTGGTCTTGACTACACATTGCGAGATCAGGGCACTTATAAATTGCAAAGCATTCCCGAAGAACGTTGTCAGTTGAATGTGAAGTGTGTTTTCAAGAACGCGAACTGCGGTAACGGTGCGCCGTGCAAATACGGTCGGGTCGACATAGAAACAGCCCTAGCAGTCTCGTCAGACGTATTTTTCTACAAGATTGGTGAAGAGATTTTCACTCAAACCGGAAATCGTCCAGTGCTTGAGGAACAAGTGCGTTTGTTTGGGTTCGGTTCGCCAACAGAGATTGACTTGCCCTACGAGTACATCGGTACCGTTCCGAGCCTTGCTCTGAAGAAGCGCCTCGCAGCTGATGGTGCCATTGCCAAAGAAGAAGGCAGGGGCTACTACGTGGGCGACAACTTACAGTTTTCAATTGGTCAAGGACTTTTATCTGCGACTCCAATTCAGTTAGCAGTGGCCTATGGCGCATTAGGCAATGGTGGTCAAGTGTTGCGCCCGCGCGTTGTACGTGCGATTTGGGCTCCGGGAACTCCGAATGGCAAATCCGGCCGAGTTGATCTAACGGCAGGAACCATTGTTCAGAATTTCATTGATCCACAACTATTGAACGATGTTGGAATGCGCGAAGAAATTCGTGGGGCAATTGTTGGTGGATTAACACGAGTCATCAACGGGCCTGGCATTACGTCCGATTTTTATCACGCCACCACGGGCGAGAAACTTTTTCGGTCCTATCCAAAGCGTGCTCTGCCGATTGCAGGAAAGACAGGTACCGCTCAAGGTGCGGGCAACTTGCCTTGGAATGACTCTTCGGTGTTTGGCGCTTTCAGTAAAGACCCCGCTCAGCCGTATACGGCAGTTGCATACTTAGAGAAAAGTGGTTACGGATCGCGTGCGGCTGCGCCAGTGGTGAAGTGTGTGTTCACAGCTCTTGCAGGGAAAGTGCGAGTGGACCCTGCAGTACCTGCAGACCCGTTAGACACTGCGAGCTATGCAGTGGCGGCACCACAGATGTTGCCAAACCCGTTGTGTCTCGTTGGGGTCGGATCTTCGGTGCGTGACTGATGCGTCCCATGTTTACTCGTAGACCAGACTCCGGTTTAGGAAACATCAAACGTGGATTTGCCGACCCCACGCGCAGTATCGACTGGATTCTTATGTCTGCGGTTGGGGCATTGACCGTGATCGGGTTGTTCATCGTGTATTCGGCAACTCGTCCGCGTTTGTTGAACAGGGGAGCCGATCCATTTCAGTTTGTGCAACGCCAAATGATTTTCGTCATCATTGCGATTGTTGCAATGGCAGTCGTGATGTGGATGGATTATGTGCAATTGCGCGGCAGTGCGGAACTTTTCTATGCCGTTACTATCTTGCTCCTTGTTCTCGTATTAGTGACAGGGGCAGTGAGAGGCGGAGCACGACTCTCTTTTGATATTGGCCCAATTGCAGTTCAACCATCGGAAATAGCAAAAGTGTCGACGTTGCTGTTCTTATGTGGATTCTTGGCCGACGACGACGTAGACACTGTTCCGTATGAACGATTTATTCAGTCTTTGTTTATTGTTGGCGTTCCATTTTTTCTTGTAGCGATTGAGCCCGACCTTGGTTCTGCTTCGGTATTGGTGGCAATGGTGATGGGTATTCTGCTCGTGGCAGGAGCCCGCATTAAATACATTGCACTCATCACATCGCTGGCCATTTTTTCAGTCTTTGCTGGTGTGGTGTCGGGATTCGTTCGGTCATATCAGTTGCGCCGCATCACGGGCTTTCTCAACCAGAACTCTGACTCGGCAAGTTTGCAAAACCTGATCACCCAGGTGAAGTTCGCCAAACGCGCAGTAGCAACAGGAGGATTCTTTGGCAAGGGTTACCTGCAGGGGCCGTTAACCAATGGCACGTTTATTCCGGTCCAGTCCACTGACTTTGTGTTTTCCGCGATCGGGGAGCAGTTCGGAATGCTGGGTTGTGGAATCGTGCTGGGTCTTTTTGCCACGGTGCTGTGGCGCATTATGAGAATTGCAATTATGGCTGACGATCGCCTTGGCACCCTGCTGTGTTCCGGGGTCTTCACCATGATTCTGTGGCAGGCGTTCCAAAACATAGGAATGACCATGGGTATCACCCCAGTTTCAGGGGTTCCGCTGCCGTTCGTTTCATATGGAGGGTCCCACACGGTGGCCTTTGCGCTCATGATTGGCCTCGTCCAGAGTGTCCATATGCGCCGTTTCCGGTAGTCATCAGGGGTATCCTGTTCCCTTAGGCCGAAAGGGTCTGTTGCGCCAGTTTTGTGGCTGCAATATGGCCCGCATGGCGCGCCCGCGGGTGCGACGTGAGAAGGGAATTTCCATGGACAGTAACGGTTTTGCCGACGAAACGGCATCCGAAAACACAAACGCACCAAGTTCTGGCGCAGCCGATGGCCACTCTGGTCCAAAGAAGCGTCGACGTGGTTCGCGTGGCGGGAAGAATCGCAAAAAGCCTTCCACGGGGGGCGAGAGCACTCTTTCGTCGGAATCAGGCGAACGTACCCCCCAGCCCCCTCGGGCAGCGGTAGCGCCGTCTGGCCCACCGCGTAAGCCACAGGTGGGCGATACCCGTCCTGCACCCGTGGCACCTGTTGAAGCTAGGTCTGAATCAAACGGTGGCGGTGCAAAAAAGAAGCGTCGCCGTGGAGGTCGCGGCAAGCCGTCAGGTGGTCGCGATAAGGGTCCAATGCGTGATGCAGCCGAATTAGACGCAGAGATCATCGAGCGTCGTCGCGGGCGTGAGCGAAATGGTCGACCCGTTGGTCGGTACCTCATGTGTGTTCAAGTGCGTGACGGAGTCACTCAAGCAGCTGTCATGGAAGGCCGAAGCCTGATTGAGCATTACGTCAGTCGTCCGGCAGACGATGTTGGGCAGATTCACGGCAACATTTACATCGGCCAAGTGCAAAACGTTCTTCCAGGTATGGAGGCAGCGTTTGTTGATATCTCTACGCCCAAAAATGCTGTGTTGTATCGCGGAGACGTGCAGTTCGACGGTGATGAGGTTGAAACGAAAGACACTGCTCGTATCGAGCACATTCTTCGTTCTCGTCAAATGATTCTGTGTCAAGTCACAAAGAATCCCATCGGCGCAAAGGGGGCACGACTCACACAAGAAGTATCGCTTCCTGGTCGATTCGTTGTTCTCATTCCGAACTCAAAGACATACGGAATTTCAAAGCGTCTCGAGGATTCTGAACGTCGTCGTCTGCGTCACATTCTTGATCGCGTGAAGCCAGCGCATCACGGAGTCATCGTGCGTACCGCAGCAGAACACGCAACAGAGCATGAACTGACCGCCGACATGACTCGTTTGCTCGACGAATGGGCAAAAATTGAAGAAGCAGCCAAGGGTGCAACAAGTCCAAAACTTCTGTATCGCGAACCAGAACTTGCAGTTCGTACAATTCGTGAAGAGTTCAACGCGGAATATCGTGGCGTCATTATTGACGACCTCGAACTGTTTGAAGAAGTGCGTAGTTATGTTGCCGATTTCAATCCAGAGTTGGCAGACCGTGTCGAATACTTCGATCGTGATGCAGAGCCACTCTCATTGTTTGAGACTCAGCATGTGCACGAACAGTTGCACAAAGCACTAGATCGCAAAGTGTGGCTGCCATCAGGCGGGTCGCTCATCATTGAGCACACCGAAGCTCTTACGGTTATCGACGTCAACACGGGAAAGAATGTCGGTACGTCCAATCTTGAACAAACCGTATTCCAGAACAACCTTGAGGCAGCTCAAGAGGTGGCACATCAGCTTCGTCTCCGCGACATTGGCGGCATTATCGTTATCGACTTCATCGACATGGAAATCAAAGACAATCGCCGCAAGGTGATCGACTCATTCCGCCAGGCACTCTCGCGTGACAAGACCCGCACACAGGTCTTCGACATCTCCGAGCTTGGCCTTGTTGAAATGACCCGTAAGCGCATCGGTGAGGGTCTTCTCACCGCCTTTACTGGGGAGTGCCCAGAATGTGCCGGACGGGGAGTCAAGGTTGATTTTGGCCTCCTTGACTGACAGAAATTTAGAAATCCCCGTAATTCCTTGGCTTCGGCGATTGTCGCAGCCCATTCCCGCAGATAGGTTTAACCCGCTATGTACGCAGTGATCGCCTCAGGTGGCAAACAAGAAAAAGTCGCGCAGGGCCAAACGGTCCAGCTTGAGCTCTTAGGCGTCGAAGATGGTACCGAGGTGTCTCTCACCCCAGTGCTACTCGTCGACGGCACCACCGTCCTCTCCACACCCGCACAATTGAAGGGCGCAACCGTTAAGGGTCGCGTCATTGGTTCTGCCAAGGGTCCAAAAATCGACGGCTTTACTTACAAGCGCCGTACCAACCAGCGCAAGCGCTTTGGTCACCGCCAGCAGTACTCAGTTGTTGAAATTCTCTCCATCGCGAAAGGCTGACACACCATGTCAAAGACAAAGGGCGGCGGCTCCACAAGGAACGGCCGCGATTCAAATGCACAACGACTCGGCGTCAAGGTTTTTGACGGCACAGTCATCACAGCAGGCACAATTCTCATCCGCCAGCGTGGAACACGTACGCATCCTGGAAAGAACGTAGGTATCGGCAAAGACGACACCTTGTTCGCCATGGTGGACGGAAGCGTGAAGTTTGGCGAGCGTAAAGGCCGCAAGATTGTCGATGTGTTGCCAGTCGAATAAGACTGATCATCATTTTTTTAGCTGAAGGCGCACTAACTGGTGCGCCTTCTGCATATGCGTCGTTATTCGCCGCCCAAGAGCGTGTCGATCCCGCGTGGTAACCGATGACGTGGGTAATCGAGAAGCGTGACTGCCTGACGGCAAGCAAATCGGTCGGTCATGCCGCCGACATATGCGACTGCTTCATGTGTTGCGGTTGCGCTATGAGGGTCGCACGGCATGTCTTCGTACGAGGGAAGCAAGTGTGGATGTTGTATGTAGTGGTCGACAAGTGCACGCAACATGTCGATGACGCTTTGTGCCTGCGCACGTGACTCGTCACGATGGTAAATGCGCTCGTAATTGAATTGCCGAAAAAGTGCAAGTGCTTCGGCTGTATCGGGCACCATGCCAATTCGGCCGGTGTGAGCAGTGGCAAGAATCATTCCGTTGATGAAGGCATTGAGTTGTTCACGCCGCCTGGTGCCGCACCGAGTGCTGACCAATGTTGGCAGTTCTGTTGGTGAGACGATTCCGGCATCGACTGCATCTTCAAAGTCGTGGCAGACATACGCAATGCGATCTGCCCAACTGACGATTTCACCTTCGGGAGTTTGGGGCGCCGGCCGCGACCAACTGTGATTGCGAATGCCATCAAGAGTTTCTATACATAAATTGAGAGGCAACAATGCGACGTCTGCTCCCCAGACAGCATGGTCGTAGCCACCATCTACGTAGGGAGAGAGTGCATCTTCGCTCGCGTGACCACCAGGTCCATGACCACAATCGTGTCCGAGAGCGATGGCCTCGGTGAGAGAAACATTGAGACGAAGAACTCGCGCAACTGAAACAGCAACTTGTGCAACTTCGAGAGCGTGAGTGAGTCGCGTGCGTTGGTGATCGTCGGGGAAGACAAACACTTGTGTTTTTCCAGCGAGACGACGAAATGACGAAGCATGCAAGATGCGATCTCGGTCTCTTTCGAAACAAGTTCGCAATGGATCTGGTTCCTCTGCAATGGCGCGAATTCCGGGGCCTGCAGAGAGTGTTGCTA
This sequence comes from Actinomycetota bacterium, assembly GCA_005788815.1. Lineage (GTDB taxonomy): Bacteria > Actinomycetota > Acidimicrobiia > Acidimicrobiales > Ilumatobacteraceae > UBA2093. Next base: position 17,126 of record SYAZ01000090.1, on the reverse strand, counting down.
ATGGTGCCATTGCTGCGTCGAGCAGAGCTTCTCTGGCGCCGCGGTCGACAATGTCTTTAGTACCGATTCCGGCCCAAGAATCAGCGTGGGCGAGAGTGATAGAGGATTGCTCAAAACCAGCCATGGTGGATACCCATTGTTGGTCGCGGGTCAGATCTGGCTCATTGGTCACATAACCACGATAGGTGAGTGGTGTGTCGCCGAGTTGGAGTATCGCGCGCTTGTAGCCTGAAGGTTCTTATGAGCGTGTTTGTCGATGAAGCCCAACTAAATGTGCGGGGCGGAGACGGCGGCGCTGGATGCGTCAGTTTCCGACGTGAAGGCCCTGAGTCTATGGGTGGCCCAAACGGTGGCGACGGAGGCAAGGGTGGCGATGTATGGCTATTGGCCGACCGTAACGTTGCTTCGCTGTTGGCATTTCGTGACCACCCGCACCGACGCGGAAGTAACGGAGTGCACGGTAAAGGCAAAGACCTCCACGGAAGACGCGGCGAAGACCTCATTGTCCACGTTCCGGAGGGCACCGTTGCGCGCGACATGTACACCGGTGAAATCTTGGCCGACCTTGTTCAGCACGGCGACAAATGGCTCGCGGCTCCCGGTGGCCGCGGTGGTCGCGGCAATGCAAAGTTTTTGAATAACAAACGCCGCGCTCCGACATTTGCCGAACAAGGTGAAGAAGGAAATGAACGCTGGCTCACACTTGAACTCAAGTTGATGGCCGACGTTGCGCTCGTTGGTTTCCCGAACGCAGGCAAAAGTACATTCATCAGCACAGTGTCTGCTGCAAAGCCAAAGATCGCGAATTATCCGTTCACCACACTTGAGCCACACCTTGGTGTTGTGCGCATTGATGATCACACAGAGTTCGTGATGGCAGACATTCCTGGTCTTATTGAAGGCGCTAGTGAAGGCCGTGGTCTGGGCCAGCAATTCTTGCGGCACATTGAACGCGCACGAGTGCTGTGTTACCTCATCGACTTGGTTGCTTTGGATGGAATTGACCCACAAGAACAGCTGCGCGTTTTACAACATGAAGTAGGCAACTACCGACCCGAGATGCTTGAGCGTCCTTCGCTTATCGTCGGAACAAAAACGGACTCGATTGAAGCAAGTGTGGTTGAAGAGTGGCCTCACATGAGCATGTCCTCTATTACTACTCAGAATGTGCGAGCGGTCACCAATGCATTGGCGCAATTGGTATCAGAGGCTCGCCATGGCGAACCCATTAATGAAGCCACCATTATTCTTCGGCCAGACCCCGACCATGCGTGGGTAGAGCAGTTGGCAGACAATGAGTACCGCGTTCATGGTCGCGATGTAGAGCGCGTTGTGGCCCTGAACGACATCACCACACCCGAGGCAATGAACTACATCGATGAGCGTCTCGGCAAGCTCGGGGTACCAAAGATTCTGAATCGAGCAGGCGTTCGCGAAGGGGACATTGTCTGGATTTCGCAATTCAGTTTTGAATTCGTTCCAGAAGTGTAAGTCTGTAGTCATGCGCGTCGTTGTCAAAATCGGTACTTCATCCCTAACGGATGACAACGGCCGTATTCGTATCGATGTCATCAAGTCGGTCTCTGCACAATTGGCGAATGCACGATCTGCGGGTCATGAGGTTTTGCTCGTTACTTCTGGCGCTGTTGCATCTGGAGTCGCTGGTCTTGGTTTAGAAATCAGGCCATCCGATGTGTTGTCCTTGCAGGCACTGTCTGCTGTGGGTCAGCCCCAATTGATGGCTGCGTATCACGCGGCATTGGCCGAACATAAATGTGTAGCGGCCCAAGTGTTGCTCGTTCCACATGACTTTGTCGATCGTCAGCAGTACTTGCACGCACGTGACACTCTGAATCGTTTGCTCGAGTTCGGTTGCATACCTATTGTCAATGAAAACGACGCCATTGCAAATAACGAAATCCGATACGGCGACAACGATCACTTGGCTGCACTGTTGGCTCACTTGGTTGGTGCAGACATGTTGATATTACTGACCGATACGGAAGGTCTATATACAGCCGACCCTCGTACTGATGCTTCCGCAACTGTTATCTCAGTTGTCCCGGCTGATGACCCATTACTTTCTGTTGCTGCGTCCGGCGCAGGTTCTGATCGTGGCAGTGGTGGAATGGCTTCGAAACTGGCAGCGGCTCAGATTGCTTCGTGGTCGGGTGTCACTGCGGTTATTGCGTCAGCAACAAACAGCACGGCTGTGCAATCTGCACTTGCCGGGGAATCGCTTGGCACTCGTTTTCTGCCTCACAATCGCAACCTGTCAGCGCGCAAGCTTTGGATTGCTTTTGCAGCAGAAGTTGAAGGACGAATTGTTGTTGATGCGGGTGCACGCGATGCGCTTGTTGAACGCGGTACATCGTTGTTGCCTGCAGGGGTGGTTCAAGTAGAGGGCTCTTTCGATGTGGGGGCGGTAGTCGAGATTTCTGTAGAAGGTTCTGCAGACATCATCTCGCGTGGAATCGTTGCTATGTCAGCTCAGACGGTGCAACAAACACGCGGGAAAAGAACTGCCGACCTTACTGACCTAGCGGTAGTAGAAGTGGTGCACCGCGATGACCTCGTAGTGTTGAAGCAAAATTAAAGAGTTGTTTCAATGTCTGTGTTGCGCCTTGGCAACAAACTAGACAAGTTGCGAATCTCGGGAACACGTAGTGCATAGAGGCTCATCACGTAGAGCAAAATGCCTCCCGTGATGCACAGGAACAGTTCGGCCATCTGAGACATGGCAGAAGCTGGTCGTAATACATACTCAAGAATCCACACGCCGACTCCCATGACGATGGAAGCAACGATGGTTCGCCCTATCACTGAGATTGCGCTCAGCCAATGTATGGCGTTGTACTTGACATGGAGCAGCCACAGAACCACAACAGAGGCGATCATGTAGGCGATTCCGAATGCAAGACCGAGGCCTAGAACTCCGTGGCGCTCAACGAGCATGATGGCGAGAACGACATTGAGTACGTTTTGAAAAACATTGATGTAAAACGGCGTTCGTGTATCACCGTGGGCATAGAAGCCTCGAAGGCAAAAAATGAACAACGAAAATCCGGAGAGACCGACCGCAAAGCCTGCCAAAGCGCGCGCTGTGTTGTGAGCGGCGTTGGAATCAAAATGTCCATGCTCAAGTAAAGCGCTGATGATTGGATTAGCCAAAATCACAATTGCAATAGATGAAGGAACTGTGAGGATTGTAATCCAACGAACACCAGACGTTGTCCAATCGGCGAAACCAGATTTGTCTCCGGCACGTACACGACGAACTAGTTCGGGAACAAAGGTGGTGGCGATAGAAATTGCCAGCAATCCATGCGGAAGCATGAAGAAGGTAAATGCTTTGCTGTATGCATCTTGGTTACCGCTGCCTGGTTCTGCAAGGTTCTTGATGAATACAAGTGAGATTTGATTTGTCACCACATAGCCGAATGTCCACGATGACAACTTGACCATTGTTCGCACGGCTGGGTGTGAAAAGTCTGGACGGAATCTGAAGGGGATTCCTGCTTTCTTGATTGCAGGTATGAGTACGAGACCCATGGCAATAATGCCGCCGGTTGCCGACATGGTGAACAGCCAGAAGAATGACGGATCGCGTAGTACATCTTTCAGGCGAGGTGTTCCATCACGTGTGAAAGGAATCAGCACCAAGAGTGTGATGGTGACGACATTTGAAAGCACCGGAGCCCATGCTGCAGCAAAAAAACGTCGACGTGAGTTCAGGAGCGCAGAACCAATTGCGGTTAAGCCATAAAAGAAAATTTGCACCAAGAAGATTCGTGACATTGCAGTGCCCGCACGACGGAACTCATCTGGATCTACTAAGTAACTAGGTTGAAGCGAGAAGAGGCGAAAGATGAGGGGCGCAGCCAAGATGGCAAGAACTGTGGCTAGGGCGAGGACAATAAGGGATGTAGAAATTACTGCTTCTGTTGCTTCGTCATCTTTGTCCTCTGCGAAGCGTGTGAACAACGGCACGAGGCTGGCCGCTAGTAATCCACCAACAAGCAACTCATAGATGGAGTTTGGCGAGTTATTAGCGCCATCGAAGGCATCTGCAAGTGCCGTTTGGCCAATGATGACCCCGAACACAATGACGCGAAGAAGCCCCGTGAGTCGAGACATAGCTGTGCCAATTGCGACGACAACTGTGTCTTTGAACATGAGAATGAAGGTTAGGCGTTTATACCTCGGAAGGTCTGATGTTCGGGGTGTTTGAATCCCAATACTCGCTAGGAGGGGGAGCCCCACTAGGTTGGTAGGTCTTATGACTCACCGCTTCGAATCAGTGCAATCTGTCCGCGACGGCCTTAAGGCAGTCAATTATCTGGCCGACGAGGGCATTGCGGGCGTGGCTTTCCTTGCCGACCGCCTTGGAAAACCAGTTTTAGTCGAAGGTCCTGCCGGAACGGGTAAGACCCAGCTGGCTAAGAGCATCGCTGAAATGACCGGGGCAAGGCTCATTCGTTTGCAGTGCTACGAAGGTCTCGATGAATCAAAGGCGCTCTATGAATGGAACTACAAGAAGCAACTTCTTCGTATCCAGGCGGATCGTGGTTCAGAATCTTGGGATGACATCCACGACGATATTTTCGGATCTGAGTTCTTATTGACCCGTCCATTGTTGGAAGCAATCACATCGAAAGAACCCGTTGTACTTCTTATCGACGAAGTTGACCGCGTTGAGGTGGAGACCGAGGCACTTCTTCTTGAAATTCTCTCCGAATATCAAGTCTCTATTCCTGAACTTGGAACAATTGAAGCGACGCAGATTCCTCTTGTGTTCCTGACCTCTAACAACACACGTGAATTGTCGGAAGCGTTGAAGCGTCGTTGCTTGTTCTTGCATGTTGATTATCCGCAAATGGATCGCGAGAAGGAGATCGTTCTTACAAAGGTTCCTGGCGTCACCGAGATGCTCGCAGATCAAATTGCAAGAATCGTTCGCAGCATTCGCCAGCTCGACCTGAAGAAGTCACCTTCAGTCAGTGAGACACTTGACTGGGCACGCACTCTTGTCCTTCTTGGTGTCGACTCCATCAGCGCTGAGCAAGCAAAAGAAACATTGCACGTTCTCTTGAAGTACCAGTCAGACATCGCCAAAGCAGCCAAAGAGCTGTCCGACGACTGAAACGATCTGCGCTGACCAATGCTGGAGCTTCTCGCCGGATTCATTACTGAGTTGAGAAACGCGGGTCTTCCCGTGAGCCTCACCGAAAACCTCGATGCGATGCATGCAATTTCGCACATCCCATTAGAGGACCGTGAAGCCTTTAAGTATGCACTTGGTGCGACATTGGTGAAGAACAACGCACACTGGCGTTCCTTCGAGACCGTCTTCGAGGTGTACTTCAGCCTTCGAGGCCCTGAGTATTCCATCTCCGACGGAGAAGGCAGCATCGAGGACTTCTTGCAACAAATGCAAGACCAACAGATGCAGGGCGAAGGCAATGGCGGCGCAGGCGGTATGGATTCGCTCACACCCGAAGAATTAATGAACATTCTGATGAATGCGTTAATGAATGGCGACCAAGCCATGATGCGTGCATTGGCTCGCCAAGCCGTTCAGCGCTTTGCAGGAATGGAACCAGGTCGTCCCGTCGGTGGCACCTATTACTTGTATCGAACCCTGCGCAATCTTGATCTTGACGGAATGCTCGACAAGTTGATGGAAGCAAGCAAGCAACAAGTTGGCGGCGAACTGACCAACTTGGAAGAGCGCCTTGAAAAAGATGAGTACAACCATCGCATTGAGCAGTTCAAACAAGAAGTAGAAGCCGAGATTCGTCGTCGTTTGGTGGCTGACCGTGGCGCAGAAGCAATGGCAAAGACATTGCGGAAACCGCTTCCTGAAGATGTGGAATTCATGCACGCAAGTCGCGATGAAATGCAGAACTTGAAGAAGTCATTACAACCTCTTACGCGCAAGCTTGCAGCACGACTGGCGCGCAAGCGTCGTCACGGAAGAAAAGGTCCACTCGATTTTCGTAACACTGTGCGACACAGCCTTGCCTATGGCGGCGTACCCGCTGAACCGAAATTTAAATATCCGCGTCCGGCAAAGCCTGAACTGATTGTTATTGCAGACATCTCGGGTTCGGTTGCTGCCTTTGCTCGCTTCACCTTGATGCTTGTGTACGCAATCTCGGGTCAGTTCTCAAAGGTCCGTTCTTTTGTATTTATTGACGGCATTGACGAAGTAACCGAGTATTTCAAAAAGACTGAAGACATTAGTGAAGCGATTCATCGCATCAATACGGAAGCCGATGTGATCTGGGTAGACGGTCACTCCGATTACGGCCACGCCTTTGAGGTCTTCTGGGATAGGTACGGAAAAGAAATCAATCCGAAGTCAACCGTGTTGCTTCTTGGTGACGCACGCAATAACTATCACGCGTCGCAGGCATGGGTCATTAAAGAGATTCAACAAAAAGCGCGCCATGTTTATTGGCTTAATCCTGAACCACGTTCGTACTGGAACACGGGCGACTCCATTGTCGGGGAGTACGGCACCCACACCGATGGCGTGTACGAGTGCCGCAACCTGCGCCAGCTGGAGGCGTTCGTCGAGAAGTTGGCATAAATATGTCAAATACACGACTCATGCTCGTGCGCCACGGCGAGTCGCGCGCAACCATTGAAAAATTCTTCGGTGGACCACGTAGTTGCACTGGTCTTACTGACACTGGCCGACGTCAGGCAGAGGCACTACGTGATCGTCTCATGGCTGGTCGTGATTTTCAGGCAACTGCTTTGTATTCCAGCAAACACTCACGTGCTGTAGAGACTGCTCAATTGATTGCTCCAGCACTTGGGTCTTTGTCGTTGCGGACTGATTCAGGTTGGGGAGAGCACGATCCAGGCCCAGATGTCGATGGCATGCCGTACGAGGATTTTGTTGCGTTGTATGGAGTGCCACGCTGGGACGGAGATCCTCACGACGTTGTGTTCCCTGGCGGTGAAACCGTATCGATGTTTCACGAACGCGTGATGGAAACTCTGCGCAATACGGTTCGGGAAAACCTTGGCGGAAATGTAGTGGTGGTGTGTCATGCCGGTGTCATTGACGCTGTTCTGCGCAATACGTTGCACATGCATCAAACTGGAAAATTTGAATTGCATAGCAACAACACATCACTCACAGAATTGCTCCACGTGCAAGGCACTAAGTGGCGACTAGTGCGTTTCAATGACTCGGCGCACTTAGCTGAACAATTCGATATTCATCTGCGAACACAAGGGGGATGACCTCAGTGCGTCGACCTGTTGTAGTGATTGGTGGCGGAACATCTGGTTGCACAGTGGCTGCCCTATTGGCTGCCACGACGACACGTGAGATCGTGCTTATTGAATCGGGCAATGTATCGATGCACGATGATGAACCACGGTTTATGGACGTCATCAATGAGTACAACACGCCACCTTTTGCCATGGTCACATTGGTGGAAGGCGGAATTGCGGTTCCCTATGCGCAAGCCAATGTGTTGGGCGGGGGAAGCGCAATCAACGGAATGATTTTGTCGGGCGAACCTCCCGAATCTGTATTGGGACTCACACGGTTGGCTCGCGCAGATGAGATGGGTTCGATGTCTCGCGCGTTGGTAGATGCTGGCGGTGCGCCTTCGCGTTTGTGGTGGAACGGCGGACGGTGGAATCCGGGGCGTGCGGTGCAACATCTGGTAGAAGAAGGTCGTATCTCGATAGTGAAGCAAGATGCTGTTCTGCTCACGGGAGATTCTGGCGCGGTACACGAGGTTCATACTAAAAACGCCGTTATCGCGGCAGACCATGTAGTGATCTGTGCAGGGGCTATTGCAACGCCAATGTTGTTGTTGTCATCGGGGATGGGTGCGATAAACCCTCAGATTGGTGTTGGGTTGCAAGACCATCCAACAGTTGCATTCACGATGGAAAGAGTCGACGAGGACCATGGTGTCTTTGACGCGTCAGTGCATCTGAAGGGCGCTACGAGTAGTGGCGGACGCTTTATTGTTTTGGCCTACGAACGGGTATCGCGTGATATTTCTTCTGATGCACTGATCACAGTTTCCCTCATGAATCCAGAATCACGCGGTTCAGTGCAGATGCGAAATGGTGAGATTTCCGTCAACATGAACATGTTGTCAACGAGTGCAGATGTCGTTGCGATGCGCGAATCAGTTCAAGAGTTGTTGCAAGTCTGTTGCTCAAGCAGTGTTAGTCGTGTCGTCACCAAGATTTCTATAGATGACCACGGAACTGCAGCAGATGAGCTTGTATCCATGTCTGACAACGACCTTGACGAATGGATTAGAACGCATCTGTCGTGTGTCTCGCATGCTTCGTCTTCTTGCTCTTTTGCCATAGATGCCGAAGGGGGATTGCGCGGATTTACCAATGTCACCATTGCAGATGCGTCCGGGTTGCCAACGGTTTCGTCGGAAACTCCCGCTGCATCTGTCACAATAGAAGCAACGCGCATCGGTCGTTCTTTAGGGGGAAAATTGGCATGAGTTACACATTGGGACTACACGAACTAAGTAAAGGGTGTCATGCGTACTTACAGCCCGACGGCGGATGGGGCTGGTCTAATGCTGGTCTGATTGTGGGAGACGGTGCGTCTTTGTTAGTAGACACTTTGTTTGACCTCAAGATCACTCAGAAAATGCTCGACACTATGGCTCACGCTACGCAGAAGGCTCCAATCTCCACAGTTGTGAACACACATGCAAATGGTGATCATTGCTATGGCAATCAGCTGTTAGCGGGGAAAGAAATCATCGCTTCTGCTGCAACGGCACACGAGATGACGGAAGTACCACCAGCAATGTTGGCTGCTCTCAACAGTGCGCCGGGAGATGTGGGTGACTTGTTCAGGCACTTTTTTGGTGAATTTGATTTTGAGGGTATTGAACCAACCCTGCCGACACAGACATTTACGGGCAAACACACAGTGACAGTCGGTGGTCGAGTTGTTGAATTAGTGGAAGTCGGCCCCGCGCACACCGCGGGCGACACTTTGGTGTTTGTGCCCGATGCTCGCACTGTCTACACGGGCGACATTTTGTTCATCGGCGGAACTCCCATCGTGTGGGCAGGCCCGCTCGACAACTGGATCGCAGCGTGTGATCTCATCTGCTCATCTGATGTGGAGCACATCGTTCCTGGCCATGGACCACTCACCGACAAAGCAGGCGTCACTGCTATCCGTGATTACTTGGCGTACGTGCAAGATGAAGCCACTGAACGATTCAATGGCGGAATGGATGGGTGGGATGCAGCCAGAGATATTGCTCTGAATGGTTTTGCTCAATGGGGAGAGTTTGGTCGACTAGCAGTAAATGTGGACACGGTGTACCGAACGTTGAGCGGAACCCACAAGAGTCCAGATGTAGTGGAACAGTTCAGGCGGATGTATGCGATGGAGCAGAAGTCTCAGTAACTTCTCGCATCTTGCGTCGTACAACTACTACCCAGGCAACGAGGGCAGTCAGTGCAAAGAAGAACCATTGCACAGCGTACGACAGATGCGTGCCTTCATTCAGTTCTGGTAACGCCACGGGAGCAGGCCACTCTTCAGTAGACCTCGGCGCTTCATCGCGCATTTGAACAAACAATGGTTGAGTTTCTATGCCCAACCGTTTAGCAATGAGTGGTATGTCGAAGCGTTGAAATTCGCGCACGGCGGTGTCGGCCGAATCTATTGCGCCAAGGGTGCCACGTGATTGAGAATCTCGTATGTAGCCAAGCACAGTAAGCGGTGTTGTTCGCAGAGTAGGAAGCGGCATGGATAGCTGCATGAAACCTTTGTTAATAAGGAATGTTTCATTGTTTGTGGTGCGAAATGGCACGAGGACGTCGTATCCGGCTGCTCCATTTTGTGAACGATTAATAACGGTGACAATTTTGTCTGTCATGTAGTAACCGCTGAGTTGTACTCGGCGCCACTCGATGGACTCGATGTCTACGTCGGCAGAGACAATGTCTTTGATGTTCGCTACAGGTGCAGTGGAGTGGGCCAGGAGTACGGCATTGAAGGACTTTTTTTGATCAAGACGTGAAAGTTGCCAAAAGGCCAAAAACACCATGAGAGCGATGAGTGCAAGAACGCCGAGGTGAACCACAATCCAGCGCGGGGTGAGAAGGCGACGAATCATGATGTTGAACGCTATCGGAAGGCGTACTGGGGGCTACCGTAAGTGTCGTGGGACACAAGGAATACAACGAACAGACCATTGACGCCGACTTTTGGAAAGAGGTTTTTGGCGCGCCTGTCGACGCGAGTGAACCAAAGCGCATCGGTGAAGGCCAAGTGGGAATGAATCTTCGGTACTCACTGCAGTCTGACGATGCAAACGTCCCAGCCTCAGTAGTGGTCAAGCTTGCTTCACCAGACCCCACAAGCAGAGCAACCGGAGTTTCGCTTCGTAATTACGAACGTGAAGTGAAGTTTTACAACGAGATTGCAAACACTCTTGATGTTCGTAAACCACATTGTTACTTTGCCGACTGGCACGAAGGAGCAGGCGACATCGCCATCGTTCTTGAAGACATGACTCCCTGTGAACAAGGTGATCAGATTCAAGGTTGCGGTATTGATGAAGCTCGTATTTCTGTCACAGAGCTCAGCAAGTTGCACGGCCCACGCTGGGGTGATGCATCACTGTCAAAAATCGACTGGTTGCAAAGGCGGGATGCAGATGATGCTGCCCGATTAGAGGGGCTGTATGCCATGGTGAAGCCGGGCTTTCTTGCGGTGCACGGTGAAGCCATACGACGTGAATGTGGGGAAGAAGGAATCGCATTCATCGAAACCCTCGGCACAATGATGACTCGGTATGTAAACGCTAAGGATGAGCCGTACACCGTTACCCATGGTGATTACCGCCTTGACAACTTGTTGTTTGCGACGCCAGCAGGTGGAGTTGCTTGTGCTGTTGTGGATTGGCAAACGCCTGGCCACGGAAATGGCGTTGCAGATCTTGCGTACTTCATCGGTGCTGGTTTGTTGCCAGAGGACCGACGCGCGCATGAATGGGAACTAGTTGATCTGTACATTGCTGGGCTTAAATCGTATGGTCATGAGATAAACCATGATTGGATTCGTGACCATTACAAACGAGAGGCAATTTCTGGGGTCATCATGGCTGTCATCGCATCACAGATTGTCGGTCGCACAGATCGCGGCGACAAAATGTTCGAAGTGATGGCCACACGTCACGTACTTCAGGGCCTAGAAAACGATTCGTTCTCGCTTCTATAAAGTTCGATGCTCGACTAGTTGCTTCACCAAAGAGTCGAGATGATCTGTCTCTTCTTGTAAGAGCGCAGAGATGTTGTATGCATCACTAGGTAATTGCTCGACGGCTCTTTGCCAATTTGAAAAATTACTCTCCAGCGCAATTGAAATCGCTCGAAGAAGACTTCCTGTGGGGTCTGCGTCGTACGACTGAAGAAGAATCTCAACATCGTTCTTACTCAATTTGCGCACACACGCAAGAGTAGGTGGCTCCAACTCCGCCCGCTGGAACTCTCACAAAGTACCCCTGGTTGTCCCGAGATACAACATGACTGCGTTCAGGCCTTGTGGCGCTTGCTACGGTATTTCTCGTACACGCCAGTGTGCTCAAGGGGGCTTGAAATGACTGTTTGGAATTATGGACTGATGTGGAAGGGGATTGCGGCGGCAGACCCACAAAGGCCAGCACAGATTTTTGGTGACATTGTCCATTCATGGGGAGACTTCCATCGCCGATCCAATGCGCTCGCACATGACATGCAGCAAGCAGGACTCAGTCACCAAGCAAAGGTTGCGCATTATCTGTTCAACTGTCCCGAATATCTAGAGGCCACGTTTGGGTCGTTCTTGGGTGGTTATGTTCCGGTGAACACCAATTATCGGTATGGGCCGGAAGAGATTCTGTATTTATTCGACAACTCCGATGCAGAAGCAGTGGTGTTCCACGCAGTGTTTGCAGATTTATGCGCACAGGTTCGTGACCGCTTGCCAAAGGTAAAACGGTGGTACATGGTGGCAGATGAATCTGGTGCTGCACTTCCTGAGTGGGCCTTGAATTACGACGATGTGGTGTCGAAAGATGTTGCTGACATCGTGCCTGGCAAGCCGTTGTCCGAAGACGACATGTTGTTTCTCTACACCGGTGGCACTACTGGTATGCCAAAAGGCGTGATGTGGAGGCAGGAAGACTTGCTTGCAGTATTAGGTCGTGGCGGAAATGCAATCTCTGGTATCGCGCCAGCCGAATCAGTCGATGAAATCATCGCTCGCATTCAACCCGGATGGATATCAAACCGAGCACTAGTGGCTTGTCCGCTCATGCACGGCACAGGTCAGTTCTCTGCGTTCATCACACTGGCGCTTGGCGGATGCGTTATCACTATGCCGAATCGCAATTTTGATCCTGCAAAATTGTGGGACACGGTTGAGAAAGATCAAGCGACGTCGATTGTGATTGTGGGTCAGGCTTTTGCGGGTCCCATGCTTGAATCACTTGACGAAAATGTCGGTCGCTGGAATTTGTCCAGTGTCGTACAGATGGGTTCATCTGGGGTCATGTGGAGTCAAGAGAACAAAAACGCATTGCTTGAGCACATTCCACAAATGTTCATCACCGATAGTTTCGGTTCATCTGAGGCTGTAGGTATGGGAATGTCAGTTGCCGCCAAAGGTGCTGCACCAAAGACTGCACAGTTTGCGCTTGGTCCCAATTGTGTTGTGTTTACCGAAGAAGGCGAGCGAGTGCAGCCTGGTTCTGGTGAGCGCGGCCTTGTAGCGGTGGGCGGGGCAATTCCTGTTGGCTACTACAAAGACGAAGTGAAATCAGCTCAAACCTTTCGGATGTTTGAGGGTCGACGGTGGACGGTTCCTGGCGACTGGGCAGAAGTAAATGAAGACGGCACACTGCATCTTCTTGGTCGTGGTTCTGTGTGCATCAATACTGGCGGCGAGAAGGTATTTCCTGAAGAAGTTGAGGAAGTGCTGAAGACGCATGAGTCGGTGCGAGACGCAGTTGCCGTTGGTATTCCTGATAAGCGGTTCATGGAAACAATTTGTGCTGTTGTGGAAGCAGAGCCAGGTTTTGAACCCACCCTTGATGAACTGTCTGCGCATGTGAAGACTCGTTTAGCTGCGTACAAGGCGCCACGAAATGTGGTGGTCATCTCCACTATTGGTCGTGCGCCGAACGGCAAAGTGGACTATAAGCGATTGAAGCAGCACGCAATAGACGAACTTGGGATTCAGTGACCACATCTGCTGCACTGCGTGCACGACTAGCCAATGGTGAGTCTGTGCTCATGCCAGGGGTGTGGGATCCGTTGTCTGCATTGTTGGCAGAACGCGCAGGTTTCTCCACTGTTTTTCTCTCAGGCTTTGCAGTATCGGGCACCATGTTGGGCGTTCCCGACATTGGCATTCTTGGTCAGAGTGAAGTTGCTGATGCTGCGAGGCGTGTCTGTGCTTCTGTGCCTGACGTATCCGTCGTTGTCGATGCGGATACTGGGTATGGAGATCACAAGGTGGTTGCCCAAACAACCGCATTGTGGGAAGAAGCGAACGCAGCTGCCATGTATCTTGAAGATCAGGTGTGGCCAAAGCGATGTGGCCACATGGATGGCAAAGAAGTTGTGGAACCTGGCGAGTGGATCGACAAGTTACAAGTTGTGTTGCGAGAAAGAGATGATCTGTTTCTAACGGCTCGAACAGATGCACGCGCCGTCAATGGACTACACGATGCAATTGAACGCGCAAAGATGGCACGAGACATTGGAGTCGACGCGGTATTTGTAGAAGCACCACAATCGGTGGAAGAGATGCAACAGATAGCTAACGCGTTGCCTGATGTTGTTCTGGTAGCAAACATGGTGGAAAAAGGGAAAACCCCACTGCTCACACCATCTGAGTTGGCAGAACTCGGATTTCGCATGATCGTGTCCCCATTATCTGGGCTCTTGGCTGCCACACAGGCACTTGGTGTCGCATACGACGTGTTGGCTACCTATGGCACTATGCGAGACCATCAGGACCTGCTCACCTCGTTCAATGAATTCACGGACCTCGTTGGACTTCCTAAATACCTCGCCGACGACATCACCAGCCGATAGAGTCTCATTCAGCATTAGGAGAGACCAATTGGTCCGGCAACCGGGGTGACAACCGCACGGTGCCTCCTCATCGAGAGATGAGGGATGTGGTCCCGCAGCCAGCGGGGCAACAGGCCGTTGTCTCCTGAGCGAAACATTCGTACTTAATCAAGGAAACAACATGGCAACTGTGTATCGCCACGACGAGACTCCGTATCCCGCCTCTGGTGGCTGGACATCGGCTGACCCCGTTGGTCATCGTTTGTTTCATACATTTGCAACCACTCGACCTTTCTCACTTGAAGGTGGCGAGCCACTACACAATGTCACTATTGCTTACGAAACTCTGGGAACACTCAATGCAGACGCATCGAATGCGATCTTGGTGTGTCATGCATGGACAGGCGACAGTCATGTTGCAGGTTCTGCTGGCAAAGGTCACTCCACGAACGGTTGGTGGGATGGTGTTGTTGGGCCAGGGAAAGCAATTGACACGAATAAGTATTTCGTCGTTTGCTCGAACGTCCTCGGTGGCTGTCAAGGATCGACAGGCCCATCGTCACCGCATCCCGAAGATGGCAAACCATATGCACTGCGTTTTCCCGTTGTCACTATTCGAGACATGGTGCGCGCTCAAGCGCAACTAGCTGATGCACTCGGTGTAAAAACATGGCGTGCGGTGGTGGGCGGATCAATGGGTGGCATGCAGGCACTTGAATGGGCCATCACTTTTCCTACTCGTGTGCAAGCACTAATTGCAATCGCTACATGTGCAGAAGCAAGCGCTCAACAAATTGCCTGGGGTTCAATTGGGCGTCGAGCCTTGATCATGGACCCCGCGTATAACGATGGAAACTATTATGAGGCAGGCCCAGATGGCGGACCATGGAATGGTTTCGCAATTGCGCGCATGATTGCGCAAGTGACATTTCGTACCGATACAAGATTCAGTGAGAAATTCGGTCGCGAGTTACGTGATCAGAATTTCAATGCCAGTGGTACAGATTTGTTCTCTCGTTTCGAGGTGGAGGGGTACCTCGACCATCACGGCGATCGCTTGGTGCGTCGGTTTGATGCAAATAGTTATCTGTACATCGGCAAGGCAATGGATCTACACGATGTTGGTCGTGGTCGTGGTGGTTTAGATGATGCGCTGGCACGCATTAAAGCTCCAACCTTGACAGTGAGTATTGACTCAGACATTCTGTATCCGGCCTATCAGCAAGAGATCATTCAATCCAGACTCAAGAACGCCGACCCACGAAATCGGCATGCTGAAATTAAGAGCAATGAAGGGCACGATGGTTTCCTTATCGAAGTCACCGCGGTTGGCTCTGAAATTCGTCATTTTCTCTCAGAGACCGACTAAAACAGGGACGAGAGTCGGGCACGGACTCGAACGGCGTGAAAGAATAACCGAGTGATTTCCTCTGTTGTCTATGCCGCCAATAGTGCCACGATCAATGTGGTTGGCGGGTTGCTTGTCTTGCTCGGTATCACTTTGTTGGTCACCACCATCGCTTTTTGGCGCGCTGCCGTGGAGGACCCATCTGTTTTGGCGCCACTAGAAGTGATGGCCGACCGAAAATTTGCACGGGCGAACGACGAAATACGAATCGACATGTTGAACAGCGTTCGTCCAGATGGCGCTGAGCATGTTGAGTATCACATTGCGCCATCTGTACTCATGCGTGAACCGGTGTCAGAGCCTGAACAACCATTTCGTGATCCATTTCCGCACGATGACGACGCGGTAGACCTAGTGCCCGGAATTATTGACCCCCTCTTACACAAGCAAAACAAGGAGTAACCACAATGGCTACATTCGATCCAAACGAGATGATTGCTCGATTCAAAGATCGTGCAATTGCAGTGCGCAAGAGACCGTTACCGCCGATTGCGGGTGAAGAGCGTCAACTCTTTATTGCAAATGCAGAAACCGACTTTCGTGACTTCGCCATCATCGGCGATGCAACAGCCAGTATTGAAGACGGCATTTTGACTCTGCGTATAGATCTCAATCCGCCCGCCCAGTGACAAACACTCTTCGGCGTATTTCGTCGTCGGTGCGTGAGCGAGACGATGTGCACATCTTGGCTGCACTACTGGCAGTCACTGCGTGGGGTATCGGTCCCATTCTCACTAAGGCAATGACCGTCAGTACGCCCTCAATAGTTTTCTATCGCATGCTGCTCGGTATGCCCTTGATGAATTTCATGGCAATCCGAATGGGTGGTGGCGTCACTAAAGAGTTGATGAAGAAGACTGCTATCCCTGGTGTTTTGTTCGCGTTCTCTTTCATTGCCGGTTTTGCTTCAATGAAGATGACATCTATTGCTAACGCCACCCTCATCACCACAATTCAGCCGGTATTAATCCTGTTCGTGGCGCCGAAGATGTTCGGCGAAAAGATTCGCCAGAAACAATTGTTTTATTCAGTGTGTGCAATGGCTGGCGTCCTTGCAGTTGTGCTGGCAGCGGCATCAACTAGTGGTGCAAATCTTTCTGGCGACCTGATGGCAGTTGCCAATGTTGTTTTGTGGACCGCGTATTTTGTTCTGGCAAAACAGACACGAATGGCAGGTGTGCACTCATGGTCGTTTTTGGCAGCAGTTTTTACCTGGGCAGCAGTTGTCATTCTTCCGTTTGGTTTGATCACTAGTAATGACCTCACTGAGATGACAACAAACGACTGGTACTGGGTTGTAGGTATGACGATCATCCCTGGCGTTGTTGGCCACGGGATGATGACATGGTCGCAAAGTCATATCGACGTCACATTGGCATCGCTTCTCGGATTATTGAGCCCCGTCATCTCCACTGGCCTTGCGTGGGCAATTTTCAGCCAAGTCCTCACTGTGTGGCAAATGGTGGGAGCAGCTGTTGTGTTGGGCTCTTTGGCCTTCTTGGTGCAGGAACAAAGGGGTTCCCAAGGGGTGGCGATAGAGCACGAGGGGTAGTTCCTGGTTGCGCAATCTGCCCACCTCGCTAGGATGTGGGCTACATACGCGGACGTGGCTCAGTTGGTAGAG
>SYAZ01000089.1 GCA_005788815.1 Actinomycetota bacterium | reverse complement strand
TGCGTGCCACCAGTTTGTTGGGTGCTGTAAAGCCACCAAGCAAGCGCACCACCGTGGTGCTTGACCCCATGGTCACATCACAGTTCTTGGGAATCATTGGTTCCACATTGAATGGTGAGAGCGTGGTGAAAGGCCGCAGTTTGTTTGCTGGTCGCCTTGGTGAAGAAGTGGCAAGCCCACTGATTACTCTTACCGATGACCCCACTGATTCACGTGCGTACACCGCAACAGAAATTGACAGTGAAGGCCTTGCCGCACGACGCAATGTGCTCATCAAAGATGGTGTATTGCAGATGTATGTGCACTCCTCGTACTCGGCACGCCGTGCAGATACGAAAAGCACCGGCAACGCAGTGGGTGGCGGCGTGGGGTGCATGGCATTGCAACTCACTCCTGGCACGAAATCACAAGAAGAACTCATCGCCGGCATTGAAGAAGGCGTGCTTATTCAGAGCGTCCAAGGTTTGCACTCTGGTGTGAACCCCATCTCTGGCGATTTCTCTACAGGTGCCTCTGGTGTGATGATTCGCAATGGCAAAACTGCTGAACCAATTCGTGAATTCACAATCGCTTCTACCTTGCAGCGCATGTTGCTCGATGTGCAAGCAATTGGTAACGATGTCGACTGGTTGCCATCGCGTGCTGCCGGTGTCACCTTGGTGATTAACGACGTCACAATGAGTGGAGAATAAATAGCCATGGCTATTGCGGCCGCGGCTGCCATAGAGAGGCATCCGCATCTTGCCGAACACACACCTGCTGGGTTTGTGCGTGTCGACATGCATTCGCACACCATGTTTTCTGGAGACTCCACCACAACACTTGATGAGATTGCAGAGTCAGTGATTGAAGCAGGCATTGACGTGTTGTGCGTAACTGACCACAACGCCATTGAAGGTGCGTTGCGCCTACAACGTGCACTAGAAGGCGATGGTGTGTGTCGGGTAGTAGTTGGCGAAGAAGTACGCACTCATACGGGAGAAATCATTGGCTTGTTCTTGTCTGAGCGCATTCCGTTTGGCGCGCCGGCTGCAGAGACCGCACGCCAGATTCGCTCTCAAGGTGCACTTGTATACATTCCGCACCCGTTTGACCCCATGCGTCGCAATCTCACAGAGGCATCGCTGGAAGAGATCACTGCAGCCGGATTAGTTGATGCCATTGAAGTGCATAACTCAAAGACTTCATTGCAGTCATTGAATGCGCGTGCGCTTGGTTTTGGTGTGGAACATGCACTTGGCTTAGGTGCAGGCAGCGATGCTCACGTTCCACATGCATTGGGAAGCGCGTTTGTAGAGATGCCCGATTTCGATGGTCCGAGGGAGTTCTTGTCGAAACTGCGCGAGGGCCGCATCGTGGGTCATCACTGGGATAAAGCACGCCCATGGAGCGCGCGAATTATTCCGTCAGTGACTGACGATTACTAACGATTCAGTAATACAGGAATCTGGCGTGGGCCACGAACCTGACCATTTGCCCACGTTGTCTTCTTCGTGGGATCAAGTGAGTAGTTCGGGAAGGCGCGAAGCCATTCCTGGAATGCCACCAACATCTCGAGGCGAGCCAAGTTGGAACCTGCACAACGGTGAATACCTAAACCAAACGCAACGTGGCGATTGTTCTGGCGATCGAGTTTGAAAATGTGTGCATCTTCAAATGCTGCGGGGTCGTGGTTTGCAGCGGGGAATGTAACAAGCGTTTGATCACCTACGTGCATGGGGCAACCCTGCACTGTGACGTCGTTGATTACTTTGCGCGCCATGGTGACAGGTGCGTAGTAGCGAAGCACTTCTTCGTTTGCTGTTTGCCACAACGGATCATCGTTTGATACCGCAACGAGTTGTTGCACTTCGTTGTTGTGTTGCGCAAAGTGCCACAACCCAGAACCAATGGCACTCCACGTGGTGTCGATACCCGCAATGATCTGTAAACGGATATAGCCAACCTTGATGTCCCAATCGACTTCTTTGCCGTCGATCTCTGCATTAGCTACAACGGTGAGTAAATCGTCTTTCGGATTTTCCAAGCGATCTTTCAAGATGGCACTGATGTAGTGCGTCATCTCTGTGAGAACTTGCAAACGAATTGAATTGTCTTTTGGTGCGAGTTGGAAGTTCTTGTAGATCCAGTCACGGAATAGGTCGGCGTCTTCTTCTGGCAACCCGGTAACGATGCAGATGCCGTGCACGGGAATGTTTTGTGTGTACTGCACAGCAGCGTCTACGGCATCCATTCCGTCGAGGTCTTTAATGAGACCACGGCAATAGTCACGCATTTCCTGCTCAATTGCAGCGATTGCTTTCGGGTTGAATGCAGGAAGAATGAGGCGGCGGTGACCGTGATGGTCTGGCGGGTCTGAGGTGATGGGGGGAGCTGCTGCACGCGGGGCGTCGGGGCGAGACACGTTGACCCAAATGGATGAGAAGTCGTCTGTGTTGTTGGCGATGTCACGCACTGCATCCATAGTGACGGGCATAAAAGCGCGTCCGTAACGCTCGGTAGAACCAACGGGGCACACTTCGCGCACCTCGTTCCAAATGTCGATGGCGTTTTCGCCCCAGCCGTCGTCAAGCCAGTCCCAGTCGTTGACCCAGTCGGTCACTCGTGGTGTGTCGATGCGGTCTTCTGCTCCGTAAGCCATGGATCCCCCTGGATGTGTGCTGGAGTGAAGTGTAGTCACCCTAGGTGAATGAGGCGAAGGTGGGAGCTGGTTGTATTGCGTTATTTGCTGGAAAGAACAATGCCAATTTCACCCACATGAGCAGCGGTAGCAACCATTGCGGCCTGTTCGCCAGGGACCGCAAGTGTGATGCCAAGCCCCGGGTCAATTAGTGCAACTAATGCGCCACTGGCAATGACAACATCGCGCGCAATCACATCGACTGTGTCGCCCACCTGAACAGGGGGAGTGATGAGATTGACAGGTAATGCAACACCTTTCCAACCCTCTGGTAATTGCAGTCGTGCATCATCTGATGAAATAAGTGACAGCGACAACGGCGTGTTTGCCGCAACCCCGATGCGTGTTGTTGCGTTAGTGGGAATGTCTGCAATGGCATCGTCGGCGATGATTGCTTCAGGAAGATCTACCTGGTGGGTATTGGCGAGCGAGAGAGGTTCGCCCGCACGAAGCGCGCGTGTAGCAACCAGCACTGAAACTTGTGATGACCATTGACGTTTTTCTCTATTGGCCTGGTGCGACATGACCCCAGTCATGACGCCGACAATAAGTGAGACGGAAACAACGAGTACAAGTTGTGATGTTCGCTTTGTATGCAATGTATGAATGAGTGCAGCCACCAATTGACGAAATTGAGTGTGTACTGCGTGAAGAAAATTGCGAAGTTGCGACATGGGAATCCTTTCGGACCCAATGTGTGCGTTACTTATTCAGCAGAGGATGAAGGAGCGGCTGCGGGAGCGGCGGGAGCAGCAGGAGCACTGCCAGAGTCTGTTGACGAGGTTGGTGCTGGAGTGGTGCCAGATTTTCCACTGTCGGTCTTATAGAAGCCGCCACCTTTGAAAGTGATGCCCACGGGTAGAAAGACTTTCTTTACTGGGCGCACGGTGCCGTCGACTGGGTGGACGGCCTCGGTGAGCGAATCATCAGAGAAATCTTGGTGTACCTCAATGGTTTCGCCAGTTTCAGTGAACTTATAGACGTATGTAGGCATTGGTGTCTCCGGGGTTGGCACTCAGGTCCATCGAGTGCCAAATTGTAACTGGCTAGCGTGGGATTCCATGAGAGCCCGTTTCGCCGTCATTCCAGCCGCGGGCCTTGGCACCCGTTTTTACCCGTGGACAAAGGCAGTACCCAAAGAACTGCTTCCCATCGTGGATGTGCCAGCCCTACAACTGGTGATGGACGAAGCCATTGCCGCTGGCGCCACCCACATTGTTTTGGTCTCGCACGTTTCAAAGACGCCGTTGGAAACATACGTGGCTCCGTCGCAGGCAGTCATAGACAAAGTACGTGCCAGCGGTCGAGGAGAGCTTGCCGATCGGTTGGCGCTAATTGGAAACGACGTGAAAGTAACAGTGGTGTATCAAGATGCGCCGCTTGGTCTTGGTCATGCAGTGGGTTGTGCGCGAAATGTCGTGGGCAATGAACCGTTCATGTTGTTGCTTCCCGATGAAGTGATGGGTGATGCGTCGATGCTCACTGCACTCGCAGATTCATGTGAAAGAACCGGTACAGGTGCAGTTGGCCTGATGCGTGTACCAATGGAAGAAGTGTCTGCATACGGCGTTGTCACCGCAGCACCAGGTGCACCAGCAGATGGCCCGTATGACATTGTGGGAGTTGTTGAGAAGCCAGCGCAAAAAGACGCACCGAGCAACCTCATCATCATTGGTCGATACGTACTGACTGCAGATGTATTTGACGAGATCAACAAGATTGTTCCGCAAGCAAATGGCGAGTTGTATCTCACCGATGCATTGCTCGCACAGTCGAATGTCTCCCCATTGACCGGCATTTTGAATACAACTGCGCGATGGGATACCGGTACACCGATGGGTTGGTTGAAAGCAGTTGTTGACAATGCACTATTGCGTGCAGATGTTGCTACAGATTTTCGTGCGTGGCTCACGCAGAGATTGGGTAACTAACCGCTGTGTTATTGCACTGATGGAACGCGGCGAAATGCGCCGTGCTCATCGAGAACAATTCCGTGTTCATCCACACTGGCACCATGTTGTGCGCCAGTTGCAAGAGACGTGTACTCCCACGAAAACTCATCGTGACGTGTGTAGCGATGCGGTGTGCTGACAACTCCCAAAGTTTCAACATTGATAGTGACAACAACCAGATCTGCCGTATGGCCAACATGAAGCGGCAAACGATGCGTGATGATGGAGTTAGTAAATGGTGTGCCAGCAAAATCAATATCAACACAACCGTCAAGTTCGGTGCGGTGTTC
>SYAZ01000088.1 GCA_005788815.1 Actinomycetota bacterium | reverse complement strand
CTCCTTGGTGCGGGTACGATTAGAGCGAGCCGCCTCTTCGATCACTTCCGTCGTGCGATTCCAGTCGCCGATCTCATCGCTTGTCTCGAGTAGGCTGAGGATGCGCTGGTGAAAGGCGTCTTCGGAGATTTTCGGCGTCGATGTGGGCCATGATGCCGATGTTGCGGGTGCGCTCGAGTGGAAATTCTCGCTTAGCCATTTGGATTCACCTTGTTGTCTGTGGGGGTTCTGATAAGTGCTTGTTACATACGGGAGCGCACCTCAGTGGTAACTGGCGGTGCGCTCTCGGAGTAGATCGATTGTAGGTATCCGTGACTACCAGCGGTAGTGCGCGAAGGCCTTGTTGGATTCGGCCATCTTTTGCATGTCGTCACGCTTCTTCATTGCGGCGCCAAGTCCGTTGGCAGCATCCATGAGTTCGTTCGCCAAGCATTCAGCCATGGTCTTTTCACGACGGTCGCGCGAGTAATCGACAATCCAACGGATTGCCAAGGTAGACGCACGACGTGGCTTTACTTCAACTGGTACTTGGTATGTAGCTCCACCAACACGACGGCTACGAACCTCGAGTGGTGGCTTCACGTTTTCAATGGCGCGCTTCACTGTTGACAATGGCTCTTCGCCAGTCTTTTTTTCAATGAGGGTCATTGCGTCGTACACAATTTTTTCAGCAGTGCTCTTCTTGCCGTGCAACATCACCTTGTTGGTGAGTTGTGTAACGAGCAATGAGCGATAGATAGGGTCGGCGATTAGTTCGCGTCGAGTTGCAGGGCCCTTACGTGGCATGGCGTGTCCTTCTTACTTCTCGCGCTTTGCGCCGTAACGGCTGCGCGACTGCTTGCGGTTCTTAACACCGGCTGCGTCGAGCGCGCCGCGAATGATCTTGTAACGAACACCTGGAAGGTCACGAACACGACCACCACGCACAAGCACGATGCTGTGCTCTTGCAAGTTGTGTCCTTCGCCTGGGATGTATGCGGTGACTTCAACGCCACTTGTCAATCGAACACGAGCGACCTTGCGCAAAGCAGAGTTTGGCTTCTTTGGTGTGTGAGTAAACACGCGTGTGCATACTCCGCGGCGCTGAGGGGAACCCTTCAGTGCCGGCGTCTTTGACTTTGTTACTTTCGTGCTGCGACCCTCACGGATCAACTGCTGAATTGTGGGCACGCATCTACCTCTTGCTAAAAAAATTGAGTTGTTGACCAGCTACCAGAACACGATTGTTCTGGCGGCCATGGCGGTCAACAAGACCATGTAAGGCTAGGGGCGTATGTTCCCCGGTGGCAACCCGCCCCCGGTTCACAACGCCGATGATTCTGGGGGTTCTTCCTCGGAGGAAACCTCGTCAGCGATGGCGTCCACCACTGGCTCGGCCTCAACAGGGGCAACGACTTCAGGGGCAACTTCTGTCTCTTCAGCCACTTCTTCAACAACTACGTCGGCGATAATGCTCTCAATAATGTCGTCCTCGGCGGCGAGATCTTCGAAAACATTGTCATTATTTGCCACATAGGTGCCTTGGAGACCTGCCAAGTACGCGGCTGGGTCAGCCTCGTCGCTCGAGAAGTATTCCATTGGCTGGTAGTCCGGCGCGTCGACATCGAAATAGCGATAGCGCTCCATACCAGTACCTGCAGGAATGAGCTTGCCAATGATGATGTTTTCCTTCAGGCCAATCAGGCTGTCGGCGCGACCATCGATGGCTGCCTCGGTCAGAACACGAGTGGTCTCTTGGAACGATGCAGCTGACAACCATGAATCGGTTGCAAGCGATGCCTTGGTGATACCCATGATTTCTGGGCGACCTTCAGCAGGACGCTTGCCGCCCTCAACCATTGCGCGGTTTGTATCGCGGAATGTCTTTGCATCAACACGCTCACCTGGCAAGAAACCAGTGTCACCTGTTTCTTGTACACCAACACGACGTGTCATCTGGCGAACAATAAGTTCGATGTGCTTGTCGTGGATTGCAACACCTTGGTCGCGATACACCTTCTGCACTTCTTCAACGAGGTACTGCTGTGTCTGACGAATACCAAGGATCTCCATAATTTCTTTTGGATCCCATGGACCGTCAGTAACTGGCTCACCTGCTGAGATGTTTTGACCATCTTTAACTTTTGGACGGCTACCTGATGGAAGCAAGATGAGGTGTTCTTCACCCTTGTCATCAATCACATTGATGGGGATGCCCTTACCTTCATCTTCACCAATGCGTACAACACCACTTGCTTTTGCAAGACGTGCTGAACCCTTTGGTGTACGAGCTTCGAACAATTCAACAACGCGTGGCAAACCACCAGCGATGTCCTTACCTGCAACACCACCAGTGTGGAAAGTACGCATGGTGAGCTGAGTACCAGGCTCACCAATTGACTGTGCTGCGATAACTCCGACGGCTTCGCCCAATTCAATGGACTTACCGGTTGCAAGTGAACGGCCGTAGCACAATGCACAAACACCAAGCACGGCGTCACAAGAAACAACAGAGCGAACCTGAACGCGTTCTACTGACGAATCGTCACGAAGTGCATCCATCTCATCGTCGCCGATGATGGTGTTCTTTGTAATAATGCTTCCGTCAGACAAAGTGACATCGTTCAACAATGCGCGTCCGAACAACTTGGTTTCAAGGTGTGCGCGAACTGTTCCAGCATCGCGCTTCACATTTTCTACCCAGAGGCCAAGGCGAGTTCCGCAATCGTCTTCGCGAACAATGAGTTCCTGTGCAACGTCGACCAAACGACGTGTGAGGTAACCAGAGTCTGCGGTACGAAGCGCGGTGTCTACAAGACCTTTACGAGCACCAGGAGTAGCAATGAAGTACTCAAGGGTTTCAAGACCTTCACGGAAGTTGCTCTTGATAGGACGAGGAATCATGTCACCACGAGGGTTAGACACGAGACCACGCATACCTGCGATCTGACGCATCTGGGTCATGTTTCCACGAGCACCAGAACCGACCATCATGTCGATTGGGTTGAACTTGTCTGCTTTGAACTCTTCCACCATTGCGGCCTGCACTTCTGCAGTTGCATCGGTCCAGATGGTTACTTCTTGCTGACGACGCTCACCATCGGTGATGATTCCGCGACGGAACTGGTTCTCCACTTTGTCGGCTTGCTTTTCGTAGTTATCCAAGATGGCGCGCTTCGACTTAGGAGTCTTGACGTCATCGATAGACACTGTTGTGCCTGACTGCGATGCATAGCGATAGCAAACGGCCTTCATTGAGTCGAGTGTGTCTGCGATAACTGACTTGTCGTAGTGATCGGACAAACGCTCAACAATGACGCCCATCTCACCTTTTTTCACGGTGAAGTCAATGTGACCAAATCGTGATGGATAATCGGCTGGCAATGTCTCTTCGAACAACAAACGACCAGGAGTAGTTGAGAAAGCAACACGCCTTCCCGTCTCGTCACGGTCGTACATGTTGATGACTGCATGCAGGTCAATCGACTTCTCATCAAGCGCACGGAATACTTCCCAACGACGACCGAAGTGACGGCCCTCGCCTTTCACGCCTTCGCGTGCTTCTGTGAGGTAGTAACCACCAATGATGAGGTCCTGTGAAGGAGTCACGATTGGGCGACCCGATGCCGGCGACAAGATGTTGTTTGCTGACAACATAAGAACACGAGCTTCTGCTTGTGCTTCGGTTGAGAGCGGCAAGTGAATTGCCATCTGGTCACCGTCGAAGT
>SYAZ01000087.1 GCA_005788815.1 Actinomycetota bacterium | reverse complement strand
TCTGACAACGTAGGAATAGTCGGGGCGACTACGGTCAATGGGGTGACTATCCGCCTTGCCGTGCAACGAGCCCAATGGTTGGCCCATGTGCACCGCGTTGCCGACTCGATGCCGGGCATTGTTCCTGTTGTCAAGGGCAATGGTTACGGATTTCGTCGATGGAATCTCATGCCCTTGGCCGGCGAACTCGCAAACGAAATTGCTGTCGGCACCATTTTTGAAGTGCGCGATATTCCCACACATGTCACTCCAATTGTTCTCACACCCACACTCACGCCACCACCAAAAAATCTTCCCCTCAACACAATTCTCACGGTGGGAAGTGCGCACCACGTTATTGCTCTCACATCGGCTGGGTGGCGTGGTGATGTCATTATTAAGTTGCAATCACAAACAATGAGATTTGGTGTCAACAGACAAGATTTTGATTTGCTCATGCGTGATGTTCGAAATGCGCAATTTACTCTTCGTGGTTTCTCCATTCACCCTCCGCTTGAAGGTGACCCAAAGTCACACATCGAAAACATTGCGTCATGGGTAGAAATTCTTGAACCGTCACAACCAATTTATGTAAGTCATCTTGATGCGAATGCGTACGCGTACCTCTGTGGAAAGTTTCCTGATCGCTCTTTCCGTATTCGCCTTGGTACTTCACTATGGCATGGAGACAAATCTGCCTTGCAGTTATCGGCAGATGTACTGGACCATCACCCAGTGGAATCAGGCACAAAAGCTGGTTACAAACAAACTCTGATCAATGGCCCCGGAGAGATTGTCTTGGTCGGTTGTGGCACCGCACATGGTGTCAATGTGTTGCCCGATGGACGCAGTCCATTCCATTTTCGCAATCAACGCCTCAACTTGCTTGAAGCACCACACATGCATACGTCAATGTTGTTTGTTGCGCGAGGCAGACCTATTCCAAGCATCGGTGAGTGGATCGATGTGCAACAACCACTCACTCGAGTGCAAGTTGACTTATTGCAATATCTCTAGTTAGTAACTAGTCGCGCACGGTTGCCATGCGGTTTAATCCGCGCCAACCTACTGCAGATGCACCGATGAGAGGACCTTCATCTGAAAGTCGAGTCGGAACAATACGTGACTTACGCGAGAACTCGATAGTGCACAATTCATCGAGAGTGCGTTGAGCTGCATTAAAGAATGTGGCACCAAAACCTAAAGCGACACTGCCACCAACAACCACAAGTTTGAGGTCGAGAAGATTGCAGACTGACGCCACGCCACGCCCAACCAGGCGACCCGTGCGTACCATGATCTCGTATGTGGGCTGTGTAGGCGAACGTCCGGTAATAGCCTCAATTGCAGGCCCTGACGCCTCTGCTTCAAGGCATCCACGGCCGCCACAGGTGCACCGACGGCCATTGGGTTCCACAATCACGTGTCCTATATGGCCTGCGTTGCCTGTTTCGCCGTCCAGTAGTTGGCCATTGAGCACAATGCCCCCACCGACCCCGGTGGAGACCACCATGGCCATGAAATTATCGACACCGCGGGCCGCTCCAAGCCACCCCTCAGCCAGGGCCAGTGCTTTCGCATCGCCATCCCCAAAAACAGGGAGTCCAGTAAGGGTTTCTAAACGATGCCGTAATTCAAAACCACGCCACTGAGGAATGTTAAGTGGAGAAATTGTTTCAACGTTCGAAGTAATTGGCCCAGCTGAACCGACACCCACAACAGATGGGCGCACACCGTGATGATCGACTGCTCGCAATAACTGCGCGTCGACTGCTCTACTGAGATCTTCAAAAAGTTCGTCAGACGAATCCTGCGCATTGACAACAAACTGTGTTCGGTCGATTAACTCGCCTTGACGAGTTACTAAACCGACAGCAATTTTTGAGCCACCGATATCAATTGAGAGTGCGAGGTCCATGGGATGTACATTCTCGCAATATGTCAAACAAAAAACACGCTTATTCGAGCAATGGGAGTTAATTGAAATATACAAATCAAACTAAGATTTATAGGCAATGAACACATGGGCTGCACTCTTGCAGAGCGAAATTGAGTCTGAACGCTATGCGGAGCTGCAACGATTTGTCGAACAAGAGCGTGTCGAACGCACAGTGTTTCCCCCAGTGCAGGACGTATACGCAGCCCTGGAACTCACATCATTTGAGTCAACAAAAGTGGTTGTTTTAGGACAAGATCCGTATCACGGCACAGGACAAGCGCATGGATTGAGTTTCTCTGTGCGCGGTAACACTCCGATTCCACCATCATTACGAAACATCTTTCAAGAACTCTTTTCCGATGTTTCAATACGGCGTGGACAAAACGGTGACTTAACAGGATGGGCGCATCAAGGAGTGCTGTTACTAAACACAACATTGACAGTGCGCGAAGGAGAACCAGGTTCGCATAAGGATCGTGGTTGGGAACACATTACGGATGCTGTCATTCATGCTCTTAATGACAAACCGACTCGCGTTGTGTTTGTCTTGTGGGGCGCGCATGCTCGCAAGAAGAAAACATTGATCACACGGACCCATCATGTGGTCATCGAAAGTGCGCACCCCTCACCGCTGTCTGCACATCGTGGATTCTTTGGAAGTAAACCATTCTCCCGA
This sequence comes from Actinomycetota bacterium, assembly GCA_005788815.1. Classification (GTDB taxonomy): domain Bacteria; phylum Actinomycetota; class Acidimicrobiia; order Acidimicrobiales; family Ilumatobacteraceae; genus UBA2093. Next base: position 15,545 of record SYAZ01000087.1, on the reverse strand, counting down.
ATTAATTCAGCACTAGAAGAAGCTGGGATATCCCCCATTGATTGGGGTCAGTAGGGCTTGTCAGGCTGTTGCTGGTCGTTGTTGGGTGATGCAGTGAATCCCACCGCCACCGATGGCCAGAATTCGGCCAATGTCAAGAGGAACAGTGGTTCGTCCAGGGAAAAACTCACTAATCATCTGCACCATGTCGTGGTCCGCAGCATGTCCACACACCGGAACTACTACAAATCCATTTCCAACATAGAAATTCAAGTACGGCACAACAATTCGTTCGCCATTGTGTTCAACAAATGGCAACACAGGAACTACGTCTACTTGAAGTTGTTCACCATTTGCCGAAGCACTTGAGCGAGCAACCTTTTCATTAATTGCCAAACGCACAAAATCTTCTTCTGCAGAATCAGAACAACCCTGCAACAACACATGGCCTGGTCGCGTAAAGGCTGCAACATTATCGACATGGCCATCAGTGTCGAAATCAAGTGCCAAACCATGTGGAAGCCAGACGACCGACGAAACGCCGAGTTCATTGCACAGAACTTCTTGGATCTCTTTTTGAGACATCTTGGGATTTCGATTTGGATGCAATAAACATTGCATTGTTGTTATTAGCGTTCCAGCCCCGTCTACATTGATGGATCCACCTTCAAGAACCATACTGATGGATGACATATCGTCACCAAACACTTTGGTTACTTGTTGAGCGAATACCGCATCCGCATCGTGTGGGTGAAACTTATTCCCCCACCCGTTGAAAACAAAATCAAGACCTACTAACGAACCATCAGGATGATGCACGTATGTAGGGCCAGAGTCACGTGCCCACGAATCATCGAGAGGTGACGTAGAAAGACTGACTCCCGGCCCGCACAGTGCGGTGGCATGTTCAATGTATTTCGGATCTACAAACATTGTTACCGGCTCGAATTGAGCAATGGTGTTAGCTAATTCGGCGAATGCAGCCTCGGCCTCAACAAGATTTCCTTGCCATATGTCAGCCCGAGCAGGCCAACACATGATTGTCCCCTGGTGCTCTGCGAACTCCGCAGGCATCATGTAATTATTCGACATTGCCATCAAGACTGAGCAATGAACCGTACAAGTCTGGTCGCCGATCTCGAAAAAGTCCCCACGATGTTCGCAATGCTTCAATGGCTACAACATCAAACTCTGCTGAAATTACTTCCTCAGTATCACGACCAGCCTTAGCGACAATCTCTCCTGTGTAATCAGCAATAAATGATGACCCATAAAAAGTAATCTCAGTGGTGGAACCTTTTTCATGCCCGACACGATTCGCGGCCATCACCGGAATGATGTTCGCTGCTGCATGGCCTTGCATCACGCGCTGCCAATGTCGTGAAGAATCCCATGAAGGATCAGGAGGTTCACTTCCTATTGCTGTTGGGTAGATTATGCATTGCGCTCCAGCAAGAGCCATCGCGCGAGCAGCTTCGGGAAACCATTGATCCCAACAAATACCCACTCCCACTCTGCCGTGTTGCGTATTCCATACACGGAACCCGGTATCACCCGGACTAAAGAAATACTTCTCTGTGTATCCAGGGCCGTCGGGAATGTGACTCTTTCGATAAATGCCCATTCGTGAGCCATCTGCATCAACCATTACTACGGTGTTGAACAAAGCATTTCCAGCACGTTCGAAAACACTGAGCGGAAGAACAACATTTAGTTCTTTCGCAACTCGTTGAAAATGCGCGATTGTTGGATTCTCATCAATAGGTAATGCACGCTTCAGATGCTCTGCTACCAAGTCTTTACAGAAGTACTCACCCTCGAATAATTCAGGAATAAGGATTATTCGAGAACCACCCGTTGCCGCCTCTCGGACGTAATGTTCGGCCTTTGCCACATTGTCTGCGGTGTTCTCAGACATTGCCATTTGTATTGCTGCCAGTGAAAGTGTCACATCCCTACTCTACGGATGTCTCACAGGCCTTCGAGTGTGGAACAATCCTCGTATGGCCATTGCAGTCAAACAGTCTGAAAAATCTAAGCAGACAGACATCAAGGTGGCCGAGAGCGCTGCCCGCGCCGTGCGTACCGTGGGGGTGGATCAGATGGCTCTCACTCGGGTGGCTGCCGACGCTGGTTTTTCTAGCGGTGCCATCTATGCACGATGCGACGATCGTTCCGAGTTAGTTGTACTTGCCTGGGAAAAAAGTTTCTGGCCAATGCTCTCAGCAATCTTGACGCCACTGATTGACGCTGTGATCACATCTAATACCCAAGAGATTGAGCGCATCAGTCAACTCGTTACGGCGGCAAGTGCACCAGATGCCACACCCGACTTAGGAAGTGCGATGGAAGTCATTATTGCTTCACGTCGTGATGAAGTAATCGCAGAAGTTGTTCAACGAGATATCAATACCCTGCTTGATGACCGCGGCGTTGGTCCTTCTACAGATGGCGTGCATCGCCAGTCTGTCGTCTCTGCCATCAGCACGCTCTTCGGGGCGTCGCTTCTTAACTCTGCATACGATTTTACTGGTCGACATGCCATCGACCCCACTGGCTTGATGTACATGTTCACGCAGGCCGTGACGTCACATAAGAAACCGGCAAAGGCACCCCAACCGTTGAAGAATGCAGAGCCGTACAAATTTCCCACAACTCATGATGATGTACGCGATGCACTGATTGCAGCTAGCGAATACGTCATTGCGCGATCAGGAATTCACCGTGCAACTGTCTCACGCATTGCGCGCCGTGCAGGTGTCAGCGTGGGTGCCATCTACGGGCTATACGAAAACAAAGATTCTCTCGTCAGTGATTGCCTCGAAGTACTTTTCCCACCTCAGAGCAAACGCGATGCAGACGATTGGTCACGAGTATTTACGGCACCGGACCAGCGTGCCGTAGTCACAGACATACTTGCCAATTACATGTCGCCGTCATATCAACAATGGCGACGTTTCCGTTTAGAAAGCATCATTGCTGCTCGTCATTCACCAGCAATTGCAGCACAGCTCTCCATCTATGCGTCTCAATCTCGCGAGACAATTCTTCGAGCATCTACGAGAGCACCGCGAAGTGCCCCAGTCAGCGAAGCAACTGGCCTATCGGCACGTGCAAGCGTGCTCGGACTTTCCATTCTTGAGATTGTTGACCCCACCATTTGCACTCTGGACTGGCGCTGGGTTCCCATTGGCCGAGACTATGTAGTCTCAGGTCATGCTCAATGAATTAGCAACGCAAGTCCGCAACGGGAAGATAGACCCCGTTGACTTAGTGAAGGAAAGCTTGCGTCGCATCGATGCAGCACGTGAACTAAACGCCGTTGTTGCCCTCTATGCAGATGAGGCCTTGGCTATTGCTCACACCCATTCGCGACAGGGTGCACTCGCTGGACTGCCACTTCTTGTGAAAGACATGGCGCGCGTAAAGGGTCATGTCACTACGGCTGGATCGTTGTTATACAAAGATGCAGCACCGGACACAGACGACGACATTGCCATAGCGCGACTACGCGCTGAAGGAGCAATCATCATCGGGCGAACGAACAGTCCCGAATTCGGCGGCACTGCGTTTACTTCAAACAAACTTTTCGGTGCAACACGAAATCCGTGGAACACATCACGATCACCAGGTGGTTCTAGTGGTGGTTCGTCTGCTGCACTTGCAGCTGGTCTCGCGCCACTTGCCACAACATCTGATGGTGGTGGAAGCGTCCGCGGCCCTGCAGCAGCAACTGGGCTCGTTGGCCTGAAACCAACCATGGGTGCTGTCGGTAGAAACTTTCTTCCACGGTGGATTGAGTTCTCTACGCAAGGCCCCACTGCATCAACAGTAAAAGACGTTGAGTTGCTTGCAAGCATTATGTATGGAGACGCAGTTGGTGACTTTCTTGCTCTTCCCAAGAGCGGTATCAATCTTGCGCCTCGCATGCCGCGCACTGTCTTGGCGTGTCGCACCTTTCGCACGGACGTGGACCCAGACATCGAAGCGCAATACGAAAACATGTTGGAGGCACTATCCAAGAGTGGCGTAACAGTAGAGCGAATTGAATCCCCTTCCAACAACGACACCATTTGGAATTGGTTTGTCATTTCTACTGCAGAACTCACACAGAGTCTGCGACATGAAGAGCACCGTTGGAATCAACTCACCGACTACATTCAGGCACAATTGCGATTTGGAAGCACTGTCACGCTCGATCAATACATTGAGGCACAACGCAAGCGTCACGAGATCTCAGCCAAGTTTGATTCATTGCTCATCCACGACGCAGTAATAGTCGTTCCCACTGCTAACGCCCGAAGTTGGCCCGCAGAAGGACCACTGCCAACATTTGCAGGAACTACAGAAGACCCAATGATCACCTTGAATACTCCTGACAGCAATCTCACAGGTCATCCCGCAATTACCGTGCCAATGGGGCTCGACGACCATGGCGTACCATGTGGTTTCCAGATTATTGCTCCTCGATTTGAGGACGGACTTGCATTAGGTCTTGCAGCACATATCGAGAAAATACAACCATGGCCCCTTACCGCACCCGGGTATTCGCCATTTGCGCTGTAGTCACAATTAACTAATCAAATTGTGGAATAAGTGCAACTTTTCCGGCAATCTTGCGATTTTGTAAATCACGCATTGCCTGCACTGCCTGACTCATTGGATACGTCACGGGCTCTACCGGATGTAACTTCCCTGCCGTTATCTCTGCAAGCACAGCAAGAAGCATCTCGGTATTCTCTTTTTGATTTTTGCCGACCCAGGCTCCCCAATCGACCCCGACAACAGTTCGATTAGTGAGCAAAATGTGATTCGCTGGCAATCGTGGAATTCCACCAACAAACCCAACCACCAGATACTGACCTCCTGGCGCGAGTGCACGAAGACAGGATTCCGCAAGGTCACCACCAACTGGGTCGTACACCATGTCCACGCCACCACCACACAGTTCTCTTGTACGCGCCTTCACATCTTCAGTAAGCACATCAATAGCTGCGAAAGCACCGTGACGCAGAGCTAGTTCTCGCTTCTCTTCTGATGATGCGGCCGCAATCACTTTCATGCCCATGGAAACACCAAGATCGACTGCGGCTAGGCCCACGCCACCTCCTGCACCAAGAACCAACATGGTGCTTCCCTCGCGCACGTGGGCTCGCTTATGAAATGCAAACCAAGCAGTGAGGTAACTCTGCATAAACGTGGCGCCTTGACCATCACTCAACACGGCTGGAATAGGGAGAACACGAGTCGCATGCACGACGGCCTCATCAGAAAACCCACCGATACCGACGGGAGCAAAAACACGATCACCAATACCTACTGACGAGACGTCAGCGGCCACTTCTACTACTACTCCGACGACTTCTGAGCCTGGTCGGTACGGAACGGGTGGCTTGATTTGGTACTTACCTTCAATCATCAACGAATCCACATAATTCAGGCCACATGCCAATATGCGCAGACGGACATGACCTTCAAGCAACGGTGGAGACTCCGTCTCGACCACTTCAAGCGCATCAAGAGAGCCAAGTTCATTCACCAACATTGTCTTCATAGCGATGACGGTACTAGACGTCTGAAATACCTTTTGTATCGGAGTACCGTATAGATATGCGCCGCCTTAATTCGCTGTTGCGCAACCCACACTTTTCTGCAGTTCTGTCAGTGGTGTATGTGTTGACTCGGGTATCTGCGATTGTGGGCCAGCCCATCGGAGTTTTTCCAGACAGCCCAAGTTATTTGCGCTTATCTTTCACAGGAGATGCCGAACGCATGTGGCCAGTACCTGCAGTATTCAGCGCACTGCAAACAGACGGAACGCGCATTCTGGCGAATGTTGCTATTGGTTGTGTCATTTGGATCTTTATGGCATTCACACTGGCACAACAATCGCGGTACCCCCGTTCGGTATTCGCAGTAGTCCTGCTGTTGGGACTATCTCCACAAGTCATTCGCTATGACCTTGCGCTCTTGTCAGAGTCTTTAGGTATCAGTTTTGCAATCTTCCTGGTCGTCAGTTCCATACGCATTGCGAAGGAGCGGACTACTCCGAATCTTGTGATGTGGATTGTTGCATTTGTTCTCTGCGTTATGACGCGGCCCACACATCTCATCATTGTTGCTATATGTGTGCTTGTTTCCACTGTTGTTTTTGTCCAGTCACGAGGAAAACGCATGGTGTTTGCTACACCAGCACTGATTCTTATTCTTGTGTGGGGCTATGCAACAGTGAACAACAATCGCTCTGTCAGCAACCTGAATATGTACACGGTGCTCATGGACCAAATACTGAGAGACGACAATCAGTACAACTGGTTTGTACAACACGGCATGCCAGATATCGCGGGCATCCGCACCATCGATGGTTACGACTATGCAGGCACTCTCCCGGTGGAATTGGTTGACATTATTGAACTCTCACCCGATCAAGCACCGCCGGCAATCATTCGACATGGTGGCAGTGAGTTGGCGACATGGGTGAAAGATCACGGCTGGAGCACTTATCTGCGATGGGTAGCGAGTCACCCGAGTGATGCCGTTCAAATAATCACGCAACGAGCAGATTTCACCTTGAGTCCATCAAACGATGACTTTTTGCCACTGAGTGCAAAAACCGTGATTCCGCGATGGATATTTGGCTCATGGCTCATCTGGTGCACGCTCGGTTGTGGAGCCATCGGTTTATTGCTTCTTCAACCTGCAACCCGAAAGACAGGAAAAACTCTTGTCCTCATGTCGCTCGCTACGTGTGCTGTCTTCGCCGCAAGTGTCACTACCTCTGGAATCGAACACCAACGTCATAGCGTCACTGTGGCAGCCATCATTCGCGTACTTGCACTATGTGCAATCGTGTCAGTGATGCCGAAGAGATTTACGAGAAGACCCGCCGAGTCCGACGGATTACCTTCTCAGTAAACCTCGTTCGATCAGCATCAGTTGCATTGTCAAGTCCGTACATAGCAAGCCACGAACAACGTGCCCGAAGATGCATCATGAGGCGCACCGAACGAAAGATTGTTCGCTTTCCTGATTCGCCTTCTAGTGCATTCACAAATTTGGATGAACCATGAGTAGTCACTACAACAACGCGCCGAATCTGCGTAAGAAGAGGCTTTATTCGTGCAGCCCCCTCAGGCAACACCCACGCCACTTCGTTCATCAAAATGCGATCAATCCATCCTTTGAGAATCGCTGGCTGACCTGACCACCACGTGGGATACACAAAAACAATTGCTTCACACCATTGCAAATCTTCAACGTGTGGTCGTAACTGCGTGAGAGTCTCTAGTTTTTCACTTATATCCCCCACATGGTGTTCACGTTCATATGCACTGAAAACCGGACTAAAGCTTTCTGCATACAAATCATGATGTCGAACATTGTGGCCAGAATGAGAAATCTCAGATACGACAGTCGTTGCCAAAGATGCGACAAATGACTCGGGAGATGGATGAGCAGAGATCACAAGGACTTTCATAGCTTCGCCAATTTGTTCTCGATGTTGCGGGCAAACCTCACACGATCATCTTGAGTAGCTTTATCCATTGCATACAGGCCAAAACAATGCTTGCGGGTACGCCACGACGTCGCAAGTCGCATTGCACGAATAAGAATCCTTCGACCATTGTCGTTCACAAACTTCACATACAGCCATGGCGAACCGAATGTCGAAATAACCACAATATGTCGCACGTGTGTAAGTGCGGGACGTACTTTCTTTTTTTCATTTAGTTTGAAAGCAACACCTGGCAACATTGTTCGTTCAATCCAACCTTTTAACAGAGCTGGGAGACCACCCCACCACGTGGGGTACACAAACACCACAATCTGTGCCGCCAGCACTTGAGCCACATACGGTGCCAATGCCTGAGGAATGTCATCACTATCAGACATGTATTGCTGCCATTCTTCACGGCTCATCACGGGGTCGAATCCGTCTTTGGTTAAGTCCACAACACATACGTCATGTCCTGCATGCTCGAGGCCACGCACAGCAGCATCTCGTAAGGAAGCACAATAACTCGCTTCCATCGGATGGCAATAGACAACAAGAGCCTGCATATGTTTTACGGCGTTACTTGGTCTCAGTTGCCGAAGGAATGGCACATGACTTAAGGCCACACCAACGTGAAATACGCGCTCTGTTTTTTGCGATGCACCAATACACCATGCGTGCAATATTTCGAATGAGTGGTAAGCGCATAAACCACCCTACGAATCTCCATCGACGAGTAGAACTCATTTGCAGTAAGGCGGCAATTGCAACGGAGCCTTCTTTTTTGCCGGCATCAGTGACCAGCCAGACTGCATCAATCGTTGAAAGACCGTACTCATAATGCGACACCACACGTACATCTGCAAAGCGACGCCGAATCCACCGGGCACTGGCATCACAGATGCCGCAATCGCCGTCGTAGATGACTGTCGCTTGCATGAAATTACGCGTTCAACAGATCGAAGACCTGTTGTGCACGGCCAGCATGAATGGTTTCTTCACGACCATTGAGTCGAAGCAATCGCACAACTTCTTCATCTGGCTCTGCGTCGGCCCAACGTTGGTAACCAGCATCACCATTGATTTCACCTTGCACTACACCAGCAAAAATCTTTGAATCAATCTGGTCCGGAAGTGGAACTGCAAGTAGTTCAGCAACCTCTGGAGTTGGCTCCCACTCATGACCAATCTTGATGCTGATCATGCGAGCCAAACGACGAGCGTGTCCACGCTCTTCTACTGCGTTCTTGCGCAATAGGTCGGCAGCTTCAGCATTATCGACGCGATCAGCGAGCATGTTGTAGAAAACCTCGCCAGCCATCTCAATGCGATACAACATTGTGAGTTCGGGTACTTCCAGCTTCTCAACATTGGCTAGGCCGGCATTAGCAGTAAAGAAATTTAGTTCAGACATGTCAACTCCTAGTTCACGTTCAACAAGTCGACTACAAAGACAAGAGTCTCGCCACCCTTGATGACTCCACCAGCACCCTGGTTTCCGTATCCGAGATGCGCAGGAATGGTAAGCCTGCGGCGACCGCCAACCTTCATACCGGCAACACCTTGATCCCACCCGGAAATAACTTGTCCGGCACCTAAGCGAAATTCAAAAGCCTCTTTACGATTCCAAGAAGCATCAAATTCGCTCTGAGTGCTCCAGGCAACACCGACATAATGCACTTCTACGTTTGCGCCAGCTTTTGCTTCTGCACCGTCTCCGACTGTGATGTCTTCGATAAGAAGGTCTGACGGCGCATCGCCTGAGGGGATGGTGACTTCTGGTTTTGTACTCATGTTCCCAACTTATCTGTACGGAGTGCTTCTCAACGCACTCACCAAGAGCAATGAATCAACTTATGCACGAGCCCGAGTGCGCCGTAACAAGGGGTCTGCAATTCGCAGCGTTGTGTCGGCGATTTTCATTACCCGCCCAGCAGCGCCTGGTGTATTTGAATCGATCAGATTTCCCATGACAGACAAGGTGATGTCTGCTGCAGTTTGCGTACCGACCGCAATACGAAGCCCGGGCTTCAACAACCATGGATGACCGATAATGAAACTGAATCTGCGACCAGTACGAAGAAATGCGTCAAAACGTTCTCCCACTTGCTTGTCATATTCCACAGCCGCTGACGCAGGGTCTTCGAGATAACACTGCACAGCCAACATGCCGGACTCAAGTCCGTAGTCAATTCCTTCGCCGTTCATCGGGTTCACAAAACCTGCGGCATCTCCGATGGCGACCCATCCTTCACCGTGGCGGCGCATGCAACTCATTGGCAATCTCCACGCACGTGGTTTTTCGATGTAATCACCTAGTGACCATGAATCTTTCACGATTGCTGCGTATTGGTCGAGCAACTTATTGAGGTTCAGTTTTTTGAATCCCTTCATTGTGCTGAGAGCACCTACACCAATGTTGACGGTGCCATCACCAGCTGGAAACATCCACCCATATCCAGGAACTGCTGTTCCGTGTTCATCGCTCAGACTCAAACAAGCTTCAAGGTGTCGTTCGGCATGACGTGGAGTTGGTGCATAGGCACGAATGGCCAAACCAAACGTTTCGTTTGGATCACGCTCTGCACCCAGCATCTTTGCTGCCATGCCTTGAGCTCCGGCAGCAAGGATTGTAAAGGGAGCGCGGTACACATCGTTTGCAACGCGCACGCCGACAACGCGCTCACCTTCCATCTCAGGAAGTGCTTCAGAATCAAAACGAACATCGGCACCACTAGCAATGGCAACATCGAGAAGATGATTGTCGAACCGTTGACGTGGCCATACGGCGCCATGGGAAGGAAAACGAGAAGTAACTGGCCACAACAATTCCCTTTCCTTCTTGCCCGCAATCATTCGTAATCCATCAATGCGATGCGCGGCTGAGTGATCGATGCGTAATTCGTCAAGTGCGCCTATTGCCCGAGGCGTCAGCCCATCACCACAGACTTTGTCGCGACCATATGGGGCTTTCTCGAACAGCGTCACTTTCAACCCAGCACGCGCCGCCGTGATGGCTGCAGCAGAACCTGCTGGACCACCGCCGATAATCAGAAGGTCGCGTTGCATATAAACGAGCCTGCCAGCCCCACGCTCGAACTGCTACCTGCCTACCATGGGTCACATGACCCAGATGCAGATTTCCGACGCAATCGCACTGATTCGCCCCTCCGACACCCTCGCGGTCCCACTTGGCCCTGGCGTTCCCGGCGCGTTTATGCACGCACTAGGCGACCGCACTGACTTTGTTGATTTGCAGATCTTTGGTGCCCTGATGCCAGACCTCTATGGCGTGCTGGCGTTGCCAGGTGTCCATTATCGCAGTGGCTTTTTTGGACCCGCCGAGAGGTTGCTGCGCGACACTGGAGCATCTATTGACTTCGTCCCGGCAGACTTTCGCCGCTTTGCACCCATCTTGCGCAAGCTTGCTCCTCGCGTCATGGCCACCGCTGGTTCGCCACCCGTAGATGGTTGGGTCAGTCTTTCGCTTCATGCAGGAGCATGTGTTGATGAAATTCATCGAGCTGCCGCCGACCCAGAGCGACTGTTGATTGTTGAAGTCAGCGAAAAGTTCCCTCACACATTTGGATTACCACAACATGAGCACCGCATCCACGTAGACGACATTGACGTTCTCATCACGTCGGAACGTGAACCTCTAAACCTTGCCGACACAATTGCAACTGAAGCAGAACTTGCAATTGCCCAATTAGCAATGACATTCATTCATTCGGGTTGCACATTGCAAACCGGAATCGGTGGTATCCCCAATCAGATTGCAACAGTTATTGCCGAAAGCAACTTGGAAGATCTGGGCATTCACTCTGAAATGTTTACCTCTGGCTTAATGCGCATACATCAATCTGGAAAAGTCACAAACAACAAAGGCAGTTCCTTCGATGGCTACTCCATTACAACCTTCGCCGCAGGAGTTCCAGAGCTCTACACATGGCTACACGAAAATGAAGTTGTTCGATTCCTCCCAGTACACGTAGTGAATTCACCCGAACTGATTGCACAAAATCGCAACATGGTCACCATCAATGGCGCACTTGCAGTTGACCTCGCAGGACAAGTTGTAGCCGACACAATTGACGGTACGCAATTTAGTGGCGTAGGTGGTCACGAAGATTTTGTTTCAGGACCAGGACTCGACTCAACAGATCGAAGCCTTATTTGTCTTCCATCAACAAGCACCATCAATGGCACACTCACAAGCCGAATCATGGGCGCACTCCCCGCCGGGAGCGTGATCAGTACACCACGACATCAAGTTGATGTCATCATCACCGAGTTTGGAATCGCAGAATTAGAAGGGCGCACTATTCGTGAACGCGCTACTGCTCTTGCTGAAATTGCTCACCCGCAATTCCGCGATGAGCTGCTGGCTGCTGCGCAGAAGTGGCCTCGCGACTAAGCACATCAGTATTCGACAAACCAGCAGCGATCAACATATTCACCACAGCGATGACAGCAATGCCACCGAGAATAAACCCCGCCAATAAATCGGTGGGCCAATGTGTGCGTAGCAACCAGGAAGATACGCCAACAACGCACCAAGCAATAATCAACAGCCCATAAGCGACGATTCTCATGTTGCGACGCCCTTGGGTGACGTACCACGCCACGTAGCCCCACAGAGCAACAGCATTGGCGGCGTGACCAGAAGGAAAGGCCAAGTGATCTGTATCAAGCAATATGTGGCCTCTGAACTGATACGGAAATGATCGGCCTACGGCCATCTTCAGCGCGCCTGCCAAACCAGTCTCAAACAGCAGCACCAAAATGAATCCAGCAATGGGAACCCAAGTGCGATGTTTCCACGACAGCCATGCCATCCACGGAATACAGATTGTCAAGATGATTCCGCGAAGACCCAGCATGACCGTGACCGAAAAGATGTCTCGTGAGGCTTGGATATCTCGAGCAGTGCTCATGGCAGATTTGTCAAAATCTGATAGCCAACTCCACGACACCACTTGTTGAACCAAGACGACGAGAACGACAAATAGTGCGATATTCCAGATGGTGAATTTTCGCGCCGTTATCATCGGCATCTATTTTGGCCTGAATGACAGCCGGAAATGTGGCATCAAGCACAAGAAACTATTTATCTCAGTAGTAGAACTATGGAATGACATTTGCACCAGGATCCATCGAGTGGTTTGCTCAAGTACACGAAGACACCATTGAGCCTGAACTGCCAATTGTTGACCCTCACCACCACTTATGGCCGGTTGGAGGAGCACTTCCCTATGGACTCGATGAACTACACAATGACACTTCAGATGGTCACAATATTCAAAAAACAGTCTTCATCGAATGCGGCGCTGCATATAGAAGTGATGGACCAGAACACCTTCAATCTCTTGGAGAAACCGAATTCATCGCCGGCGAATCACTTCGCGATCCATCGCATCTGATTTCTGGCATCGTTGCACACACGGACTTGCGACGAGACGACCTTGCCGAAATTTTGCATGCTCATGCCACTGCGAGTAATGGCTTGTTGCGTGGAATCCGAGATGCACTGGCGCATGCGCATCACCCTGAAGTACTGACTATCCCGGGACGCGCTGTTCGTGATTTGTATGCCGACACATCCTTTCGCCGCGGTGTCGCTGTACTTGGCGCCCAAGGCCTCACGTACGACACATGGCATTACCACTATCAGAATCAAGAATTTCTCGCTCTTGCACGTGCCGTACCTGAGACAACAATGGTGTTAGATCACTTTGGAACACCACTTGGAGTCGGGCCGTACGAATCACAACGAGAAGAGATCTTTGAACAATGGAAGAAAGACGTTCGTGAAATTGCCACATGTTCCAACGTGGTAGCAAAACTTGGTGGTCTTGCAATGCCCGACAACGGATTCGGTTGGCACACAGCAGAACGACCTCCAACTTCAGACGAGTTCCTACAAGTTCAGCGCCGTTACTTTGAACACACGATTGAGTGCTTCGGACCAGAACGTTGCATGTTCGAATCGAACTTCCCAGTTGATCGTTTGTCACTGTCGTATAGGACAGTGTGGAATGCATTCAAGAAACTCGCCTCATCGTGTTCACCCGAGGAGAAGACCGCAATGTTTAGCGGTACAGCAACTCGCGTGTATCGCCTGTAACACGTGGCGCGTTCAACCATTTTTGTTTGTCCGCACTGTGGGCAGGCACTGCACGAATCACAATCATCGGCACAATGCCCCAACGGCCACACATTTGACCGCGCCAAAGAGGGTTACCTCAATCTCCTGGTGGCAGGCCGACTTCCTTCATCAGTAACACCTGGCGATACGCCCGACTCTCTTCAAGCACGACGACGATTTCTATCTGGAGGCTGGTACCAACCCATTGCCACTGCTGTAACTGATCTACTGCGCATCGCAAACGGACCAGTACTAGACGTGGGATGTGGCGAGGGCTTCTACCTTTCTCATATTGATGCGGACAATACCTACGGCATTGATATCTCTAAAAAAGCAATACAGATGGCTAGCAAGGCCTACCCAATGTCTCAGTTTGCTGTTGCATCCTCATATCGATTGCCAGTGGACAACTCTTCATGTGCCGGTGTATTTACTGTCTTTGCTCCACACAGTCTTTCTGAATACCAACGCATTCTCATCCCTGGCGGTACGTGGGTCACAGTGACTCCAGGCCCTCATCATTTGAAAGAGATGCGACCATCACGGGATGACACAGTAGAAGAACGCGAACAACGACGTAGCGAACCACCAGAGCATGCAATGCATGCCGAAAGATTGCAGTTCACGTTGGATCTCACGCAAGAAGCAGCAGTCGACTTATTCTCAATGACTCCCCTGCGATGGCAAACCGCTGCACACGCACGTCCTGTTATTGAAGTAAGCGTGGATGTTTGGATTGCATCTGGCACGAACCTAATGTGAATGCGATGTCTCGTTTCAACAGTTCGTATTATCAACGCTTCTATGGAAAAGACGGCGCTCACGATGCCGAACGAATTCATCATCTAGCTACTGCCGTACACCACATCTCTGCGTGGTGGGGTCTTTCCATTTCTTCAGTGTTTGACATTGGTGCAGGCATGGGAATGTGGCGCGACTGGTATCGCACTAATCATCCAGATGTTGCTCTTCGTTCCATTGATGTCAGTGAACATGCATGTGAAACCTGGGGCCACGAATGTCGCAACATTGCCGAGTGGAGACCTAGGGGCAAATACGACCTCGTGATTTGCCACAGCGTTCTTCAATACTTAACGAACGAAGAATGTGAAGACGCGATTGCCAACATTGCAGCAACCACCCGCTATGTCTTGTATCTGGAACTTCCAACAAAGTGGGATTTCGAGAATGTTGTTGACGAAACAGGCACAGACCTGCAGGTATATCAACGCAGCGCAGTCTGGTACCGCAAGCGCCTGGGAGAACATTTTCGCCAAGTTGGTGCTGGCCTATGGACTCCACTCAATGGACTACCCATGTTTGAGTTGGAAGCGGGCCGATAAACACCGCCCGAGAAAACCGAAATCCCAACCCCGTGGAGGGCTGGGATTTCGGAGGCGTACGTGCGGCTCTGGAAGTGCTTGCAGTGCTCCCGCATCGGCACGGGCGCTGCGTCCCCCGACTTAGCGGCTGCGGAGCTTGGACAGCAGGCGCAGCAGCTCGAGGTACAGCCAGACGAGGGTGACGAGCAGGCCGAAGGCGGCGTACCACTCCATCCACTTCGGGGCGCCGTTCTCCACGCCCTTCTCGATGAGGTCGACGTCGAGGAGGAGGTGGGCCGACGCGATCCCGACGACGACGAGGCTGAACAGGATGCCGACCGGGCTCGACTCGTGGATGAACGGCACCTCGGCGCCGAAGAGCCGCAGCACGAGCGAGACCAGGTACACCACCATGACGGCGCCGGGGGCGGCGATGATGCCGCGACGCAGACGGTCGTCGACCTTGACGATCCGCTTCGAGTAGAGCGCCAGCATGATGGCGAAGACGGCGCCGGTGAGCATCACGGCCTGGAGCACGATGCCCGCGTACTGGACCTCGTACAGCTTGGAGATGGCGCCCAGCACGAGGCCTTCGAGGGCC
>SYAZ01000086.1 GCA_005788815.1 Actinomycetota bacterium | reverse complement strand
CAAAGCGCTTGCTGGTTTCATTGATCACAAAGGCGATGTCATTGTTCATGGTGAACATTGCCATCACCTCGAACGTCAAGCAATTGCCTACATTCCGCAACAGTCTGATGTTGATCTGCGCTTCCCCATTACAGTTGCCGAGGTTGTGATAGCTGGCCGACGTCGCTTTCACACTGGTCGTTTCCGTCCACACGCTACAGACCATGCACGTGTGAATGAGTGCCTTGCCCTAGTGGACCTGAACGATATGAACGGACGGTCACTGTCCACATTGTCTGGTGGTCAAGTGCAGCGAGTGTTGCTCGCACGCGCCCTTGCTCAAGAGGCCGACATCTTGATGCTGGACGAAGCATTGTCTGGTGTCGATGCACGCCATACCGAAGATCTCATTTCGCTCTTTGCCACACTGTGCGCCCAAGGAACTTCCATTTTGGTCTCTACACATGATCTTCACTTGGTGCGCACACATTTCCCTCGATGCTTGGCACTGAATGGTCGCCTTATCGGCGATGGCGCACCAGCAGAAGAACTAGCCGGAACACAACTTGAACGGCTCTTCAGTCGCACCACATCGGCAGAACCATCATGATTCATTGGTTCCTCGATCCATTCCAATCGGATTTCTCACAACGCGCAGGACTTGTGTGCCTCATGGTGGGTGTACTTGCCCCAGTTGTTGGTGCGTGGATTTCGCTTCGTCGCCTTGCCTATATGGGTGATGCAATGTCGCATTCGCTACTTGGTGGCGTGGCAATTGGCTTTGCATGGTTTGGCAGTGCTGCCGTTTTGCCAGGGGCATTGGTTGCCGGAATCTTCATGGCCGTCACCATTCATCTGTTGTCACAGAACCGTCGTATTGCACACGACTCCATCATTGCTGTAGTGGGCAGTGGCATGTTTGCCTTTGGAGTATTGGCTCTCAGCAAGGTGGACACATCTGTGTCACTCACGCATTTCTTGTTCGGCCAACTACTAACAGTCAATACGGTGGACTTATGGATCACAGTTGTTCTCACAGTTGCCAGCCTTTTCTTCGTGTGGTTCAAATTTGACGACTTGAAGTTTGCGACATTCGATCGTGACCATGCCACTCAACTTGGTATTCGTGTTCAGCGCCTTGACGCTGCAATGCTCATTCTGCTTGCCGTTTGTGTCGTTGTGTGTCTCTCCACAGTAGGGACAGTGCTTACTGTGTCGCTTCTTATAACTCCAGCTGCAACGTCCCGCTTATTCTTCAGCCGAGTTGCTACAATCACATTTGGAGCAATTGTTGTAGGGCTTACTGAAGTAGTCCTTGGATTCATAATCTCCTATCACGCAAACATGGCACCTGGGCCCACCATTACTTTGCTCACTACCGCGGTCTTCATTGCTGCTTACATTGCACAGTTTGCAACATCAGACAGAACCTACGTGCATCACACGCACGAACACGACCATCACTAGTAGTTCTACCTAACACGGAAATGTGACAACTAAGTACATTCCTACTCTTACATTGCTAAGAGTGCAGGGTTACGGTGAAAGCATGAGCAATCACACACCACAGAAACGTCACATCATTGTCGGAGTCGATGGTTCGCCAAACTCCCATAAGGCAATCGATTGGGCTATTCAATACGCACATGCCGGCGACAAAGTCACTTTGGTTTCTGCGTGGTCTCCAATCATTGTCCCTGCAGAGATGGCAGCTCCCTATACGTTCGATGATGCAGCGTCACGAACAGTTCTTGACAACGAAGCAAAGCGTGTTACTAAAGAAGCTGCCTCCCGCGACATCGCAATTGCTACTCATTTTGAGAACAATGATCCGCGCAACGTATTACTTAGTTTGAAATCAGACCTCATTGTTGTGGGCGCTCGTGGCCACGGCGCAGTCATGGGGCTTTTGCTCGGCAGTGTCGCTGACCACGTGTCTCGACATGCCAAGGTTCCTGTTGTCATCGTGCCTGTTGGCTAACTTCACAGTCTCTAGACCAGCAGGCGCCCCCGCCTGCTGGTCTAGCCTTCGGGAATGGAAAGCCTTGCGCTACTTGTCTCACTCATCTTGTTGGCGATACTTCTGCTCGGAGGACTTTCCTTCGTGACAGTCATCCGCACACCTCGATCTCAGTTAGGCAGAGCGTTCGCATTTGTCATTGGTGTTGCAGCAGTTTTGTCCGGTACATGGCTTGCGTTGCTGCGAGTCGGAATCGGCGCGCGAATATTTGGAGCACTTGTGTTTTGTTTCGGAGCGATCAGCCTGTTGCGCATTATTCGCGCACGTCAATCGAACTCTGAGAAATAGAAAACGGGCTGCCAGTCCAAACGAATGGCGGCTGAGTTAGTGGGGCAAAGTCGCAAATCGAGCGATGGAGTCGCTGATTTCTTTCTCGGCTGCAATGCGACCTTCCCACCCTTTGACGGTGGTGTCCTTGTTTGGTTCGAGCAGTTTGTAAACCTCGAAAAAGTTGCCGACTTCATCAAGAAGGTGCTCTGGCAAGTCTTCAATATCGACATATGGATTCATACGCGGGTCGTTTGAAGACACGCAGAACACTTTTGCGTCGGGACCTTTTTCATCGCTCATCCAGAACACCGCGACAGGGCGCACCCACACGTGGCAACCAGGAAATGTTGGCTGGCTGAGCCACACCAATGCATCGAGTGGGTCGCCATCTTCGCCGTGAGTACCAGGAAAGAATCCATAGTCGAGTGGGTACTGAGTGGCCGTAAACAATGTGCGGTCGAGCCAGATGGCACCCGTGTCGTGATCCATCTCGTACTTGTTGCGAGACCCTTGCGGAATCTCAACAATCATTTCTACTTCCATGTAATCAGCCTACGACGGTGTCTGCTGATTCAGCAGTGCTGCATTCAACATGACGCGCATGAGATGTGCGAACTGATCATCGGTCACAAATGGGTGCTCGTCGGATTCCAAGAGGTCATTTAACACAAAACCAAATCCGTAGCTCTGCACAAGTAAGGCCAGTGCTGCAGATGAGACCGGTGTTGACCCCCCAGTAATGCGACGTTGAGCATTGTCCATGAAAAGCGTGAGACGTTCTTGCAGGTGCAACTGCAATACACCTAACTGTTGGCGCAAGGCAGGAATTTCTACAGATGCTGCAAGTATCTGCATACGTTGCCAACGGCGTGGACGGCGGAAATCTTGCTGCGGTAGTGCAATAACTGCAAGCAGGTCTTCCACGGTTGGATTCTCGAGAGCGTCAAAGTAGGCCTCAGATACATCGATTTGCTCTAAGACAAATTCTTCAAACATTTCTCCGAGTACTTCTGCCAGCAACCCATCACGGTCGCCGTAGTACTTGTATATAAGAGGTACCGATACCTTGGCTTCGGTTGCGACGTCTTGGACGCGTAAGCCCAAGATGCCTTTGACTTCTACTTGTACGCGCGCTGCTGCTGTGATGCGTTGGCGAGAGGTGGGGGTACGACGTGGCTCCATAAGGCGACGCTACCGTTTCCCGCGCCTCTTCTTTGGTTGGGCCAGTAACTCCAGTGCTTCCGCCAAAGTGATGGTCTGGGCAATCTCTAGAGACCCCACCGAACGGTTCTCCCCTGCCTTTGAAACATGAGGTCCGTATTGACCCAGTTTCACTAGTACCTCTTCTCCATCTGCGTCTGTTCCCAACGACCGGGGAAATTGCATCAGGGCAAGCACATCTTCCATAGTGACCGTTGCCGGGTCGAACTCTTTGGGAAGTGACACGTTGACCTTGCCGCGAGCAATATACGGACCGTACGGCCCTGTGCGCACCTCAACTTGTTCGCCATTGAATTCGCCGATCACGCGGTTTTCAACTCGTAGCGTATTGATGAGCGCCAGTGCGAAGTCAAGGGTGATATCACCAAACTCCATGGCATCGGGAACAGAGAAATTGCGCCCGGCATATTTGAAATACGGCGAACCACTTGAACGCGCACCTTTTCCTTTCTTCGCAGACTTTTGTTGTTTCGTGCGAACAGCAAAAGATTTGCCTGCTCGTAGATCAATGCTTTCCCCAGTCTCTGGATGCACACCAATGTGTTTTACCGGATGCTCTTCTGGTTTATATGTAGCCATTGCTGCATCGATGGTGGATTTCAACGACAACCACGTGGCGTCGCCCACTTCATAGAAGTTGCGTACAACCTTGAGGTACGTATCTGCGCCTTCCACAACAGCATCCAGACGGTCCTCCATCTGGCGTGTGAACTTGTAGTTCATCAGATTCTTGAATTCACTATTCAAGAAATTGCACACTGCTACTGCAGACACTGTGGGTATAAGTGCTTGATCGCCTTGCTTCGACCACACGTATTCGTTGCGCAACGAGCTGATGATGGGTACATACGTAGAAGGTCGACCGATCTCCTCGGCTTCTAATGCCTTAATAAGGCTGGATTCTGTAAACCGTGCTGGCGGTTTCGTGATGTGTTCATTGATCACGAGTTCGCGTACCTGCACTGTGTCGCCAACTGTGAATGTGGCGAGCGGCGTTGGCTCATCATCGTCAACAGATGAATACAGACGACGAAAGCCCAACTCTGTGATGGTTGTTCCGGCCGCTGTAAACACATAGTCGTTCTTTTCAGCTGACGCAGTAAACGTGACTGTGACTGTGGTGCCCGATGCTGGAAGCATTTGCGATGCAACAGTGCGACGCCAGATGAGTTCATACACAGCTAGTTGCTGAGGCGTGAGACCGGCCGGCTTGCGCTTACCAAAGTCAGACGGACGAATCGCTTCGTGTGCTTCTTGTGCACTGCGCTTTTTGCTGGGGAAACGTGGCGCGGTCTCGGGCACAGCGGTCGGACCAAACATTGCGATCACCTGCTCACGGGCAGCCTCTGTTGTCCACGGTGCGAGTTGCGCACTATCGGTACGAGGGTACGAAATGAGTCCTTTTTCATACAACTGATTCAAAATGCTGCTCGCAGCGTTTGAGTTGAGGTGCAAGCGAGACAAGATGTCTTGCAGCAACGTGCTCGTTGTATACGGCCAGTACGGCTTACGGGTGTACTTCGAATTTTTTGAATCTGTGACCGTAAGGGGCACACCGCTCAGACGTGCCACTAACTCTTGTGCCGCAGGCAGGAGTAACAGTTCTGCCGGTGCGGCTACTACGCCAGCGTCATCAATATCTTTTGACGTTGCGACAGGCACCGTGTTAATAGTGCGCAAACCCGCCGTGACCTCAGCCGTCATCTCTAAACGTGCGTCCACACCGCAATAACCAACTTCAACAAACTTGATGCGATCCATCTCGCGCTCCACGATGAGACGCAATGCAGGACTCTGCACTCGACCAGCACTCAGATTTTGACGCACCTTGCTCCACAGCACAGGCGACACCTGGAAGCCAACGAGATGATCCAGTGCACGACGAGCACGAGCTGCCTCGACGAGCTCCATGTTTATCTGCCGGCGATTATCGAGAGCGGCGAGCACCTCTTTCTTCGTGATGCTGCGGAACTCAATGCGAGACACGGGAATAGTCGGCTTCAAGAAGAAGTCGAGAAGATAGGCGATCATTTCGCCTTCACGGTCGGCGTCCGTGGCCAGAATCAATTCAGAAGCATTCGCCAAATCTTTGCGTAAGCCATCAATAATGTCTACGCCTTTCTTTGTTAATTCGTACGACAAGGCGAAGTCATTTTCAATCTCGACGCCTTTCTTTGTTGCAGGGATGTCTGCGAAGTGCCCGACCGAAGCACGGACCACATAGTCCTCACCGAGGATCTTTGAAATTGTTTTCACCTTGTTCGGAGATTCAACGATCACCAAAGGTCGAGTTGCGGATGTTTCTTTTGATTTACGTTTTGATGTTGCCATGGCCGCAGTCTCTAAACCATGGCTGTGTCAGAGTCGACCAGCGATGGTCATTTAAGCCATATGTAATAAGGGAAAAGAAAAACTTGACAGATTTGCCCTTCGCGCGGGCGCAGGTGCGCGCGCGGGAAGTTGCGTTATGAAATGGTGATTGTGTTGTTTCGAATCGATGCTTTTCCGTTCTTTGGCAGCAATACAACGGCCACAGAACATGTGCCTCTGCGCACTGCTTTCACGCTTGTGCCAGAGAATTTGCATCGCTTCCCACCCGTCATAATGCTGATGCGCATCGTGCCCCACGATTGTTTAGGTATAGCGAACGACACACTCGCAGCAATGCTTGCGGCACTGATCTTGCGCCCCACCCGTAAGCGAATGGGCGTGATCTTTTTCTTTTTGATGGGTGATGCAGGAAGCGTCGTAGTAGAAGAGGCTGTGGTGTTCGTTTGCGGTGCCGCTACTTGAGTTGGCGAATTCTCTGGCACTGCGGCAGGGACCGAGGTGGAAGTTGTCGTTGTTGTGGTCGTGGTCGTTGTCGTTGTCGTTGTCGTGGATGTCGGCATGATGTTCAAACTTGCAATCGCTACGGCCGTGTATGAAGGGTCGTAGTTCCCCACTCCTAATTCACCAGTGGCGTTCTCGCCCCAACATCGCACTACACCCGTAGACATCACCGCGCATGCATGCGTGGTGCCCGCAACAATGTCCACCACAGTGCCCGATAATCCGCTCACGGTGCCGGGGGTGTAACGCGACACACTTGTTGAACCTTCGCCCAACTGCCCAACATCGTTTCGCCCGAAACACTCCACTGCGCCCGTAGTGAGCAACACACACGTGAACTCATTACCCGCAGAGACAGCACTCGCAGTTGTACTCAGTGATACGACTGTGGGGGTCGAATTCTCTGAGGTAGTGGTGTTCTGTCCCAATTGACCTTTGTTGTTTCTTCCAAAACATGTCACGGTGTCATTCGTGAGTACGACACATGTGTGTGAACCACCTGCCAACGCGGTGCGTGCAGTTGTGCCAAGAGAAGATGTTGCTGTTGGTTGCAACACACTTGAACCCGCAGTCGTTCCAAGTCGGCCGTTTGAGTGGGCGCCCCAACACCACGCGCCACCCACTGTGGAAATGGCACACGCGTGATACAGGCCCACTTCTAGATGATCAACTGAGAATGAACCGGGGATGTTCGACACAGTGACTGGTGTGGGATTAGCCACAGTATTAGTTGTTCCATTACCTAATTGACCGAAGTTGTT
>SYAZ01000085.1 GCA_005788815.1 Actinomycetota bacterium | reverse complement strand
GTCCAAACCTGCAAGCTTCTTCAGATCAAGAGTGTCCGCGGTAACTCGACCAGACACCGAAATAACTTCCAAAGTTTCTCTGCATTGCGGACAACTTCCGTCGTCCATCAAGGCGGACGGGGCAAAGTATTTTGCGCACGGCTCACACCATGGCATTACTAATCGCCCTTTTTCCTAACACGCATCTTCAAGGGTGTAGACCCAAATTGAAAAGCTTCACGGATGGAGCGCTCGAGATAGCGAATGTACGGCTGAGGCAACTCACGATTCACAAACAAGGTGAACGTTGGTGGATCATTTGATCCCTGCACAGCGAACAACACTCGTGCTCCCCCGCCGGCTGGTTGCTTCTGTTGGGCTTCCGCAATGATTCGATTCACATCTCGTGTGGGAATTTTGCGATGGTATTGCTCGATTGTTTCTTGCAACACAGGCCGGAGTTTGTGCACTCCCATACCTGTGAGCGCACTCAGTTTCAGGACTGGAGCATCATCGATGAAATACAACATGCGAGCAAGATCTGCTTCTACCGAACGACGCTCTTCAGACTCCAACAGTTCCCATTTGTTGAGAACAACAAGAATGGGACAACCAGCAACATCAATACGTTCGGCCAGGCGTTGATCTTGACTAGTCACACCAACAGTTGCGTCAATAATCAACATCGCAATATCTGCACCATCAATTGCCTTCAATGCGCGAACTAACGAGTAGTACTCAGTCGAATCATCAATCTTGCTGCGACGACGCATACCGGCAGTGTCAATGAAAACCAATGGTCCCTCTGGTGTTTCTACCAAGGTATCAATCGCATCGCGCGTGGTTCCTGGCATGTCATGCACTACTGAACGCTCTGCACCAACAAGACGGTTGAACAATGTGCTCTTACCAACGTTTGGTCGACCCACTAAAGCCACACGAGGAACACCATCGGGTTTAATCGCTTCTATTTCTTCGACAGGGGCTTCAACATGAGGAATACGTGCAACGACTTCATCTAAGAAATCACCTGAACGACGACCATGCAAGGCAGACACCGACAATGGCTCGCCTAGACCGAGAGACATGAACTGCCAACGTTCTTGTTCGCGACGATCATTGTCCGACTTGTTTGCGGCCAACAACACGGGAACATTTGTACGACGCAACCAGGCTGCAATCAATTCATCTTCATCGGTGACGCCAATCGCGGCATCCACCATGAAAATCACAAGATCTGCTTCGCGAACAGCCTCTTCAACTTGACGAGAAACTTTGTCGTCAAGTTCGCTTCCACTCGGCATCCAGCCACCAGTGTCGACAATCCAAAAATCAATACCAAGCCAGGCGGCCATACGGCGGTGACGGTCCCGCGTGATGCCAGGACGATCCTCCACAATGGCGGCTTGCTCACCGATGACACGGTTGAACCAAGTGCTCTTTCCCACGTTGGGACGGCCGACGATTACCACTACCGGGTAATTGACAATCTCTTCCTCAGACATGGGTTAACTCTTCCTTGGCTGCTTCCAACCTCTTACGCAAAACTGCGCCGCTTGTAGCAATGACTTCGACGTCAAACTCACTAGAAAGCGCTTCAAAGGTACCTCCGTCTAGGAAGACTCCGTCGTTTAGGCACACATCAGGCACTAAATAGCGACGATTGTCACTCCGTTGACGCAAAACTGCACAAATGTCCCTATAAGTAAGGAGTCCTGCTACGCCGGTATTGCCACCGAAATATTCATTCTTCACTTCAACAACATCTACTTCTGTAAAGCCTTCTGAAGCCAAGACAGAAGAAAGAACCACCGCACCATAAGAACCTGTAATTACAGCCAAAGGCTTAGGTGACTTTTTCTCTCGCGAACGCAACGCAACCGAGACAACAGACTGCGTACGCAATCCTGTGTCACTTGCTGGATTAATGAGCCGTACATAATCCGTAGGTGAATCAACAGAAGAAAAGAAACCGTCGCTTCGTCCTGAGTGGTCGGGGCCAACTCCAGTGAATGAATCAACAAACGAACGAGCAAGACCAACGCCGTCTTCTAACATTGGATACTCGCCGTAGTGCTCAGCTTCGGGTAATTCAATCTCTGCCACAAGATAGAACTCGTCGGCTAGATGAATAACATCACGACCAAGCAGAGATTTGTAGCGTGACTGCCACTCCTCCACTGTCGCAATGGTCTCTACAGCCTCGGTTTTGGTTTGCACTCTCATGCGGCTTTCCGTATTGAATCGAGACAGCCCCAATGGAACGATTGCAATCGATTCAAGCTCTGGACATTCTTCCAAAAGCCCAGCAAGCGTTTCAGAAAGATGGTCTTTGTCATTTACACCCGGACAAAGGACAATCTGCGCGCGGACTTGAATATCGTTCTGCGCCAGAATCTTCATCCAGCGAAGACTGAAACCACCTCGATCATTTCTCAGCATCTCGGATCGAAGATGAGGACTGTTTGCGTGAATGCTCACATAAATTGGAGACAAACGTTCTTCCAAAACTCTTTCAAGATCTGCTTCCGTAAATCGCGTCAACGTTGTGAAGTTGCCAAAGAGAAAACTCAACCGATAATCGTCGTCCTTCAGATACAGACTGCGACGCATTCCCTTGGGCAATTGATAGATGAAGCAAAACTCGCAATGGTTATCGCATGTATGAATGCGATCAAAAACAGCACTCGAAATAGAGACCCCAAAGGGAGCCCCCGCCACGCGTTGAACAAAAACATCTATCGATTCATTTCCACGCAGCAGCATCAATTCAATATCGTCAGAGTCGACAAGTTTTTGCCATTCAAGAATGTCGCGAGGTACTACTCCATTGACCGAGACAACCTTGTCGCCGGCCAACACGCCAGCTGAAGCAGCACTGGAACCAGGTTCGACACCTGAAATCACAGGGTAAGAATCAGTAGCGGCTTTCACCTGTCATAGGCTATCGCTGGCCCTAATCGCTAGTCTGTAATCACATTATGACAGTGCAAAAGGTACTCCTTGCCTCTCCAAGAGGATTCTGTGCTGGCGTCGAGATGGCCATCAAGGCTTTGGCGTGGATGGTCAGAACTTTTGACGAACCCGTGTACTGCTATCACGAAATCGTGCACAACAAAATAGTTGTCGATCGTTTTATCTCTCAGGGAGTCATCTTTGTCGACTCCATCGACGAAGTTCCTAATGGTGCACCGATTATGTTGTCCGCGCATGGCTCTGCACCAGAGGTTGTCTCGGCAGCACGATCAAAGGGCAGTTACGTCGTGGATGCTGTGTGTCCATTAGTAACCAAAGTGCATCACGAGGTGAAGACTCGCGCAGCGAAGGGCTATCACATTGTCTATGTGGGTCACGAGGGACACGAAGAAGCAGTCGGGACAATGGCAGTAGCCCCACTTGCTATCTCACGGGTCGAATCAGTAGACGAAGTAAATGCACTCCCCGAGTTCGATGCGCCTGTAGCCATGCTTGCCCAGACGACGTTGTCGCATCGTGAGTGGAATGAAGTGGCAGTTCAAGTGCGTAACCGATTCCCCAATGTGTGGACCCCCGGTCGAAGTGATTTATGTTTTGCAACCACAAATAGACAAACTGCTCTGATGTCAATTGCTCCACGTGTTCAGACATTCATCGTTATTGGCTCATCGAATAGTTCCAATACACGGGCTCTTGAACAACTAGCTCATGAAGCCGGATGTGAGCGCGTGCTTCGGATTAACTCAGCGAGTGAATTACCTAATGACCTTGACGGCATTGTTGGAATTACCGCTGGTGCATCAGCCCCCGAGGAACTTGTCGAGCAAGTGATCCACGCATTGTCGCCGATCGACGGAGTAGAAGAAGTGTTCGTAACGGACGAAGACGAGTACTTCCCTCCTCCCCGCAACATCCGAGAATTACAAGCGGCAATTGATATCGCAATTACCGCCATGTGCGGTGCGTCAATCCTCAACACACCGGGCATGGACGATCGCGCACTTGCAGCGAGTGCCGTACTTGAGGCACTCTCTTTCTCATGATTTCACCAACACTTGATTCTTTGCGCATCTTTCTGCACGTACTCGCTGTGGCAGTGTGGGTTGGTGGGCAATTCGTTTTAGCCGGCATAGTGCCCAGCCTTCGACGCGACGCGCCGACGGCTTTACCAATTGTCGCCAAAGGATTCGCCAAGGTTGCCTGGCCCGCAATGATTTTTATTGTCTTCACTGGAGCATGGGGCCTAGCCAGCATCGATGTTTCAGATCAATCAAGTTCGTACATGGTCACATTTGCCATCAAGATGTTGCTAGTGGGAATAGCCATTGCAGCAACACTTATTCACTCGGTGGGAACATCAAAGTTGGCAAAAGCCCTTGGTGGCGCCGCGGGACTTCTTGCTTCTCTCTTGGCTGCCTACGCAGGAATACTCCTAGCGCACGCCGGTTAGTTATTAGTTACGAGGAACTTTGTTCCACGCAACTTCGCGGTCGACGCGCACGTCGCCAGGCAAACCGAGAATGCGCTCACCCAGGATGTTTTTCATCACTTCGGTAGTGCCGCCTTCAATGGAGTTTGCACGCGAACGAAGAAAGGCCTTCTGAACGCCGTCGTAACCCATGGCAGTTTCTGGACGAACCATTTCATACGAGCCGTACAACATTCCGTCGGCACCCATGAG
The DNA here is from genome assembly GCA_005788815.1 of Actinomycetota bacterium. GTDB lineage: Bacteria > Actinomycetota > Acidimicrobiia > Acidimicrobiales > Ilumatobacteraceae > UBA2093. Next base: position 2,718 of record SYAZ01000085.1, on the reverse strand, counting down.
CCCAATTGCAAATGCATACACATCTTTATTGAGGTTGGCGCTTTCCATCTTTCCGATTGAACCTTCTGGCCCGGGAGCTCCCATGCGGCGCTGTGCGTTGGCACGAATATTCGTGAGACGATGCACTTCTGCACGAATCCACAACTTCATCAATTCATCACGAGTTGAAGCATCACGACGATCTTCTGGCAATGCTTTCCATTCCTTCACCGCAATCGCGATTGAGCCGCTGCCTTGTTGCGGGATTGATCCGCCAATTGAGACGCGCTCGTTCATGAGTGTGGTCAGACTGACTCGCCAACCGTCACCAGGATTACCCAACATTTCGGCTTCTGCAATGCGTACGTCTGTGAAGTACACCTCGTTGAACTCGGCTTCACCTGTCATCTGACGCAAGGGGCGAACTTCAACACCAGGAGCCTGCATGTCGACTACAAAAGCAGTAAGACCTGCGTGCTTGACTGCCTCGGCATCTGTACGTACGACCAACAATCCAAATCGTGAAAGGTGAGCCAATGTGGTCCACACTTTTTGTCCATTGCAGATCCACTCGTCACCGTCTTTTTCGCCCTTTGCAGACAAACCTGCAAAGTCAGAACCAGAGCCGGGCTCTGAGAACAACTGGCACCACACTTCTTCACCAGTAAACATTGGACGCAGGTAACGCTTCTTTTGTTCTTCGCTTCCCCACTCAACAACCGTTGGTCCGCACATGCCATGACCAATTGGGTTGCGATACATCGGGTTTGGGGCGCCGGCTGCATACACACATTCGTTCACAGTTTTTTGAAACTTAGGGTTGGCTCCGAGGCCACCCTGGCCCACGGGGAAGTGAACCCATGCAAGTCCCATGTCGAATTGAGCACCCAGGAAATCAACCACGGAGGTGGTCGAGGGTGGGTACTGGCGAATCAATTCCTGAGCCAACTCAAGAATCTTTGCCTCATCGATAGTGGCTGTGTCAATGGTGGTCATGGCGTAGTCCTTTGGATTGAAACTGTCCTAAATCTAGTTCGCTGGTACCCCCTAAAACGAGGCGTCGACCTGCTGGTTGCCATGTGACTGTCGTCATTCGTTAGTTTTAGTACATGTACCCAGGAATATTTGCCGCGACCAACCCTGACCACCCAGCAGTGATCCATGCAGAGACGGGCGAAATCATCACCTATGGCCAGCTACACAGCAAAGCATTGAGGCTGAGCAATGTATTGCGCGACGCAGGATTCGTTCCTGGCGACCACATAGCAATCTGCATGGAGAACAACTCTCGATATTTAGAAGTCATTTGGGGATGCCACTACGCCGGACTCGTGTACACAGCATGCTCGAGCCGCCTCACCAAAGCCGAGATTACCTACATCATTAATGATTGTGCCGCAAAGGGTTTCATCACTTCGAAGTACAAAGCCGACCAAGCTGAGGAAATTCTGAACGACATTCCAAACGTTCACTTGCGTCTAATGATCGGTGGAACTATTCCGGGTTACGACTCATATGAGTCAACAGTGGATGCGGCCTCCGCACAAGAGCCTGAAAACATGATCGACGGAACCGACATGCTCTATTCAAGTGGAACTACGGGTATGCCAAAAGGTGTTGCTCGACCATTTCCAGGCACGCCACTCGGAACTGCAAGTGGTTTGGCCCAAGCTCTCACTATTGGCCTGTTCGGGTTTAGCGATGCCATGGTGTACTTGTCACCGGCACCCCTGTATCACGCGGCGCCACTTCGCTTCAATATGTCAGTACATGGCATCGGTGGAACGACCGTTGTGATGGAACATTTTGATGCCGAGAACTATTTGAAGTACGCGGAAAAGTACCGGGCGACACACACGCAAGTAGTACCAACGATGTTCATTCGCATGCTCAAACTTGATAATGCCGTGCGCAGTAAGTACGACGTATCCTCACTCAAGGTTGCAATCCACGCCGCAGCTCCGTGCCCAGTTGCCACCAAGCAAGCCATGATTCAATGGTGGGGACCAATCATCCACGAGTACTACGCAGGAACAGAAGGCAACGGTTTTGTTTATTGCAATAGCGATATGTGGTTAGCGCATCCCGGTTCAGTAGGAACTGCAATTCAAGGCATCGTTCATATTTGCGACGAAGACGGTAACGAACAACCCACAGGAGAATCAGGCACTGTGTTCTTTGAGAGTGAAGCAACGTTCGAGTACCACAATGATCCTGAAAAAACGTTGGCTTCTCGTGATCCGAAAGGTCGGGGTTGGTCAACGCTCGGTGACGTCGGGTACCTCGATGCGGACAAGTTTCTGTATCTCACCGATCGCAAGGCTTTCATGATTATCTCGGGTGGTGTGAACATTTATCCCCAAGAGGCAGAGAACGTGCTTGTTAACCATCCGAAAGTCATAGATGTTGCAGTCTTCGGTATACCAAACGACGACTTTGGCGAAGAAGTAAAAGCAGTTGTGCAACCAGTTTCCATGCCTTCGAGCGAAGAAGAAGCTGCGTCGCTCGCAAAAGAACTCATTGCCTATTGCCGTGAGCAATTAGCAGACATCAAATGCCCCCGAAGCGTGGACTTTCGTACTGAATTGCCGCGTCATCCAACCGGCAAGTTGTACAAACGTCTTCTGAAAGATGAGTACTGGAAAGCAGCTGGCCGATCCATCTAATGGCATCACCACACCCCTATCTCGACTCCAGCACACCAATTGCGTTCGCACACCGCGGCGGAACATCTGCGGC
>SYAZ01000084.1 GCA_005788815.1 Actinomycetota bacterium | reverse complement strand
TGGTTGCATTCCCCGCTCGGGTGACCACCATGAAGATCCGCGTAGTCGACAGAGCAGGCAACGTTTCACGCTGGCTTAAAGTGAAATCACGTTGATTTAGTCGTTTGCTGCGCGCGACAAAAACTGTTGCGCAACTGCACTATCGCCAATCACTTCGACTGCAGACAGAGGAATACGTCTCCACAGGGCCATCAACAGCTCATGCGCTGTACCTCGAATGGCACATGCGCCCTTTGCATGCTCGCGCGTCACGTGTAATTCACCATCGCTTGACGGAACAATCAACCACTCCCCATCAACGTCGGTGCAATGCAGATGAACGGAACCAGGCAACGGCACCTCGCCCTCAGCAACATTGTTCAGCATCACGTGAACAAACTCGTCAATTCCATCACTGGCTAACGCGGCCGGTATCTGTGATTCCACTCCGGCTGCACAATGCGCGTCCCACGCATGCACCGCTGTCTCGTGTGCCATGCGCCGAATCACCCACGCAACGTCATGCACACCTGCCCATGTCCAGCATGCTCGTGAAGCATCAGTTGTAGACAACACTTCAATTAACTCGCTTAAGCCATCGCGGTACGCCTGAAGCATGAGGTCATCACTTGGCTTTTCGCGTGGTACGTATTTTTCGGGATCCATTAAGTGGCTCTGCACAATGAACTTCCACGAATAGTGAACTTCCACCATGTGCCAGAGCAAGTCTGCACCCGTCCATGGTTCGCACGACGCCACAGGCGCAGTCAGAGCCATCTGCACAGAGTCGGCGAACGCGTCGCCCTCTGTACGAAGAATTTCTAGATACTCAGAACGTGTCAGCATGGTGCCACGCAGGTGGGCATGTCACAACGAACGCGTTGCATCTGCCAGTTCTTGCCATTCCTTCATTGGAAGTGTTCCGGTATTCGCAGTGAGAACTTGCACACATACATGGTCAGCACCTGCATCGAAATGAGACTTGATGCGCGCAACAATGTTCTCGGTTGAACCCCATGCAACAATCGCATCAACGACGCGATCTTCTTGCTTCACAATTTCGTCTGCAGTGAAACCAAAACGAAGAAGGTTGTTTACGTAGTTCGGCAACCGTGTGTATGTGTTCATGTGGGTGCGAGCAATGGCTCGCGCTTTGTCTGGGTCTGTTTCGAAAACCACCGCTTGTTCTGGAGCCAAGACCGCACCTGCACCCATGGTCTTGCGAGCAAACGCCGTATGTTCCACCGGCACAAAGTACGGATGCGCACCAAGACCACGCTCTGCTGCAAGCTTCAACATCTTTGGCCCCAATGCTGCAAGTACGCGTTGTGGCGCAGTCGACGGTGCTGGAGAGAAGAAGATTCCGCTGTCCATCGCGTCGAGATAGCTCACCATTGTGGAATAGGGCTTGTCGTAATTTCCTTTGTGCACGCCGTCAACCATTGGTGCGTGGCTCACTCCAATACCAAGGAGGAATCGATCGGGAAATGCTTCAGTCACAGTCTTCCAACCCGCCTGCATTGTTTGCGCGGTGCGTGCATGCAAACTTGCAATGCCAGTTGCTAACACCATGTTTTTTGTTGCTGATAACAACAGTGAAGTTGATGCAAATGGTTCGCGCAGCACAGCTTCTGGCACCCACACTGTGCCAAAGCCCATCTCTTCAACTTGCGCAATTGCTTCTTGCGCTTTCTTCATTGGTTGAAGATCAAAATCTGCCGACCACAGGCCAACCCGTCCAAGTTTCATATTGCTCATCCCCACACGCTAGGCGTTACGAGGCGCCAGTTCATTAGCGCTGCAACAACCAAGCATCAATTAATCGACGAGCAATTGAAATAGACCCCGGAATCATGGGAATCTCATCGCGTTTGTACCAGTTGGCGTCCATGATTTCTGTGGTGTCGCACACAATGTCACCCAACACCCACCGTGCACGGAATCCGAGCATGAGTGAGTTTGGAAATGGCCACGGTTGGCTCGCTATGTACTCAACATCGCTGACCACGACGCCAACTTCTTCTTCCACTTCGCGCGCTACAGCTTGCTCAAGGTTTTCACCAGGTTCCACAAATCCGGCAAGACACGAATACAGGGGCACGGGGAAATTCACACCACGCGCTAGAAGTGCTTCTTCGTCAGCTCCTTCACCGCGAGTGACCAACGTGATGATGGCTGGCGACAAACGTGGAAAGGCCAACAACTTGCACGCCGGACAACGAAACGCGCGCTCGTTGTGCGCCAACTCTGTTTGCTCTCCACAACGCCCACAGAATCGATGCGTACGCGCCCATTCAATAAGTTGCACAGCCCGTCCTGCAACAGCCCACTCTGTGTCGCTCACACGACCAAAAAGCGAATACAGATCTGTCTCTGCGCCATACCCAGGGTCTTCACCGTGGGGTACATCGATGCCCCAACAGGCAACATCAGCATGCATCCCTAAAAAGTGGCGGCCCCACCCGTCATCGGCAGGCCTGTCGTCAATAAAAACCTTGGTCTGCACCACATGGATGTAGCGGTGCTCCCTCACATTGTCTGCGGGCTGGAGGGACGGGCGAAATGGCATATCGGAAAGACTCATCGCCAATTGACGGTAGTAGGTAGGGGCCTGCCTAGGATGACCGAATGGCACGTAACCAAAATTCAGTAGTAATCGTCGACACTTTGCGCACCCCAGTGGGTAAGCGAAACGGCGGTTTGTCCACCCTCCACTCCGGCGAACTTCTCGGTGTTGTCCAAAAGGGCATCCTTGATCGCACGGGTCTCGATCCAGCACTTGTTGAGCAAGTAGTTGGCGGATGCGTTAGCCAGGTTGGCGAACAAGCATTCAACATCACTCGCACCGCATGGTTGGCAGCTGGTCTTCCACTCACCACCGCTGCAACAACTGTTGACACACAATGTGGTTCTTCACAGCAAGCAACTGGTCTTGCAAGTTCTCTCATTGGCTCTGGCGTTGTCGACATCGCCATTGCATGTGGCGTTGAAGTCATGAGCCGCATCCCCATCGGAAGCAACGGCAACAAGGCCCTCGGACTCGGCGTTCCCATCCCACGTAACTATTTCGACAAGTACGAAATGACATCACAATTTGAAGGCGCAGAGCGCATCGCCGAAAAGTGGGGAATCTCACGCGATGACACCGACAACTGGGGCCTCGTTTCACAGCAGCGCGCAATCAAGGCATGGGACGAAGACCGTTTCTCTGGTCAGTACATTCCTGTTGAAGCACCTGAATACAACGAAGCCGGCGAAGTCACTGGTTCACATGTAGTGAGCAAGGACGAAGGCCTTCGCGAGACCACACGTGAGAAGTTGGCCACCTTGAAGCCAGTCGCTCGCGAAAATGGTGTTCACACAGCTGGTAACTCATCACAGATTTCAGACGGTGCATCTGCCGTATTGATGATGACAGAAGAAAAAGCAAACAAGCTCGGCCTCAAAGCACGCGCTCGTATTGTGGATTCTTGCCTCGTAGGTGTTGATCCCGTACTCATGTTGACAGGACCAATCGACGCCACACAGCGTTTGCTTGAGCGCAACAACCTCAAGATTTCCGACATTGACGTGTTCGAAATCAACGAAGCATTTGCTTCAGTTGTTCTTGCGTGGGCAAAAGAGCTGGGCGCCGACCTCGATCGCACCAACCCGAACGGTGGCGCAATTGCTCTTGGTCACCCACTTGGTGCAACAGGCGCCTTCCTTGTCACCAAGGCACTAAATGAACTCGAGCGCACCGGTGGTCGCTACGGAATCATTTCAATGTGCTGTGGCGGTGGCCTCGGAACCGGCACGCTCATCGAGCGACTCTAAGAAATGAGGCGCGCATGACGCGCTACTCCATCATTGCCATTACGACCGTCTGTGTTGTGTTGTCTGCGTGCGCAACTGCCACCGTTCAACCAGATGCAGACGGTCGTGTGCATGGCACAGTTGTTTCTGTTGCAGATGGCGACACCGTGACTGTGAAGTTTGCAAGCGGCCAAGAAAAGATCCGCCTCATCGGGGTCGACACTCCAGAGACGGTGCATCCCACAAAACCGGTTGGTTGCTTTGGCCCCGAGGCATCTGCATACACGAAGGCATTGCTGCCGAAGGGCACTGACGTGTACGTGGTGCGCGATGCGGAAGCACGTGACAGATACAAACGACTGCTTGCCTATGTGTATCGCACTGCAGACAATCTCTTTGTGAATCTCAGTTTGGTGAGTGGTGGCTTCGCAGTACCACTTTCCATAGCCCCCAACATCGCCCATGAGAAAGATTTTGTGGCTGCCGCTATCGAAGCCGAGCGCACCAACATCGGGTTATGGGCGCAGTGCCGCAGGTAGGGTTCACCTATGGCTGAACGCGGTTCTTTGGTATCTCGACTGGGTTATGCAGACGACGCTCGCCTTGTTATTTTGTCGTGCGACGACCTTGGCTCGTGTCACGGCGCAACCGTCGGTGTGTATCAAGCAATGCGCAAAGGTTCAGCTACATGTGCATCCATCATGATGCCGGCGCCCTGGGCGCACTTTGCTTCCGAAATGTACGCAGGCGACGACATTGGTGTTCACCTCACTCTCAATGCCGAGCATCCGTCATACCGATGGGGCCCTCTCACACATGCACCGTCACTGTTGTCTGGTGAAGGTGGCTTCCCGCGTTCAGTTGACGACCTGTGGGAACACGCAGATTCCACCGAAGTACTGCGTGAATGCCGCGCACAAATAGAACGCGCAATTGCTTGGGGTATCGACGTCACCCATCTTGCGCCACACCTCACATCCATCACGTTGCGCCCCGAATTTTTCGATGTGTATGTGGAATTGGCGTATGAGTTCAAGCTCCCCATCCGGTTGCCAAGCACTATCTCTGCAAAAGCGGCCGGCTTTCCTTTCCGTCAACTTGCAGAAGACGAAGGCATCGTGTTCCCCGATCATTTCGATCACGACTGGCGCACAGGTAGTCGCGAACGAGTTTTTGGTGCCATTGCATCACTGCAACCCGGAGTCACCGAGATTCACGTGCAACCAGCTATCGACACTCCCGAAGTTCGTGCATTAGGCGAAGTTGCTGAAGGCTGGATCGATGATCTTGCGCTTGCAACCTCTGCTGAATTACGAGATGCACTGCAAGCAAGTGGTGCAGTGCTCATCGGCTATCGCGAATTACGCGATGCTATGCGCGCCAAGTAGACGCGTCTGAACAATTAGGCGCGAACGCCTACAAAAAGATCTGTTTCAAGCATTCCTGCTTGCACTTCACCAATGGTGCTTCGAGCAAGAATCCAATCTTCCCACGGATACACCTTTGACATCTCATCGTCGTCTAACCCGAACCACCATTTCGATGTTGGGTCAACTTGTGTGGCGTGAGCAAGCAATGAGCGCGTGCGGGCATACATAAACTTTGCAACATCAAGTTTTGTGGTGATGCGATTGTCTTGTGATTGACGATTCAACCATTTCTCGTCGAACGGTGATTCGCCATACTTCAATATCAAGGCTTCGTGCACTGACATCACGCGCTCTTTTGCCCACAACGTGTAATACATCTTCGTTGGCTGCCACGGCTCGCCCGCTTCCGGATACCACGACGGGTCACCGGCTCTGTCGAATGCCAACACACTGATGTCATGCACCTTGAGATGATCAGGGTGTGGGTAGCCAGCTTGATCATCGTTGTAGGTCAAGATGACTTGTGGTCGTTCTTTGCGAATGAGCGCCACAAGACGACCAGTGGATTCATCAATATCGGCCATGTGAAAGCACGCTGGGTTCTTGTTCGAGTCAGCTCCTGCCATGCCTGAATCTCTGTACCCCAACATGTGCACCGCGTGAAAGCCAATGACATCGACAGACTTTTCTAGTTCTCTCTCTCGAATATCTCCGAGCAACGCTTTTTCTTGTTCCGGGGTCATGTCATGAAACGGCTGACCAGGTTCCCTTAGTGCTGGGTTCTGAAGGTCGCCTTCTTCGCCGCCCGTGCAACACACGAGCACCGTGCGCACACCCTCGCAGTGATACATCGCAACGGTGGGCGCGCCCTTTGAGGCCTCATCATCTGGATGGGCATGAATGGTCATCAAAGACAACGGAGCACCGTTCATGTCGAGAGGGGTCACTGGCATTCCATTGAGGTTAGTAAGGCGCACCCACCAGACCACGCCCCTACTCAGTGTGTTCGGTCACCACTCTTCGGGTTTGTTCCACCGCTAAGGGTGTTCAATCTGTGAGAATAGAAACATCGAACCCACCACTGCTGCCCTGCCGATCGGCATCTTTGAGACAGATACCAATTGCCGACTCCTCACGGGCAATGCTGCATTTCGTTCGTTAGTTCTCGATGGTGCGCCAGTAGTTGTTGGAACCGCACCGTGGACAAATGCAATGCCACACGAACGCACTGAATGTGAAAAGCAATGGCTCCACTCGCGTGAAAATGGAACGCAATTCTCTACAGAGTTTCCCGTGGGTCGCGCAACAGGTGAAGTGATCTGGATCAACATCACAACATCGGCTCACATTGTGGATGGTGTACTCATCGGTTACGTGGGCACAGCAACCGATTGCACTTCACTCGTCTCGCAACGACAGTTATCTCATCAGCTTGTTGGACTACTCGATGTTTCTGGAGATGCAGTTCTGGTCTTCGATCGCATTGGTGAATTGCAATTCGCAAACGACACCGCTCGCACAATGGTGGGCGTGAGTGAACCTGGCAGCGGACAAAACGATGTTGCTTCACGCACATTCATGCAAGCAGTGCGCGACCAACTGCCACGCCTTCTTCTTGACCCTGCTCCCCCATCAGATTCGCCCAATAGATGGGAAGGTGAGATTGGTTTCCGCTCACCAGATGGCATTACCCGCACATTGACCGTTGTGGTGCAAGTGGTGCGTAATGCCGATGGAAGTGTTCAACACTGGTCCACCATTGCTCGCGACATCACCGAAGAACGTCAATCGCAGGCCGAACTTGCACGCCAAGCAACACATGACGACCTCACCGGATTACCAAACCGTGTGCACTTCGTGCGCAAAACAACTGAAGCACTTGAACGCAGCCGCACTACACACTCGAGTGTTGCCGTGCTCTTCATCGACCTCGACAAACTGAAACATGTCAATGACACCATTGGTCATGCGGTAGGCGATCAACTCATTGTCACTATTTCCAAACGACTAGCTGCCGCTACCCGCCCAAGCGACTTAGTAGCCCGCATCAGTGGTGATGAATTTGTGGTGCTCTGCGAAGGTCTGCTCGATGAGCAAGTTGCGCTCGATGTTGCTGAACGCATTCGCTTATCAATTACTGGTCCACTCATTCTGCAAGGAATCGAAATTGAAGCCGGCGCAAGCGTGGGCGTAGCAATGGCAACACCTGAACTCCTCGCCTCTGAGTCTTCTGCCGATGCTGCAGTGACGCTCATGCGTTCGGCCGACACCGCGATGTACCGAGCAAAGCAACGTGGTCGTGGTCGCTCTGAATTATT
>SYAZ01000083.1 GCA_005788815.1 Actinomycetota bacterium | reverse complement strand
CGCAGTACCACCGACATTGCAACTGCTCTTGTTTTCCCCGCACGCGAGCTTTTGTTTGTAGACGGAGTGCGGGAACGTGCCGGCGCACTCGTCGCGACTGACCCATGGGGTCGCGAACAATGGGAGCGATTGTCTGAAGGGCAGATTTTTGATGGCATGGAAAGCTGGCTCCCATGGCTCACTGAAAAAGACGAACTACTGACAGACCACATTGGCGATGACGCCTTGATGATCATGATTGAGCCTCGACGTATGGGCGACCGTGCGCGTGATTTGCTCGCTGAGGAAGACGACTTGGCGCGCGCACTTGCTTCTTCATGGGCACGCGATGAAAACGTGACATTCCCACGATTACACGTTGAAGCAGATCGACTTTTCTCCGACACCACGCGCACCTCAACGATTTCGCTCGTTCCCACCGCCGAATCAGTCGATGGCCCTTCAGTGCCTGCGTCTGGTTGGGGCCCAATCGTGCATGAGCCCACTTCGTTTGCCCGACGCGTCAATGAGATGCTGAACGACAAATGGCGAGTGATTGTTGCAGCAGAGACACAAGAGTCTGTCGCGCGTCTTGTTGAACTCATGCGCACTCACGGTGTTGACTTTCGCCCCTCGCAAGACCCAGACGTCATTTCACAGCCGGGCGCGTGGGTCACGTTGGCACCACAAGCACGTGGCGTCTCCATTCCCCATTCACGCATTGCAATCATTTCTGAAGCCGAACTCAGCGGTCGTCGTCGTACTCGAAAGACTCGTGCAACGCGTGGCGGATCATCAGGGACAGTATTTGAAGACTTGAAACCCGGGGGCTATGTGGTTCACGCACATCACGGCGTTGGCAAATACGAAGGCATGGTCAAACGTTCTATCGGTGGTGTTGAGCGTGATTACCTACTCATTGCTTACAAAGGTGGCGACAAGCTCTACGTCCCCACAGAACAAATTGGTGTTATTCGTCAATACGTCGGTGGCGAAGCTCCCACATTGCACCGCATGGGCGGTTCAGACTTTGCCCGCGCAAAGTCTCGCGTTCGTTCGGCCGTGCAAGAAGTCGCACAAGAACTTGTGGTGTTGTATCAGCGTCGAGTCACTGCACAAGGTCATGCATTCCCGCAAGACACTCCGTGGCAAGCAGAGATGGAAGGGTCGTTTCCTTTTGTGGAGACGCCTGATCAACTAGAAGCAATCGATGCCATCAAAGCAGACATGGAACGTCAAGTACCTATGGATCGCCTGCTCTGTGGTGATGTTGGTTTTGGCAAAACAGAAGTCGCTGTGCGCGCTGCGTTCAAAGCGATTCAAGACGGTATGCAAGTTGCAGTACTTGTGCCCACCACACTGCTTGCAACGCAACACGGCAATACATTCTCTGACCGATTCGCTGGCTACCCCATCAAAGTAGAAGTTCTGTCGCGATTCCTCACCAATGCAGAAGCAAAGAAAGTAATTGCCGGGCTCAAGTCTGGCGACATCGATTGTGTCATCGGTACTCACCGCCTCCTACAAGAAAGTGTTGAATTCAAGAATCTCGGATTACTCGTAGTGGACGAGGAGCAACGATTTGGCGTGCAACACAAAGAAGCCATGAAGCGTTTGCGAAACAACGTGGATGTTCTTTCGATGTCTGCAACACCAATCCCGCGCACATTAGAGATGAGCCTTGTTGGTATTCGTGATTTGTCACTTCTGCAGACCCCACCCGCAGATCGTCAACCAATCCTTACTTTTGTTGGCGAGCAGAGTGAACAAGTCGCAATTGAAGCGATCCGCCGCGAACTACTTCGCGAGGGTCAGGTGTTCTGGGTACACAACCGTGTGCAATCAATTGAAGAGCGCGCAGCAGAAATTCGCGACTGGGTACCAGAAGCCCGTGTTGCTGTCGCACACGGCCGGATGGACGAAACAAAACTGGAACAAATCGTTCTTGATTTCTGGGAAGGCAACTACGACGTTCTTGTGTGCACCACCATTATTGAAAGCGGCATTGACATGCCAACAGTAAACACCTTGGTCGTCGAACGTGCTGATCTTTTAGGGCTCGGACAAATGCATCAATTACGCGGTCGTGTTGGGCGAAGCGGACAACGTGCATACGCATATCTTTTTCACCCACGCGATAAAGCATTGTCGGAAGATGCATACGAACGCCTCCGCACAATTGGTGAAACCACAGACCTCGGTAGTGGTTTCAAAATTGCAATGCGTGACTTGGAAATTCGTGGTGCAGGAAACTTATTGGGCGAAGCACAAAGTGGGCATATTGCTGCAGTTGGATATGACCTGTATTGCCAATTAGTGACAGAAGCAGTTTCCGAGATGAAGGGCGAAACCCTCATCAATGATGTTCCCAACATCAAGGTGGACATCTCACTCGATGCACACTTGCCAAATGATTATGTTCCAAGCGAAGACTTGCGCCTCGAGGCCTACCGTCGCCTCGCCATGGTTACTAACGCAACAGAACTCACCGATATTCAAGCCGAGTGGGAAGATCGTTTCGGGCCTTTGCCCATCCAAGCACAAGCGCTCATTCAAGTTGGCGCTGTGCGTGTTGAGTGCATTCGATTGGGCATCACCGAGATTTTGACCAATAACAACGACATCCGCATTTCTCCCATTGAATTACGCACCAGCCAGACCCTCACGCTTCGCAGAGTGTCACCGCGTGCCACATATAAGGAACAACAGAAACTGATTTCGCTGCCAATTGCGCGCGGTTCAAACCCCGCAACAGCGGTGCTTGATCTGTTACGCGGGCTTTTTGACCCTTCGGACGATTAGAGTCTCTGCGTGACCAAGAGCTTGCGCCCCCTCCGAAAAATCGTTCCATTCGTCATTGCCGTGGCAGTTG
>SYAZ01000017.1 GCA_005788815.1 Actinomycetota bacterium | reverse complement strand
GTCTCTAAAACGGTCTGAATGTGCCAATTCTCGGATGAGTTCGCATTTTGGTGGTCCATCAAGGCAATATTGACACCTGTGTTGAAGAAAATCCTTATCGCCAATCGCGGCGAAATCGCTGTCCGTGTCATCCGAGCTGCCCGAGAGATGGGCATCGCCACCGTGGCTGTCTATTCAGAGCTCGACCGCAACGCCCTTCACGTGCGTTTGGCAGACGAGGCATACGCCCTTGGAGGCAGCACTGCTGCTGAGAGCTACCTCAACACCGAAGCAATCTTGAAGGCCATTACCGATAGTGGCGCCGATGCTGTGCACCCCGGATATGGCTTCTTCAGTGAGAACCCAGACTTTGCTCGCGCCATCACAGCGATGGGTGTTGCGTTCATCGGACCACCACCTGAAGCAATCGATGAAATGGGCGACAAAGTGTCTAGCCGTAAAGCAGCACTGCGCGGCGGTGCGCCCATTGTTCCTGGCACCACAGAGTTTGTAACAACAGCAAAAGAAATCGCCGACTTCGGTACAGAGTTCGGCTGGCCGATTGCGATCAAAGCAGCATTCGGTGGCGGCGGTCGCGGCATGAAAGTTGTGCAGTCTGCAGCAGAAGTGCAAGACGCCATGGATTCAGCACAGCGCGAAGCAAAGAGTTTCTTTGGTCGCGATGAAATTTATGTAGAGCGCTACCTCACGTGGCCACGCCACATTGAAGTGCAGCTTGTAGGCGACCAACACGGCAACGTTGTGTGGGTCTCTACTCGTGACTGCTCAGCTCAACGTCGTCACCAGAAACTAATTGAAGAAGCACCAGCACCTGGTTTGCCAGACGGTGTCGAAGAAGCAATGGGTGAAGCTGCTGTAAAAGCAGCAAAGGCTGTTGGTTACTACAACGCCGGAACTGTTGAGTTCATCTTCCAAGACGGCGAGTTCTTCTTCCTTGAAATGAACACTCGCTTGCAAGTGGAGCACCCAGTCACCGAAGTCATTACAGGTATCGACCTTGTTGAATGGCAGATTCGTGTTGCCTCAGGCGAGAAACTTCCAATGACACAAAAGCAAGTACTTGCTGCACGTCGCGGACACGCCATTGAAATTCGTATCAACGCAGAAAATCCTGCCGGTGGCAAGTTCCTTCCATCGCCAGGCCCCATCACAAAGCTTGTCGCTCCCGACGGTTTTGGAGTTCGCTTTGATGGTGGCTACGAATCAGGTGACGAAATCAGCCAGTACTACGACAACTTGGTCGGCAAGCTTGTTGTGTGGGGTCGCGATCGTGATGTCGCAATTGCGCGCACACTTCGTGCACTGAAGGAAATGGTTGTCGAAGGTATCGCTACAACTATTCCTGCAGACATTGCAATTCTTGAACACCCAGACTTTGCTGCGGTCACACACTCCACAAAGTGGGTAGAAGAAGTTCTCGACCTCTCACATATCGGTACTGCACCAATTGCTCCTGCTTCAACAGAAGACGAAGCACCACTTGTACAACGCAACACCACTGTTGAAGTCAACGGTCGTCGTTTCGATGTGAAGATTTGGGTACCTGAGTCCACCGGTGTTGCTGCACCTGCAGCAAAGGCAAAGAAAGCCCCACGCAGTGCGTCAGGTTCTGGCGGCGGTGCCGGCAGCGGAAGCGGCCAAGTAGCCGTGCCAATGCAAGGAACAATCGTCAAGGTTCTTGTTGAAGTGGGTCAGGCTGTTGAAGCCGGACAAAGCGTTGTTGTGCTCGAAGCCATGAAAATGGAAAACCAAATCGAAGCTGACAAGAGCGGAACCATTAAGGCTGTCAACGTGAAGCCTGGTGACACCGTTGGTGCCGGCGACGTTGTTGTAGTTATCGAATAACTACTCGGCTGCTTCAGCCAAGGCTTCAGCTAACGCCGGATGCACCAACAACGACTCTTCAATATCGGTGACTTTTAAGTTCGCTGTCACCGCAAGAGCAATCACGCTGATGAGTTCGGCTGCATGGCTTCCGACGATGGAACCACCAAGTACTTCGCCAGTTGCTGGGTCGCTAATAATCTTTACAAAACCACGTGGGTCGTTATTGATGAGTGCTTTCGCAGTACTTGAAAACGGTACCTTGGTCACACGAATTTTGCGACCAGATGCAAATGCTTCAGCTTCTGCCAATCCAACGTCTGCAATTTCTGGCTCTGTAAAGATTGCCGATGCTGCTTTGTCGTAATCAAGATGGCGATGCGGGCCTTTCGGACCACCCACTACTTGTTCGGCAACTTTGCGGCCTTGCATAGAAGCAACAGACGACAAAGGCAATTTTCCACTGACGTCGCCAGCGGCATAAATGTGCTTTACATTGCTCTCACAGTGGCGATCGATGGGAATGTATCCACCATCAAGTGCGATACCGACTTCTTCCAAGCCAAGATTCTCTGTGTTTGGAATGGAACCGATTGCCAATACTGCATGTGTCGTTTCAGATGATCGACCATCATCGCATACAACGCGCACGCCCAATTCTGTTTTCTCAATCGCAATTGCGCGTGCACCTTTAAACAGTCGAACACCGCGAGACAAGAAACTGTCTTCGAGTACGGCAGCAACTTCGGGATCTTTGCCGGGCAACACTTGCTGACGGCTGACAACAAGCGTGACCTTTGATCCGAACGATGCAAACATGTGAGCAAACTCAACACCGGTAACACCAGAACCGATAATCGTGACGCTCTCAGGGAAAATGCGTGGCGGGTAGCAATCTCTGGTTGTCAAGATGCGGTCGCCGTCTGGGTGAACCCATTCAGGAATGCGTGGGCGCGAGCCAGTGCACACCAAGATGTCGTCAGCCTCGAGATCAATTTGTGAACCATCAGCACAATCAACATGCACCGCGTGGACGCTTGTTATGCGGGCAGAACCACGAATGATTGTCACACCTTGGCTTTCCAACAAGCTGGAAACATCTGTGGAGAGGCGAGACTTAATGCTTTCAATTCGTGATGTCAGTGCGTCGACATCGACTTCGGCTTCACGTTCTTCAAGACCCATGCCCGACAGGCTGTTTGTAAAACTCATTGCGGCGCCCGTAGAAATCATTGTTTTTGACGGCACGCAATCAAGAAGGTGAGCAGCACCTCCAAGAATTTCGCGTTCAATCAGGGTGACATGAATTCCTCGTCGCGCAGCAGACGTGGCAGCCGAATGCCCCGCTGGACCGCCGCCGATAATCACGAGTTTTTTATCGATGTTCACGGAATAGATGATACTGGCAGTGTCGTTGCAGTAGCGGTTGTCGTTGTAGACGAAGTTGTGGTGGACTCACCGAAGACTGGCAATGTGGTGGTGGGCACAGGAACTTTGTTTGGACAGTATTTGGAGGGGTACCCATACTGATCACGAGGCTCCCCTACATATTCAAAATGCATTCCGTCTGCTGGCCAAAAATTTCCACCCCACGCAAAACCCCATTTGCGAAAAATACGCACGACAGAACATTTCAGCTGTGGGACACCACCTTGTGGGTTGGTAGCAGTATTGATGTCAAATGCCATTCCCCATGCATGTCGCGAAGGCGAACCAAAGACTCCGCCAAGCCTGTTGTACCGACCAACAAAACAACCGCCGTAACGATTTGAATTACGGACATCAATTGCATTGCTTAATCCAGCAGCTTTGATTTCCGAGAGTGCGCCCTGAATTGCAGTGACCACTGTCTTATGACAATTGTTTGCCAGATTGATGTCTTTATACACTTTTTTCCACACGATGTTCTTTGTCGCCCATGTTGCGTCTACCAACATGGAACTTCCTGTCGTTGGTTTGTAGATCAACTCGCCTAGCAACTTCTTCGTTGTTGCAGTTCCCAATGTGCCGTCTGGATTCACGCGATCCCACGATGTGCGCAAGCGAAATTCACTGCCAATAGGAAAACGCTTGGCCTTCCAAGCAGCAATCACAGATGTCGCAGACGACATTCCAGTCACCGCAACCCGAGAAATCTTCATGGAGCCCAACACGCGTGCCGTGGTGTCTGTCATGTAGAAATCTCCCCAATCAACGAATCGATCGGGAACAATTGCACCGACTGTAAACAGCTTCGGACGAAATCGTGAGTCTCGCAGTGTCAGTACGTCACCCACCTGAGCACTGCGTACCTCGGCCGAGGTCTCTCCCATCAGCACATATCCGTCGGCAGCAGCATTGGCCATCTCTTGTCCACCAATGGCAGCGATGTAGGCAACGGGAGCAACCATGGTCGCCATGGGAATTCTCCAGCCATTTGTTAATCGCAAGACGTCCTCGTCATTGCGCCGTTGACTCGTTAGCGACACCACGGGAAATGACACCACATGCCCCACGGCCCCTACTGAAGTGGCTGCTGCCACCATTGAACGTGCCATCGATGGTGTGAGAGACGAAGAACGAGAGATTGACATGGTGGGTGTCAAGAATGTGCTCGGAAATGTCGAACCATTGTCTGCTCGCACCTGACCACTGACAAAGGTGGCTGCAAGCACGATTGCTACTGCTCCAACTTTCCATCGCATCTTGTCCACAGTAATGCCGTTTGGCTAAATGACTTCCTCGAATAGAGCCTCTGCCAACTACCGTAGGGGGTCTGTGAGTGACGAAGTAGAAGAACAAGGGGCTGGTGGTCTCGAGCAAGAGAAAGCCAGACGTTTAGCAGCCCTAGATGCAATGCGCTCAAAAGGCGATAATCCGTACCCCTATCGCTTCGATCGCTCTCATTCGCTTGCCGATATTCGCGCGGAACACACAGAACTAGAAGCTGGGTCTGAAACTCAATCACATGTTTCCGTTGCCGGGCGCATCATGTTGAAACGTGACCAAGGGAAACTCATTTTCGCCACCTTGCAAGACCGCACCGATGCAGTGCAGTTATTCGTTTCTAAAGCGGTTGTGGGCGATGAATTGTTCGACTATATCAATGACCTCGACCTTGGTGACTGGGTGGGCGCAACAGGCAAAGTGATGACCACTCGCAAAGGTGAGCTATCCATCAAAGTAGAGAGCCTCACACTTCTGTCCAAAGCCGTGCGACCTATGCCAGATAAATGGCACGGTCTCACCGACACCGACACTCGCTATCGCCAGCGCTACGCAGACCTCATTGGTAACGAAGAATCTCGTCGCATGTTCGCAGTACGTCATGCAGTGATCGCAAGCTTTCGTCGCACGCTCCACGAACGTGGATTCATTGAAGTAGAAACTCCGGTGTTACATGTTGAGGCAGGCGGCGCACATGCACGGCCTTTCCTCACACACCACAACGCGCTCGATATGCCGCTCTATTTGCGTATCGCACTTGAGTTACATCTGAAGCGACTCATCGTTGGCGGCATGGAGCGCGTATACGAAATCGGACGCGTATTCCGTAACGAAGGAATCTCCACGCGGCACAACCCAGAGTTCACGATGATGGAGCTCTATCAAGCATTTGCTGATTACACAGACATCATGGATCTCACAGAAACCTTGTTTGTAAATGCTGCGATAGACGCCACAGGCTCTTCCGTGGTCACAATTGACGATGTGCAGGTAGACCTCGCTCAACCATGGCGTCGCGTTCGCATGATCGACCTCGTGAAGGAAGCAACAGGAGTTGAAGTACATCCGTCGCAATCGCGTGAACAACTTGCTGAACTTGCGGTGAAGCACGGTGTCAAAGTCGAGAAGCATTTCGGCCCCGGAAAAATCATCGAAGAACTCTTTGAAGCTACGTGTGAAGCCTCATTGCGGGAACCTACATTTGTCACTGGTCACCCCGTAGAAATCAGTCCACTTGCTCGAGAAGATCGCAATGACCCATTCCTCACTGAGCGATTTGAGTTGTTTGTCGGTGGCCGCGAGTTAGCAAACGCATATTCAGAACTAAACGACCCAGTTGTACAACGCGCTCGTTTTGAAGACGAGCAAAAGCAAAAAGAAGCTGGCAATGCCGAAGCTGGCACCGTCGATGAGGATTACATTCGCGCCCTTGAATACGGCATGCCACCAACTGGTGGTCTTGGTATTGGTATGGATCGCCTCGTCATGCTCATTGGTGGCGCGCAATCAATTCGTGATGTCATCTTGTTCCCCACACTTCGCTCGGAGGTTTTCTAATGTCACACAATGCATGGGGTGTAGGTATCGCCACACTCGACGCCACTGGCGCCACACTTGATGTTCGTTTCAGAACCATCGGACTCGGAGACTTCTCTCCTGCCGATGCCCCAACATATGAACCATCTGTCGACTCCGACCGAGACCGCGGTGTTGTATTCAACGCTGTCGCTATCACTATTGATACAAATGAAGCTCCTGCATCTGCGGCCGACGTGTACTTGCGGCTCAACCTGTTGTCACAACGATTCATGCAGCCACGCACCATCAACCTTGACGGAGCATTTGGTCTTTTGCAAAACGTTGCGTGGACATCTAAGGGGCCAGTAGCCATTGATGCCATCGAATCTGTGACGTGGAACTTTGCTCAACGCGGTGAACACATTGTTGTGCACGGAGTAGACAAGTTCCCTCGCATGACTGACTACGTAGTTCCAAGCGGAGTGCGTATTGCCGATGCAAGTCGTGTTCGCCTCGGAGCACATCTTGCACCGGGCACAACTGTCATGCACGAAGGTTTCTGCAACTTCAATGCTGGAACACTTGGCGCTTCCATGGTGGAGGGCCGCATTTCTGCCGGCGTCATCGTTGGTGATGGTTCAGACATTGGCGGTGGAGCATCCATCATGGGCACATTGTCTGGTGGTGGCAAAGAAATGGTCACCATTGGCGAGCGTTGCTTGCTGGGCGCTAACGCTGGCATTGGCATCAGCCTTGGTGATGATTGCATTGTGGAAGCAGGCTTGTATGTGACTGCTGGAACGGTTGTTATTGATCCTTCTGGCAATAAGGTGAAAGCAAAGCTTCTCTCAGGACAATCCAACTTGCTGTTTCGCCGCAACTCCATCAGTGGTTCTGTTGAAGTCATTTCGCGTTCCGGTTCATGGGGCGGCCTCAACGCCGACCTTCATAAGAACTAATGAATCCGGACGAACTTGAGGCTCTCATTCGCTCTCGGCGAAGCAGTCTCTTGCTCGATGCTCACAAACAAGTGGGTAATGATCTTCTTCAACGCGTGGTAGACGCTGCACAGTTCGCGCCCAATCACAGACGCACGTGGCCATTACGTGTTGCCGCAGTAACCGGTGCATCTCGTTCTGTACTTGGCGACACAATTGCCGATGCCATGGCAATGTTTGGTGACGACGAAGCAAAAGTTGTAAAAGCACGCACGAAGTACTTGCGCTCCCCTGTTGTACTGGTTGTTGCTTCAGCGCAAGGTTCTTCTGAAAACGAAACTGAAGAGAACAAATACGCAGTCGCCGCTGGCATTCAAAACATGCTCCTCATGGCACACAGCCTTGGTCTTGCTGCCTTGTGGGGTTCACCTGCAAAAGGCGCAAACGAAGCAATCGCACGCACGTGCGGATTCGAAACATCAGACCACGTAATGGGTCTTGTGTATGTGGGTTGGCCAACGCAACAAGTACCAAGCGTCGAGCGCCCACCAACTCGCGTCAATTTCCTCGATTAAATCTGACTGCCTACTTGGATTGCGCTTTGGTAACACAATCCAGAACGACACATTTGTATCGACACCAGCTTTAGTGAACAGAAGTTGAATGAGTAGAAACAACTCCGTGAACTTCAACCATTCGAGAACCAAGAATCCGTTCAGTTCAGCACCGCCGCCCCATACTTTTTCCTGTGCAATCGGAAATTCTCTCAAAAGATACTTCCAAAGCCCTAAGAGACACTTCCCTTGATGGCCTTCGCGCATTAGCAATCCTGCGGGTCATTACATGGCATGTCAGTGGATGGCCGTGGACAACATGGATTGTTTCATCAGTGCCCGCGATGTTTCTCGTAACTGGAGCGTTGCTCGCTCGTTCATTTGAGCGAAGTAATTTTCATCTTGTCATCTGGCGTCGATTTAAGCGTCTCTTTCCTGCCCTTTGGCTGTACTGCGGCATTGTTTATTTCTTGTCCTTCCACTTTGATGCTCGCGTATCTGCTTGGTGGACATTCATCGTTCCGATTCAACAACCAACATCATCACTTGCTGGGGAATGGTTTACTTCTGCACTGTGGTATCTACGGGCGTATGTATGGGTGCTTCTCCTTGCGCCGGTGCTCTATTTCCTCAGCAAGCGCCTCAAGAGTTACTTGCCAGTGTTCGGCGCTCTCACCATCGTGTACCTAGGCATCACTGAGAGAGATACCGCTGGGCTCGGCTGGATCGTGGGCGACATTGTTTTGTACGCGACTTTTGCTACTGCTGGAATGACATTGCTTGCTAAAGGTCGACCTGAGCGAAATGTTTTGATTGGCATAGCCAGCGGATTCCTCATAGCTGGGTTGAGTTGGCTTCAGTTTCGAACACCCATTGATGGTGTGGTCAACAATGACCACGCATTACATCTGTTTGTTGGTGGGTTTTGGGCTTGCGCATTGCTTCTGGTCCCCACATTTCTGTCGCGCTTTTCATCGATGCACATAGCTCAGTTCCTCAATCGGTTTCCTCTCAGCATTTACTTGTGGCACTCTCTCATCGCTTGGGCTTTTTGGCAAATACTGCGCACATACCTTTCGGGTAGTGCACAAACGTTGCTCATTCTTGGTGTCACGCTGCTTTGCCTTCCGCTCATGACATTCATTGTGGGCGCACTAGAACATCGTCCACAGAATTGGCCTCGCCTTTCTTATGTCTTTCCACGTGTTGCGTTGTGTGCCCTTGTCCTCGTATCGCTGAACTCGACACCCATCAAGAGTCGATTGGATTTCGTGGGGCGACCCATTGACATTCCATTACCTCCCTCAGCTGCCCCGAAGATTGTGGGTATTGAGGTTGACAAAGAAGTCACAAAATTTGTACGGGATTCCAAACAAAGACTTAATGATTGGAAAGATCGCGATCAGGAAATGCAAAAGATTCTTGAGAGACAAAACACAAAGATGGGGCTTGGAAATGTTCGTGCAATCGTCATGACCCCCGATGGGCATGTCTGGTTCGGGTCTTCCGGACAATGGAAGACTTTCAATCAACCGAGTTACATCGGCAGTCTGACAAAGACCTTCACGACAAGTTTGATAATGCAACAAGTCGAGTTGAACAAGTTGTCCCTTGACGACGAGATCGGTGACTTAGGAATCAACTTTCAACACCCGTCGCTTACCATCCGTCATCTCCTCACGCATACGTCCGGAATTGCGCAGTTCAAAGACAAGACTGGTGGAGTAAGTGACGGAACCACCCCGCGAGCGGTGGCTGAATACGTCAGCAAAAAGCCCTTACGCTTTCGACCTGGGTCTCGCATTGAATACTCAACTGTTGGGTTTGCGTTGTTGGGCTTAGTTCTAGAAGAGATTGCGGGAACCCCCTTTGAAACGCAACTTCGCGAAAAATTGACTGGCCCACGCGACTATGACATCTCCGTATTCCAGGGAAGATTTAGAAGTATTGGATATTCAACAGGTGGTATCTCAATGAAGATGAACGACCTCGCACAATGGTCGCGCGAGTACTTCTTTGAACGCTCCACCACAAAAACAGCATGGGACTGGTCTATCAACGAGACAACAGGTATCGGAGTTCACGGCTATTGCCCGTGCAAGAACGGCTCGTTTATGGCTCTGGGT
>SYAZ01000082.1 GCA_005788815.1 Actinomycetota bacterium | reverse complement strand
TGGTTGCATTTCCCAGTCACGCATTTTCAATTCGTGCACACTGGCGATTGCTTCGTTTGACGGGCAATATGCGTAATGCACGGTGGGGCGATACGCATCCGTACCGTCAGCATTTTTCACAGTGAGGTGTTTACACATTGTGTATGCCTCGCCATGGCGAATGACCATGCCGTGAGATTCACCACTTGGTACCCACGTGCGTACCCATGTATTCATGCCGGGCTGTGCAATACAGATCTGATTACGCGGGCCGTCATCGTTGTGCGTGTATGCGCGTGGCGGCAATGTGCGTTCATGTGTGCCCCAGCCAAGTTCGGCTGGCGCAATGCCTTCTTCGTAGAAACCATCGACCGACCAAGTGTTGACAAATTCATTCACTTGTTTTGGTGCGTTGGTGATCTGTGTATCGCGCTCGGCAATGTGAATCACTTTGGTGCCAGTGAGCATGGACAACGTGTTGAACTCGCCTTGAGCAAGCGCAGTCTCGAGTGCGGCTTGCCTGTCGCCGGCACGACCTTCGGTGAGAATCTTCGTAGTGATTTCAGCAAGAGCTTGCTTCACGAAGTGACTGACTAAGCCGGGGTTTGCGCCGTGTTCTAGTACTGCAGTGGCACCGCTATTGCCGCCCCAACCATTGATCATTTTGGTCAGTGATTGATGTCGTACATACAGCGTGCGATCTGTTGGTGAAGTAGACGCCATGTCTTCGTATGGGTCCCACAGTTCAACTGATGTATTCAGATAACGAACATTGTGATCGTGACACCAGGTGAGAATTGTTGGTGCATCAATGTTCCATGCAAGGTCGAGCAACATGTCGCCGTCGGAAAGACGTGCGCTCAAAAACTCATCGATGTTTTCCTGCGTGACACGACCGTTCTCCCAATTCACGCCAAGCGCGATGAGGTCTGCAATGCGATGTCGATTGTCGACGAAGTCAACAACAGTGATGGAGTGCGGGTCTACACCAACATCACGAACTAGAAGTGGGAGAGTGCACTGGGCAACTCCGCCGCAACCGAGAACGAGAATGCGGCGGGGGATATGGCTGGATTGTGAAGCGTTAATGGATATCCACTACCCCAACTCGGCAGTGACAGAGTCGTCACTGATGAGATCGTCCAGCTGTTCGCTGAACTGAGGTTCGGCTGGCACGAGCAGTGACTGCCAGTCGTATGAATGTCCTTTTTGGCCACGCGTTTGCGTGCCATCGAGTTGTGCGTCCATGAGAACTCCTCCCGTGAGGGTTGGGGGTTCGCCCGTGGCGGGTGGCGCACGCCGTTGTCGAAAGACTCGGTTCGTACGACTTTGCTCGGTGCTTTCCGTTAGTGGTTGGTCCTTTCTGTACGAGTCTTTCTCGTATCAGGAATGGAAAAACTAACGCATAGAAGAGGCGAACACACAAATTTCAGATGAAAAATAAAGAATCAGTAGGGGAAATGTGTCTCAACTGGCTGTGAAACACCCAAATGGGGCACTGCTGGGATACCGTGACCACCGAAATGTCCAATCCCCCCACGACCTCAGAACGAGTACAGACCCCAACTGGCTTTGCTGCCTTGGGTGTTCCTCCCGAAGTAGATGCCGGTCTTGCTGCCGCAGGCTTCGCTACTCCCTTTGCTATCCAGACCGAAGCCATCCCCGTCGCTATGCGCGGAGTCGATGTGTGTGGTCGCGCCCGAACAGGCTCTGGCAAGACGCTTGCTTTTGGTGTTCCTATGTTGGCGCGAGCCGAAAAGTTTGCCCGTGTGCGTGCGCCGCGTGGTTTGGTGCTTGTGCCGACGCGCGAGTTGGCCTTGCAAGTTGCTGAAGTTCTGCAACCAATTGGTAGAGCATGCAATCGTGTCATCTTGCCTGTGTACGGCGGTGCATCGCGTGACGACCAGATTGATGCGCTCGAAAAAGGTGTGGACATCATTGTTGCAACGCCACTTCGCCTTATCGACCTCATGAAAGCAGATGAAGTTGATATGAGTGACGTACAAGTTGTCACTCTCGACGAAGCTGACCGTATGGCCGATGAAGGTTTCACGCCACAAGTTGAGTGGATACTTCGCCATGTCACTGGCGAACATCAAACAATGTTGTTCTCAGCAACTCTTGATGGTCAGGTTGGCAACTTAGTTCGCCGATACATGAAGTCACCAGAAGAAGTATCTATCGATTCGCCAACAGACACTGTTGGAACGATGCATCACTTGTTCTTGGCGGTCCACAAGATGGATAAAGACAAAGTGATTTCTGCCATCGCAAATTCGAGTGGAAAAACAGTTGTGTTCTGCGATACGAAGCGCATGTGTGACCGAGTGACAGAGAACTTGCAAGACATGGGAGTGAATGCACTTGCCATTCACGGCGATCTCACGCAGGCTGCTCGTGAAAAAGCTATTGCTCGATTCACAAAGAACGAATTGCTTGTACTTGTTGCAACGGATGTTGCAGCGCGCGGCATCGACATTGATGACGTAGAAGTTGTGGTTCACTACGTACCGCCAATTGATGCGAAGGCGTACTTGCACCGTTCAGGCCGTACAGCTCGCGCTGGACGCGATGGTTGGGCTGTCACCTTGGCTGAATACAACCAGCACACCACGTGTCGGATCATTCAGCGGGCACTGCGGTTGCCAACAAATCCGCCGGTAGAGATCTTCAGCAATGATTCTCGCCTGCAAAACCTCAACACTTTCCTCTAATTTCGAGCGACACACCCCTGCAGTACAGTGTCCTGGTTGCTGACACTGGGCTGTCGTCAGCAGAAGGGTAGGCAACATGGCAGAAGATTTCAGTAGTGGTTTGCGGGTCTCGTACGTTGCAAACCTGGCTCAGATCGTTCAGCCAGTTGTCTCTTATCTCAACTCGTCGCCGGCACAGCGCGACATTTTTGCTCCCGACACCATTGTTGTTCCGAACGCTGGAGTGCGCGCATGGCTCTTGCAACAAATCGCTACGTCGGTCGGTGCCACACCAGGCGAAGTAGACGGCATCTCGGCCAATATCAACATTGGCTATATCGGAATGATTCGTCAGTTGGCAGGCCATGCTCGCGTACAAAACGATCCCTGGGATATCGAACCACTCACTATCGCTGTGCTCGATTGTCTTGCGGGTATTCCCGAAGCCCCAGCGCTTGCGCTTCGTTATGGCGGCATGTTACGTGCGGCCCGTGCAATTGCAGACACCTTCGACGTGTATCACGCACGTCGGCCACAAATGATCGACGCTTGGGAAAAAGGTCTCGCGGTACTTGCACCCGAACTTGGCAACAAGATCTCAGATGGTGAATGGGAAATCATTCAGCCAGCACTCGATAGTCAAGATGCTTGGCAATTCAATCTGTGGACAAAAGTGCGAGCACACATCGGAGTGCCTAGTCCACCAGTGCAAATCAACGCTTTAGTTAGCGGCCTTCTTGACGGTTCACTCACACCCGGTGCTGAACGTTTGCTCATTGTCGGTTTGCAAGCTCTCGATAGTCGCACCATTCAATTAGTGCAGACACTTTCCGCACACATACCCGTAGAGGTTGTGTTGGTGCACCCATCGCCCGCATTGGCGCAAAAGTGGCAACCCGAGGCACTTGCTATGAACGGCGCAGTGGGTGCCACAGCAATACGTCCAAAAGATGCTGTGGTGGAAGAAGGTGTGCACCCATTGTTGAGCACCTGGTTGCAGGGCAGTCGCGAGGCTCAACTTGTGCTGGGAACATTCGGTATCCAACCATCGTTCACCGTGCAATCAGAAGTTGTCACAACACGCAGTCGATTGCAGCACTTGCAACATTGCGTTGTGCACGAACCACACGTTCCGGCGCAAGCTGTTTCCCAGAATGATTTCTCTATTCAGATTCATCGTACGCACGAACTAACTCGACAAGTTGAGATATTGCACGACGCGCTGTTGCACGCGTTTGATGAACTACCAAATCTCGAGCCGCACGAGATTGTCATCTTGTGTGCAGATATGGCAACGAGTGCACCAATCCTTCAATCCATCTTTGGTCGGGAAGTGCAAGTGGTCGACAAGGATGAATCATCTCGTAATGTCACCATCCCGCTAGTTGTTGCAGACCGTGGATTACGTGAAGTCAGTGAAGGTGCACGTTTGCTGTCTGCCGTGTTAGAAGTCATGGGTTCTCGTGCCTCACGAACATCAGTCATGAACGTACTTGCGGTCGAGGCTGTGTTGTCCAATCTGTCTCTCACGCGCGAGGTGTTTGATATTTGGAATCAAATTCTGGATCGCACCGGCATGAAGTGGGGCCTCGACGCTTCGCATCGCGCCCAGCAAGGTTTGGTAGCCGCAGCAGGCGAAACCTATACCTGGCTTTCTACTGTTCAACAGTCGTTACTCGGTGTTTTGCTTCCCGACGCTAAGCCAGTAGCCGAACTAGGTGGAGTCATTCCCCTCGACGATCTCGATACCGCCGATGTTGACGCAGTCGCTGCATTGTCATACCTGTTGTCATTGCTGATGGATTGCGAAGTGAAGACCCGTGCTCAACGAAGTGTTGCTGATTGGTGTTCGTTGCTGGAAGAACTACTAGTGGAACTGTGCGGCATGAACAGCGATGCATTGGTTGAACCACTGAAAGTGTTGCGCTCACTGAGGACTTCTAGTCAGCTCATTGGTTCTGGCAGCACAACGGCTGTTCCGTTCGATGAGTTCGCAAGCATCGTGGTTGAACGCGTAGAGGCAACACCTGGACGCCAGCCGTTGCGCACCGGCGCAGTGACAGCTACCTCGTTTGTTCCATTACGTTCTGTGCCGTTTCGCGTGGTGTGCATTCTGGGTTACGACGACGCAGTGGTCAGCGTGAAGGAACTTGAAGGCGACGATCTCACAGGCCGCCAACGTTTCATTGGCACATCCGACTCTCGAATCGATACCCGTCGTGCCTTCCTCGACGCGATGCTTGCCGCATCTGATCGATTCATCATCACTTGTATTGGAAAAAGCATTAAGAACAATGCGCCAGTTCC
>SYAZ01000081.1 GCA_005788815.1 Actinomycetota bacterium | reverse complement strand
CGATGAGCTCTCGCATTATTCAGCCGGAACCAGCGATGTTGAATTTATGTTCCCGTGGGGATGGGGAGAACTAGAAGGAATTGCACAACGCACCGACTTCGACCTCACCCAGCACTCAAATGCATCAGGCCAAAAGTTGGATTTCTTTGATCAGGCAACGAACGAGCGTTACATCCCGTATGTAGTGGAACCCGCTGCCGGCGCTAACCGCACGATGGCTGCATTCCTGTTGGCTGCCTACGACGAAGACGAAGTGAACGGTGAGGCACGCACCGTTTTGCGTCTTCACCCGCGTCTTGCTCCGTACAAGGTGGCAGTGCTGCCGTTGTCGAAGAAGGACACTTTGTCGCCAGTGGCCAAAGAGATCTATCAACAATTATCAGAGCGATATATGTGCGAGTACGACGAGACACAGGCCATCGGTCGCCGTTATCGCCGACAAGACGAAATTGGCACGCCGTTATGCGTCACTGTCGATTTCGACACACTCGAAGACAATGCTGTGACAATTCGCCATCGCGACTCCACTGAGCAGGTGCGTGTCCCAATCGCTGATTTGCAGAACGAGATAGTTCGTATCTTGGGCTTCTAATCCGCGCTGCTAGGCGTGTAGTTTGGTGAAGCGCACCGGTGGTGTGCATTGGAAAGTGGGGAAACCATGAGCAAAGTCGTAGTAATTGTGAAGATGCCTGCAGCGCCAGGCAAAGGAAAAGAATTGGCAGCAGCCATGGATTTTGCCCTAGAGAATGTGAAGGCCGAGTCGGGTACTCGCTACTACATCCTTCACTCCGAGGCTGGCAACGACGATGTCTTGTGGATGTATGAGATGTACGACAGCCAAGCCGATATGGATGCACATATGTCTTCTGAGTGGTTCAAGCAGCTCGGTCCCAAAGTGGGCGGTCTGTTCGGTGGAGCACCAGAGTTCCACGTCATGACACCATTAGGTGGCAAGGGCCTCTAAGCCCTGTTTTGGTAGTTGCATGACTCGCACCTACCTCGACGATATTTTGCTCTGGCATCGCCAGCGTGCCGACAGCGATACTCGGTTGTTGACCGAACTCATAGAAGTTGCTCGCCGTAACGCACCTCCTCGAGGGTTTGGAAAAGCAATACAAGACACGCCACATCTGTCAGTGATTGCTGAGATTAAACGCCGGTCGCCGTCTAAAGGCGACCTGAATGAAGGTTTGAAACCAGATGTGTTAGCGCGTGCGTATCAGAAAGGTGGAGCATCGTGTCTCTCAGTGCTCACCGATAAAAACTATTTCGGTGGTTCTGTGAGTGACTTGCAAGCCGCACGTGCAGCATGCGATGTGCCGGTGTTGCGCAAAGACTTCACGGTTAATCCACGCGACGTGTGTGATGCTCGCATCATGGGTGCAGATTGTGTGCTCTTGATTGCGGCCGCGTTATCTCAGGAAGAACTCGCTCGTTGCATGGAAGTGGCACGCTTCGTAGATATTGATGTACTTGTTGAAGTGCACGATGAAATCGAATTGGAGCGAGCATTACGGGTCGACGCAACGATTATCGGTGTTAATCAACGAGACCTCGTGACCTTTGCTGTAGACCACGACCGAGCGGTGCGCATGGGGTCTCTCATGCCGTCACATGTCGTGCGAGTTGCCGAGTCGGGCGTTCGCGGGCGAGATGATGCATTGTCTTTGCGTTCTGCTGGATACGACGCCGTGCTTGTAGGGGAGCACCTGGTGACTTCATCGAACCCCGCCGCCGCGCTAACCGACCTGTGCGTGGAATAGGTTCATCTTCTTAGTGCCTGCGCGCACTACCGTACGAGTATGTTCGTAAAGATTTGTGGCGTCACTAATGAAGACGACGCCCTTCTTGCTGTAGCACTCGGGGCCGATGCCATCGGATTTGTGTTTGCACCATCTGTGCGCCAAATTGTGGCCCAAAGGGTCTATGACATCACCCGGAGACTGCCGCCGGAAATTCTGACGGTCGGTGTTTTTCGCGATGAACATCCGAAGCGGGTTATCGAGATAGTGAATGCTAGTGGGGTACGCGCAGCCCAATTGCATGGCCACGAACGACCCAGTGATGTTGCCGAAGTGTCAAAGCATGTTCGCACCGTGTTTAAGGCTGTGGCTGCTGGATCTCCTGATGCTGCGCACGCTCAAGACTTCGGAGTTCGCACCATATTGCTAGACGCTCCCGAACCAGGCTCGGGAAAGGTGTTCGACTGGACCCTTGCCGGCAATGTCTCGACCAGCGTGAACGTGATCTTGGCAGGAGGTCTTACGCCAGACAACGTTGTCAGCGGTATCGAGATCTGTCACCCGTGGGGCGTGGACGTGAGTTCTGGCGTGGAGTCATCACCGGGGCAGAAAGACCCCATGCTGATGAAGAGGTTCATCGATGCGGCTCGTTCTGTGGTGCTTCCCGAATACGAAGGCGGAGATAACGGCCCCTACGACTGGATGGACCAGTAAGGGTCACATCAATCAGTGATGGTATTTGGTTCCATTCGTGGTGGAATCTAGGAATGTCAATCATGGTCACTCCAGGCTCGGACGGTCGCTTTGGCGACTTCGGTGGGCGCTTCGTTCCGGAAACTCTGGTTCCCGCTTGCCAAGAATTAGAGGCTGCGTTTGAAGATGCGTGGGCTGATCCCATGTTTCGTTCGGATCTCAATGATCTCTTGCGCGAGTATGCAGGTCGACCAAGCATCATGACTGAATGTCACAACCTGAGTGAGCAATTAGGTATTCGCTTGATATTGAAGCGCGAAGATCTCAATCACACCGGTTCGCACAAGATCAACAATGTTCTCGGACAAACGCTGCTTGCAAAGCGAATGGGCAAAAAGCGCATCGTTGCTGAGACAGGCGCCGGACAACACGGTGTTGCTTCAGCTACAGCTGCTGCGTTGCTTGGCCTTGAGTGCAAGGTGTACATGGGCGCAGTGGACGTTGCTCGTCAGGAATTGAATGTGTTTCGCATGCGCTTGCTCGGTTCCGATGTAGAAGCAGTGACATCAGGCAGCCAGACGCTGAAGGATGCAGTGAACGAAGCAATGCGCGATTGGGTTGCAACAGTTGAGAGTACTCATTACTGCCTTGGTTCTGTCATGGGACCACATCCGTACCCGTATATGGTGCGCCAGTTTCACAGAGTGATCGGCGATGAAGCATTCGAACAAACAAATGAAATGCTCGGCACGTCACCAGATGTGGTTGTTGCATGCGTTGGTGGCGGGTCAAACGCAATGGGGATTTTCTCTGGCTTCGTAGATACGCCTGCGCGTTTGATTGGCGTAGAACCGGCAGGCGGCGCGGCCGTTACTCGCGGTCAACCAGGTGTGGTGCACGGCATGAAGAGTTTCCTCATGCAAGACGAGTACGGGCAAGTTGCCGAAGCGCACAGCATTTCCGCGGGTCTTGACTACCCAGGAGTTGGTCCAGAGCATTCGTATTTGGCATCTATTGGAAGAGCTGAGTATCCAACTGTGAATGACGATGAAGTTATCTCCGCATTCCAGTTGATGTCGCGTTCTGAGGGAATCATTCCTGCATTGGAATGCGCACATGCGCTTGCATGGATCGTGCGTGAATCTCCTTCCATGAAGGGCAAAACAGTGTTGATGAATTTGTCGGGACGCGGCGACAAGGATGTCGGCCAGATGATGTCGATTCTTGGTGGGTTGCAGTGACGGGAAGGCTTGAAGAGGCCTTAAACGCACGTATCGCCTCGGGCGGTAAATGTTTGGTGCCATACATAACTGGTGGCTATCCCGGTTGGGTCGATGCAATTCGTGCATGTGCCGCGCAGGGAGCTGACGCTGTGGAAATTGGCTTGCCTTTTTCTGACCCTGTAATGGATGGTCCGGTTATTCAGGCTGCGTCCCAGGTTGCACTTGAAGGCGGAACGAATTACATAAAGATTCTGCATGAAGCGCGAACTCTCGATGTAGGAATTCCGCTTGCTGTGATGTGCTACTACAACACCGTGTTCCATGCAGGCCACGAACGTTTTGCATCTGATCTTGCTGCTGCTGGAATTAGTGCTGCGATTGTTCCTGATCTTCCTTTGGAAGAATCTGGTGACTGGTGCGCGGCTGCAGACGCGGCTGGTATTGAAACAGTCATGCTGGCCGCACCCACCGCACCCGATGAGCGTTTGCCTCGCGTTGTTGAACGCGCGCGTGGTTTTGTGTACTCGGTCGGACTACTTGGTGTTACTGGTGAGAGAACTTCGCTGGCACTCACGGCCACCACGCTTGCTGCGCGCGTCAAGAAGGTCACCACCAAGCCTGTATTGGTAGGTGTAGGTGTCTCGAATGCCGAGCAAGCAGTGGAAGCAAGCAGGGTTGCAGACGGAGTCATCATGGGTGCCTCAGTTGTGCGGCGCCTCATGGAAGGCGGAGCTGATGCAGTGGGGGCATACGTGCATGAAGTGCGTGAGGCGCTCGACTCGGCGAAGTGGTAGTCGTTCGTGAGCATATTCGGTGAAGGCAATTGCGAATTATGTGAAGCTGCGCGAATGTCGGAGTGGTTCTTCGAGGACGAAGAATGCTGGATAGCTGAATGCGAGAGTTGCAGTGTGCCCATAGTGGTATGGCGCGAACATGATGCGTCACCGGATGACGAAGTAAAACAACGTTTACATCAGAAGCTTGAAAGTGTTGTGGCTGCCCATTTCACTTTTGAGATGCGAATTGACGACAATATGCGAACAATCCCTGATCATTATCATGCTCATGCTCGGCCAAAGGGTGGCTTCTACGGACATGGCATGCGCCGTCCCTCTGCGGACTAGTAAACCGTTGTACCTTGGTAGACATGCTCGCTGAAGGATCTGCTGTTCCAGATATTGAATTGCTCGACCAAGATGGCAAGAAGTTCTCTTTGTCCAAAATGGGAAAGAAGAAAGTGTTGATCTACTTCTACCCAAAGGCCGATACTCCTGGATGCACAGCACAGTCGTGCGGACTTCGCGACATAAAGGACGAGATTGGGCGAACGGTGATTGTGGGCATCAGCCCGGACAAATCCGAAAAGCAAAAGAAGTTCGACGATAAGTATGAACTTGGTTTTCCATTATTGGCAGACACAGAGAACATTGTTGCAAAAGCATTCAAAGTATGGAAGAAGAAATCTATGTACGGTCGTGAATATATGGGCATTGAGCGTTCTGCGTTTCTAGTGCAAGACGGGGTTGTGTTAAACGCCTGGTACAAAATTTCTCCCGCGGATACTCCGACGAACTTATTGAAGGCGCTCGGCAAATGAGCGACTTTCCAGCCCCAATAGATGTGTTGCCACATCGTGCACCTTTCTTGTTTATCGATTCCATTTCGCAGCTCGAGATTGGTGTCAGCGCTACCGGTCATTGGAAACTTACTGGTGATGAATGGTTCTTTCCTGGTCACTTTCCTGGTCGACCCACGTTGCCTGGCGTGTTGATGTGTGAAGCGATTGCACAACTTGGTGCTTACGCGTTGTTGTCTGACCCTGCGCATCAATCACGGTTGCCATTGTTTGGCGGGCTCGATGCTGCTCGTTTCCGTCGACAGGTTTCGCCTGGTGATGAATTGGTTCTCGAAGCCACGTTGGGTCACATCAGTTCTCGCGGGGGCAAAGGCACTGGTAGGGCGCTGCTGAATGGCAAGGTCGCATGCGAGTGTGAATTGATGTTTGTATTGGTCGACCGATAACCAATATGTCGCCTGTGAGAACAATCTCGCCTGCACCATCTGAGTTACATGTCGGCGACTATGTAGTTCGTAGATACAAAACTAGTGATGCACCTGAGTTAGTGCGCGCAGTGACGGAGAGTCTGAGTCATCTTTCACCATGGATGCCATGGGCCAAGTTTGAGCCACAGTCGGTTGAACAAAGAGAAGAACTCATCAGGTCTTGGTCTGCCGAGTGGGACACTGGTACCGATTTCACTATGGGTATTTTTCTTGGTGAACGCGTTGTTGGCGGGACTGGTTTACACCTCCGCGGAGCTGAGAACACTGTGGATATCGGTTATTGGGTGCATGTTGATTTCGTAGGTAAAGGCATCGCAACGATGGTGTCGCAATTACTGACTGAGATGGCTTTTGCAATCTGGCCCGAGATTGACATTGTGGAAATTCACCACGATGAGGCGAACATTGCTACAGGCAAAGTTCCACTTCACCTGGGCTTTCAACATGTACGAACCGTGGAGCGTATTCCAGAGGCTCCGAGCGAGAGTGGCGTTCTGTACCACTGGGCTATGGCCCGAAATAAGTATTTATTCTCCGGGGCCGATGATGACGGAACCGTTGTGGCCGCCAAAACCAAAGTTGTTTGAAATTGCTGGTGCTGGAGTCCATGCGCGAGCCGTTCCCGTAACAAGATCTATCGTCATTGCCGGATCTACCTGTGTAGTTCCTGCAGTTGGCGGAATGAGTTTCTTTTCCATTGACAAAAGAACTTGAGCAGCTTCGAGTGCGCCTGCTGCGCCCAATGCGTGTCCGGTAACACCCTTGCCACTGGTTACTGCAACGCCGCGTGCACCGAAAACATGAGTCATCGCCTCTGCTTCAGCGGCATCATTCAGTGGGGTAGATGTTCCGTGTGCATTCACCAATGAAATATCGGATGAGGAAAGGCCGGCGTCTTCAAGTGCGAGATTCATACATGCGATTGCACCAGTTCCACCAGGTGCTGGTGCAGTGATGTGATGCGCATCGGCATTGCTTCCTGCTCCAAGAATCTCACCAAGAATTTTGGCACCACGTGCTACTGCTAGGTCGTAGCGCTCGAGAATGAATACGGCGGCACCTTCACCCATGACAAAGCCATCACGGGTTGCATCGAACGGCTTTGAAGACCCAGTAGAAGAAAGCGCTGTCATGTTGCCGAAACCAGCAAGAGAGGTAAGCGTGGCGGCACATTCAGAGCCACCCGTTGCAACTGCGTCACAACGACCCCACGCAATCTGACGTGCTGCGTACCCAATGGCATGAGTTCCGGCGGCGCAGGCTGTACAAATGGTTTCGTTCGGGCCTTGCAATCCGTAACGCATGGAAATGGCAGCGCCTGAAGCATTGGCCATCATCATGGGAACAAGGAATGGCGAGACGCGTCGCTCACCTTTTTCCACTCGGATGATCACTTGCTCTTCGAGTGTATGTAGTCCACCAATACCGGTTGCGAAAATTGTTCCGAACCGAGATGGCTCTACGTTCAATGTGCCGGCTTGCTGAAATGCTTCTTGTGCAGCGGCTAATGCAAATTGCTCGACGCGGTCGGACCGGCGTGCATCTTTT
>SYAZ01000001.1 GCA_005788815.1 Actinomycetota bacterium | reverse complement strand
GTCTGGCTACCACGGTGTCCTTGCTGCTCGTGTCTTTAAGCATTCCGTTGTTGCACGTCTTGCTGCGTCTTCAACTGTGCCGGTCATAAACATGTTGAGTGACTTATCGCATCCATTGCAGGCTCTTGCAGACATCATCACGATGGAAGAACATGCCGGACCAATCAGTGGGCTCACAGTGGCATGGATAGGTGACTACAACAATGTTGCGCGTTCTCTCGGCGAAGCAGTGTGCATGCTGGGCGGCACTTTCTCTTTGGGTTGTCCACTCGGCTACGACGCCAATGACGAAGAATTAGAACGTCTCGCATCACTCGGTGGGGCAGTGTCTCAGTCTGTGGATCCGTTAGGCGCGGTGAAGGGTGCTCATGTTGTGCACACGGATACCTGGATCTCTATGGGACAAGAACAAGAGTCACAGTCGCGTCGAAAGATTTTCGCTGAGTATTGCGTTACTGCAGGCTTAATGAAAGCGGCCGCGCCTAAGGCAAAGTTCATGCATTGCATGCCTGCACACCGTGGCGAAGAAGTGACTGCAGAAGTTTTTGATGGACCTTCGAGTCTGGTCATTGAGCAAGGACATCATCGTCTTACCGCTGCGCGTGGCGCATTGGCCTGGGTAGTAGGGAAATAACATGAGCACAAAGCAACAGAGACAACAGATCATCACACGTCTGATTGCGCAAGAAAATGTATGTAGCCAGCCTCATCTGCAAGAAATGTTGAAAGATCAAGGCATCGAGGCAACCCAGGCAACTATCTCGCGCGACCTTGAAGAACTTGGTGCTGTAAAAATACGCGTTGCCGGCGGTGACAGCATTTATGCGATCGCCGAATACGCACCAGCACGAGTTGCTCCCTCAGATCAACTCCGCAGAGTGATGGCAGAGTGGGTCGCTG
Organism: Actinomycetota bacterium; assembly: GCA_005788815.1. Lineage (GTDB taxonomy): Bacteria > Actinomycetota > Acidimicrobiia > Acidimicrobiales > Ilumatobacteraceae > UBA2093. Next base: position 3,879 of record SYAZ01000001.1, on the reverse strand, counting down.
AAGTGACTTCTAGTGGGAACTTGGTGGTCGTTCGTACGCCTCCTGGTTGTGCACACGTTGTTGCCTCTGCACTTGATCGAAGTGCACTGTCTGGTCTGCTTGGCACAGTGGCCGGTGACGACACAATTTTTTGCGTTGCTGCAGAAGACATAGGCGGCGCAAGACTTGCAGAAGAACTGCGTTCTCTGTCTGGCGTCACTGATGCAACTGGTGGAATTCCACGCAAGAAGGGGACAAGTCATGTCTGAAAAAGAAGTCGCTTCTGGTGCCGCACTGTGGCACGGTCGTTTCGAGGCCTCGCCAGCAGAGGAGTTAATGGCGTATACCGAGAGTCTGTCCTTCGATAAACGCCTATGGGCTGATGACATCGTTGGCTCAAAGGCCCACGTTTCTATGTTGGTGTCCGTGGGCATCATGAATGAATCTGACGGGAAAACAGTGCTGGCTGCACTTGATGAAGTTGGTACAGAGTTCGCATCTGGTGCGTTCGTATATGAAGCCACCGATGAAGATATTCACACCGCCATCGAACGTCGCGTCACACAAATTGCTGGCGAACCAGGTGCACGTATACACACTGGACGGAGCCGTAACGACCAAGTGGCCACTGCAGTTCGCTTGTGGTGTAAACGTGAAGTCGCTGTTCTTGCATCATTCGTTTTGAATCTTGTGAATACTTTGGAAGACCGCGCGCTTGAAGCAGATTCGTGCACACCTCCTACACGTTTGCCCGGATACACCCATGTGCAGCATGCCCAGCCTGTGTTGTTGTCGCATCACCTCAGGGCGCATTCATGGGCGCTGCTGCGTGACGTTGATCGTCTTGCAGACACCTTGCAACGCCTCGATGTCTCGCCGCTCGGTGCAGGCGCATTAGCTGGTTCATCCTTGCCGCTTGACCCATCTCACTCTGCTGCATCGATGGGCTTTGGTGGCACGTTTGCTAATTCTCTTGATGCGGTATCTGATCGTGATTTCATTGCAGAGATTTTGTTTGATATTGCTCTTCTTGGCGTTCACCTGTCACGAATCGGTGAGGAATGGGTCTTGTGGACTAGTGCAGAATTTGGTTTCGCAGTTCTCGACGACGCATATGCAACCGGATCTTCCATGCTTCCGCAGAAGAAGAATGCTGATATTGCAGAATTAGCTAGAGGTAAATCAGGTCGTTTGATCGGAAACCTCACTGGCTTGTTGGTGATGTTGAAGGGGCTTCCGTTGGCCTACAACCGTGATCTGCAAGAAGACAAAGAGCCATTGTTTGATTCTGTCGATCAGGTTCGTCGTGCGCTTATCGCACTCACTGGAATGATCAAGACCGCAAGGTTCGAAACTGAAAACATGATCGCTGGCGCTGATGCTGAAGCACTGGTAGCAACAGATCTTGCTGAGTGGTTAGTTGAACGTGGCATGCCATTTCGCGAAGCGCATGGGGTAGTGGGCAAGATTGTTCGCGATTCGATCGCCACTAACACTCCCATGGCCACATTGGTATTGAGCCATCCGTTGCTTGGTGGAGACGCAGTTTCATTGTTCGATGCTGGCGTGGCGGTTGGCCGTCGTCAGACCCCAGGTGGCGCTGGCCCGGTTGCATCACCTGAACAGCGTGCACGATTGGTGGAAGCAATACGTCAAGCAAAGGCGCGTTTTGAATGAAATACACAGAAGAAATTCGGGTTCGTTATAACGAATGTGACATGCAAAATGTCGTGTTCAATGCCAATTACTGGTTGTACGCAGATGATTCTGTCGCTCAGTTTGTTCGAAATGCGATTGCAGCAGAAAAAAATGCAGATGCCAATGATGTTGACTTGATCGCTGTGGGGTTTGACTTCATGTTGAAGACTGCAACGGGAACGTGGCATAAAGGCGCCACATACGGAGACATCATCCATGCTGCTTGTTCGGTCTCGCGTTGGGGAAATACCTCGTTTGATGTTGATATCGAGATGACCGTCAACAAAGAACCCGTATTTGATTGCCGCATTACATACGTGAGCACCACGCCAGGTGCGCCGACCCCTGTCGCTGTACCTGAGATGGTCAAGCGCGCATTGTCGAGAGAGTTCTAATCTTCTATAGCCACGTGAAGTTTTGACCGTGGTAACCAACCTCGGCTAGCCGATGTTCAGTTGGTTTTTTCTTTCCGTTCCACACCGTGACGCGTACATCAGCAACTGGCCCCGACGGTTCCATACGGGCCCAGATGAGTGGTGTTTTCTTTGTGGCAGATTCACCGAACTGAGACATTGTGTCTTTGAAGCGTTGCTGGATTTCTTTGCCGAGGTATTGCCACACGATGGAGTGAAATACAACGGTGGCACAATCGCGTTCTCGTTGAAGTTGTTGGGTAATCCATGTATCTGCCGACGCACTGTCCACCGAAGGTGGATGTTCTTGCGCAATATCAATAGCAAATTGTGTGCGTTCGAATCGAGCCTTTTGGTCGGGCCAAATAAAAGACAAAAGGCGAGTGGCGTCATCGTGATTGCGAACATCAATTGGTGAGATGTCGGTTCCTCGACGGCGTCGAATAGTGGCGCCAATGCGGGGAACATCGGGTGCATTACCGAACCAATCACCCATGAATCGCAATGGCGATTGCTGCGAGCCCATTCGCAGTTGACCGAAGCACGCATAGAACTTGTCGAAATTCAAGTTTAATCCTGCACTCGCGCCTACTTCGAGGAAGTCGAACTCGGCAATGTCAAGCGTGGTGAGCCAATGACTCAATACAAGGTGCACCACGCTGCGACCGACTTCATTTGTTTGCACCTGTTGCCCAAGTCCCAGCTCAATACTGCCAATGTGGTCTTTCATGTAACCAATAAAATCAGCGGTGAAATCTTCGCCAGGGCTTCCACCCATGCTGGGGTAATGGCGCGCCAGACGGGGTTCTAAGCCCTCAAGAACCACCCTGTGTATTGCGCCAGCGAGGCGAAGTGGAACTGCGTCGTGAACTGGCCGATCGCTACGGCCAGCCAGGATTGCATATGTTCGTCCACCGTCTTCGTAGTCGTCGGCCAATGCAGTGAATAGCTCGCCATACATGTGTGAGCCGAGTGCTGCGCAGGCAGTTGCTTGAGTGCGTAGCGCGCCAACCATGGGGTCTTGCGTGAAAAGACCTGGGTGTGAAAATGGGGTTGATGAAGCGATGTACTGATAATAGAACGGCGTTGCCCTCCATCAACATGGCAACATAGAGAGGTGACACAAAAGGGTTTGTTCGATGATCTAGCCGCACGTGGTTTGATACATGATTCCACTGATGCAGCCGCGTTATCGGCCCGACTCGATGCAGATCCCATCGGTATTTATGTGGGCTTTGACCCCACTGCTGATTCGTTGCATGTCGGCCACCTGCTTGGACAACTCACTCTTCGTCGTTTTCAATTGGCTGGTCACAGACCATTTCCATTAGCTGGTGGGGCAACCGGAATGGTGGGGGATCCTTCTGGAAAAAGTGAAGAGCGCAATCTTCTCGATCGTGACACACTGCAACACAATGTTGAAAAAATTAAGAACCAGTTGTCACGTCTTCTTGATTTCTCTGCTGGTGCTACATCTGCGACTTTGGTGAACAACGCTGACTGGACTGCACAGATAACTGCGCTCGATTTTCTTCGTGACGTAGGTAAGTACATCACTGTTAATCAAATGATGGCAAAGGAATCTGTGAAGAACAGACTCTCGTCCGAAAATGGTTTGTCGTACACAGAGTTCAGTTACATGTTGCTGCAAGCCAATGATTTCAGGCATCTTTGCGCTACACACAATGTTGAGTTGCAAATGGGTGGCTCAGATCAGTGGGGCAATATCACAGCAGGTATTGATCTCATTCGTAAGTCAATGTCGCGTGGTGCGTTTGGTGCAACGTGG